>CALGOO010000240.1 GCA_937960715.1 uncultured Candidatus Competibacteraceae bacterium
CAGCGGAACGAGCCTTCCTGCATGTTGCCGTCGCAGATGCCGAGATAGACCACCATCTGGTGCAGCTTTTTCATGTAGGCCACCGCCTCCTTCGCCGAACGTAAATCCGGCTCGGAGACGATTTCCAGCAGGGGCGTGCCGGCGCGGTTCAGGTCGATCCCGGACAGGCCGTGAAAATCCTCGTGCAGCGACTTGCCGGCGTCTTCCTCCAGATGGGCGCGGGTGATGCCGATCACCTTGCTGGCTCCGTCCTCCAGGTCGATGGTCAACTGGCCTTTCTGAACGACGGGAAGCTCGTACTGGCTGATCTGGTAGCCCTTGGGCAGGTCGGGGTAGAAATAATTCTTGCGGGCGAACACGGAGCGCCGCGCCACATCGGCGCCGATGGCCAGCCCGAGCATGACGGCCATGCGCACCGCTTCCCGGTTCAGCACCGGCAGCACGCCCGGCAGACCGAGGTCGATGGCGCAGGCCTGAGTGTTCGGCTCCGCGCCGTAGGCGGTGGCGGCGCCGGAGAAAATTTTGCTCTTGGTGGCGAGTTGGGCGTGGATTTCCAGCCCGATCACAGTTTCCCATTCCATCATGTCGCACTACCTTGAATTTTTGAAAGCAAAGCGCCCTCACCCCCGGCCCCTCTCCCAAAGGGCGAGGGGAGCAGTCTGTCAGGCAAACGCGGCGGGCGTGCGTCGGTGCCAGTCGGTCGCCTGCTGGTAGCGGTGCGCCACGTTCAGCAAGCGGTCCTCGGCGAAATAATTGCCGATCAGTTGCAAGCCGACCGGCCGTTGACCGACGAAGCCGACCGGCAGCGACAGGCCCGGCAGGCCGGCCAGATTCACCGCGATGGTGTAGATGTCCGACAGGTACATGGTGATCGGATCGTCCACCTTTTCGCCCAGATTGAAGGCCACGGTCGGCGATGTCGGCCCGGCGATCACGTCCACCTGTTCGAACGCCCGCCGGAAATCGTCGCTGATCAGCCGGCGGATTTGCTGCGCCTTCAGGTAATAGGCATCGTAATAGCCAGCCGACAGTGCGAAGGTGCCGACCAGGATGCGCCGCTTGACTTCCGCGCCGAAACCCTCGGCGCGCGAGCGGGTGTAGAGGTCCAGCAGATCCTTCGGATTCTCGCAGCGGTGGCCGTAACGCACCCCGTCGAACCGGGCCAGGTTGGAGGAACACTCCGCCGGGGCGATCACGTAATAGGCCGGAATCGCCAACTGGCTGTTGGGCAGGCTGACCTCGATCACGTTCGCGCCCAGCTTGCGGTACTCGTCAATCGCTTTTTCGACCACGCGGGCGACCTCGCCGTCCAGACCTTCGCCGAAATACTCCTTCGGCAGGCCGATTTTCAGCCCGTCCCACGGCCGGTCGAGCGCGGCGACATAATCGGGCACGGGCCGATCCACGCTGGTGGAATCGCGCGGATCGAAGCCGGCCATCGCCCCCAGCAGCAGCGCGCAGTCCTCAGCAGTGCGCGCCATCGGCCCGCCCTGATCGAGACTGGAGGCATAGGCGATCATGCCCCAGCGCGACACCCGGCCATAGGTCGGCTTAATGCCGGTGACGCCGCACAGCGCGGCGGGCTGGCGGATCGAGCCGCCGGTGTCGGTTCCCGTCGCGCCGGGCGCCAGCCGCGCGGCCACGGCGACGGCCGAACCGCCCGATGAACCGCCGGGCACCGCCTCCAAATCCCACGGGTTGCGCACCGGGCCGTAGAAACTGGTTTCGTTGGACGAGCCCATCGCGAACTCGTCCATGTTGGTCTTGCCCAGCATCACCGCGCCGGCGGCGGCGAGCTTTTCGACCACCGTGGCGTCGTAGGGCGCGATGAAACGGTCCAGGATCCGCGAGCCGCAGGAGGTGCGCACGCCGCTGGTGCAGAAAATATCCTTGTGGGCGATGGGTACGCCGGTCAACGGTCCCGCGTCGCCGCGCTGGCGGTGCTGGTCGGCGACGCGCGCCTGCGCCAGCGCGGGTTCGGCCGTGACGGTGATGAAGGCGTTCAGTTGCGGATTGTGGCGCGCGATGCGCTCCAGGAACGCGCGAACCAGTTCCTCGCTGCTGAATTCGCCGGCGGCAAGGCCGGCGCCGAGCTGGGCAATCGTTTTGTCGTGCATGGCGGTTTAAAGATGGTTTATTCGATGACCTTGGGAACCAGATACAGCCCGGCCTCGGTGCGGGGAGCGATGGCCTGGAACCGTTCGCGCTGGTCGGGTTCGGCGACTTCATCGGCGCGCAGGCGCTGCGCCATGTCCAGCGGATGGGCCATCGGCACGACGCCGGCCGTGTCCACGGCGTTCATCTGCGCCACCAGATCCAGAATGGCCGACAGATTGCGGGCATAAGCTGGCGCATCCTGCTCACGGATGGCCAGCCGCGCCAAATGGGCGATTTTGGCGACTTCAGCGGGTCCCAGGGGCATCGGGTCAATTCTCCTGACTGCGTGACGAGAGGTTTAACCTAGCACATTTTATCGACTTGCTCCTAACTACCCTGCTTGCTAGCATTGACCATTTTTGATAACCCGGTGTTTTCGACAACATGTTCAAATGGTTGCGCGGCAAGTTTTCCAACGACCTTTCAATCGACCTGGGGACGGCTAACACGCTGATTTACGTCCGGGGCGGCGGCATCGTTCTCAACGAGCCCTCGGTGGTCGCCATCCATCAGGACCCGGTTCGGGGTGTCCGCACCATTGCGGCGGTGGGGGCCGAGGCCAAGCGGATGCTGGGCCGCACGCCCAACAACCTGTCCACCATCCGGCCGATGAAGGACGGGGTGATCGCCGACTTCACCGTCACCGAGAAGATGCTCCAACACTTCATCCGCAAGGTCCACGCCCGCAAGTTCTTCAACCCCAGCCCGCGGGTGCTGATCAGCGTGCCCTGCGGTTCGACCCAGGTGGAGCGGCGCGCGATCCGCGAATCGGCGATGGGGGCGGGCGCCCGAGTGGTGTACCTGATCCCCGAACCGATGGCGGCGGCCATCGGCGCCGGTATTCCGGTCGAGGAGGCGCGCGGCTCGATGGTGCTGGACATCGGCGGCGGCACTTCGGAAGTGGCGGTGATCTCGCTCAACGGCATCGTCTACGCCGGCGCGGTACGCATCGGCGGCGACCGCTTCGACGAGGCGATCATCAACTATGTGCGGCGCAACTTCGGCGTGCTGATCGGCGAACCGACCGCCGAGCGGATCAAGCACGAAATCGCCAGCGCCTATCCCACCAACGAAGTGCGCGAGATCGAGATCAAGGGCCGCAACCTGGCCGAGGGCGTGCCGCGCAGCTTCGCCCTCAACAGCAACGAAATCCTGGAGGCCCTGCAGGAACCGCTGTCGGGCATCGTCAGCGCGGTCAAGATGGCCCTGGAGGCGACTCCGCCCGAACTGGCCGCCGACGTGGCCGAGCGCGGCATCGTGCTGACCGGCGGCGGCGCCTTGATGCGCGACATCGACAAGCTGATCATGGAGGAAACCGGCCTGAACGTGGTGACCGCCGAAGACCCGTTGACCTGCGTGGCGCGCGGCGGCGGCCGGGTGTTGGAGCTCATCGCCAAGGACGAGCGCGCGATCGACGCCTTCGCCATCGAATAAGCGGTGGCCGCTCTCAAACCCAGCCGGCGCATCCATTACTTGTTCACGGTCAACCCAACGGCGACGCTCCAGCTTGGACTGTGGGTGGCCCTGTCCATCGCCATGATGACGGTGGATCATCGCTATCATGCGCTGGATGGCGCGCGCGATGTATTGGCGACCGCTCTTTATCCCTTGCAGTACCTGGCAAGGTTGCCCACCGACCTTCAGAACTGGCTGAGCGCGAATTTCGCCGGCCGCGCCGTCCTGCTGGAAGAGAACGCCCAGTTGCGCGAGAAGCAGGTGTTTCTCAACGCCCAGTTGCAGAAGCTGACCACCCTGGAAGCGGAAAATCGTCGGTTGCGCTCCCTGCTGGAATCGGCGGTCAACACGCCCGAGCGGGTTCTGATCGCCGAGCTGCTGGCGGTGGATTTCGATCCGTATCGGCATCATATCCTGCTCAATCGGGGCCGCCAGCACGGCGTCCACGTCGGCCAGCCGGCGCTCGATCAACAGGGCGTCATCGGCCAGATCGTCCGAACCGATCCGCTGACCGCCACCGCGATTCTCATCACCGATCCCAACCACGCCCTGCCGATCCAGGTCAATCGCACCGGGGCGCGCACCCTGGCGCTGGGCACGGGCAACTTTCAGGAGCTGGAACTGCCGCACATCCCCAACAACGAGGATGTGAAGGTCGGCGATCTGCTGGTGACCTCCGGGATGGGGGGGCGGTTTCCACGCGGTTATCCGGTCGGGACGGTCGCCAAGGTGGAATTCGACCCCGGCAGCCCCTTTGCCCATATCGTCGCCAAGCCGGTCGCGCAATTGGACCGCATTCGGGAGGTGCTGCTGCTGGAGAACGCGCCGGACGCCGCGCAACCCGCCACGCCGACGCCGCCATGACCGGAGTTCGTTCCACCGGCGGCTGGATCATCGCGTGCAGTTTCCTGCTGGCCTTCCTGGCGACCAGCGTCCCGTTGTCGGGTTGGCTGGGTCGATTCTGGCCGGACTGGGTGGCGATGGTGCTGATCTACTGGTGCCTGGCGTTGCCGTACCGGATCGGGATCGGCACGGGCTGGCTGGTTGGACTCCTGGTGGACGTGGGGCGCGGCGCGCTGCTGGGCCAGCACGCGCTGGCGTTCGCGACCCTGGCCTATCTCACCGTGCAGACCCACCGGCGCATCCGGGTGCTGCCACCCTGGCGGCAGGCGGTCAGCGTATTGATGTTTCTTTTGTTGAAGCAGTTCCTGGTGTTCTGGATCAGCGGCGTGATCGGTTACCCGCCGCGCGATGGCTGGTATCTGGCGCCGGCGGTGGGCGGCATGATCGGCTGGCCCCTGCTGTTCGTGATCCTGCGCGACGCGCGCCGGTATTTCCAGGTCACCTGAACCGCTCTGGCCGACGACGATGAAAGCCTGGCGTCCGTTTACCCAGCCCGCCACCGCCGAATTGCTGGTGCGACAAAAGGACAATACCGCCGAAAGCGAGCTGTTTTTCCGGCGCGCGCTGTTCGCGCTGTTCGCGGTGTTCCTGGGGCTGCTGGCGGTGGCGGGCCGGCTGGTGTATTTGCAGGTGCTCAACCACGAACGGTTTACCCTGCTGGCCGACGGCAACCGGATTCGCTTGCAACCCTTGCCGCCGACCCGCGGCTTCATCTTCGACCGCAACGGCGTATTGCTGGCCGACAATCTGGCGTCCTACCATCTGGAGCTCACCCGCGAGCAGGCCAAGGATTTGGACGCCACCCTGGCGGAATTGCGTCGGCGCATCGAATTGACCGACGCCGACATCGAGCGGTTTCGCAAACTGGCCCGGCGAGCGCCGCCCTACACCGGCGTACCGTTGCGTTTTCGGCTGACCGACGAAGAGATTGCCCGGCTGGCCATCGACCTGTATCGTCTGCCGGGGGTGGAGATCAAGGCCGACCTGACCCGTCGCTATCCACTGGGGGCCCTGGGCGTTCACGTCATCGGCTATGTCGGCCGCATCGACGAAACCGAGATGAGCAAACTCGATCCCGGCCAGTACAGCGGCAGCACCCATATCGGCAAAACCGGGGTGGAACGCTCCTACGAGGACGTGCTGCGCGGACGCACCGGCTGGCGGGAAGTCGAGACCAACGCCGACGGCCGGCCGCTGCGGGTGCTCAGCCGCACCCCGCCGACACCCGGCCAGAACGTCTATCTCTCCATCGACATCCGCTTGCAGGCGGTCGCGGAAAAAGTACTGGAAGGCCACAACGGCGCCATCGTCGCCCTCGACCCGCGCAACGGCGAAATCCTGGCCCTGGCCAGTCAGCCGGTCTACGACCCCAATCCGTTCGTCAACGGCATCGATTTTGCGTCCTATCGGGCGCTGAACACCTCCAAGAACAAACCCCTGCTCAATCGCGCCCTGCGCGGGATTTACCCGCCCGGCTCCACCATCAAGCCGTTGATGGCGCTGGCCGGGCTGGAATACGGCGTGGTCAGCCGCCACAGCGGCGTGTTCTGTCCTGGGTTTTACCGGTTGCCGGGTTCGAGCCACCGCTTCCGCGACTGGAAGCGCGGCGGCCACGGCAGCGTGGGCATGGACCGCGCCATCGCCCAGTCCTGCGACGTGTATTTTTACGACCTGGCGGTCAAGGTGGGCATTGACCGCCTGCATGAGTTCCTGGACCAGTTCAGCATGGGGCGGCAGACCGGCGTCGATTTGCCCGGGGAGAAAGGCGCCTTGTTGCCCTCCCAGGAGTGGAAACGCCGCGTGCAAAAGCAGCCCTGGTTTAGCGGCGACACGGTCAGCTTTGGCATCGGCCAGGGGTTTTTCCTGACGACGCCGTTGCAACTGGCGCACGCCACCGCCGTCATCTCCCAACGGGGCGAGAATTTCAAACCGCGGGTGCTGTACGCCACCGAGCACCCCGGCACCCGGGTCAAGACGGTGGAAGCGCCGCGGCCGTTGCCGCCGGTCACGGTCAAGAATCCCCGGTTCTGGGACGCGGTGATCACGGGCATGATCCATGTGGTCGAGGGTGGCACCGCCCACAAGATCGGCGCGGGCGCCAAGTACCGGATCGCCGGCAAGACCGGCACCGCCCAGGTCTTCACCCTGGGCCAGGGCGAAAGATACAACGCCAAGCATCTGGCCAAGCATTTGCTGGATCACGCGCTGTTCGTCGCCTTCGCCCCCGCCGAGGATCCGCGCATCGCCGTGGCGGTGATCGCCGAGCATGGCGGCGGCGGCAGCGCCACCGCCGCGCCGCTGGCCCGCAAGGTCATGGATGCCTGGTTGTTGAGCAAATACGACGATTCCGCCACCGGCATTCAACCTGTTCAGGATGGGCAGCCGCGTGGGGAGTAATCAAACATCCGCATCGGGTCGGATTGGACCGCTGTTGTTGACGGACGATCGCGTACAGGAAAGCGATGGCAAGTTGTTCAAGCTACTCTACCTCGACCCGCTACTGCTGGTGGGGCTGCTGGCGGTGTCGGGCCTGGGGCTGATGATGCTCTATAGCGCCGGGCAGCGGAATCTGGACCTGGTGCTGGGGCAGGGCATGCGGCTGGGATTGGGATTCGCCATCATGCTGACGCTGGCGCAACTGCCGCCACGCTATTTTCGATTCTGGTCGCCGTGGATTTATCTGGCTGGCATTTTGCTGTTGCTGGCGGTCATGGTGGCCGGCGACATTTCCAAGGGCGCGCAACGCTGGCTGAATCTGGGGGTGGTTCGGTTTCAGCCCTCGGAGATCATGAAACTCGCGGTGCCGATGATGATGGCCTGGTTCTTCGCCGACAAACCCTTGCCGCCGCGCTGGTGGCATCTGGTGGGTGGGGCGCTGGTCACCGCGATTCCCTTCATCCTGATCGCCGAGCAACCGGATCTGGGCACGGCCCTGGTGGTGGGCTGCGCCGGCGCTTTCGCGTTGTTCCTGGCGGGCCTGAGTTGGTGGTTCCTGCTGGGGCTCGCCGGGGCGCTGGGCGCGGTGATCCCGCTGTTCTGGACCTACGTCATGCACGATTACCAGCGCCAGCGGGTGCTGACCTTCCTGAACCCGGAAAGCGATCCGCTGGGGGCGGGCTACCACATCATCCAGTCCAAGATCGCCATTGGGTCGGGCGGCGTCTACGGCAAGGGCTGGCTGAACGGCACCCAGTCGCATCTGGATTTTTTGCCGGAAGGCTCGACCGATTTCATCTTCGCCGCGTTTTCCGAGGAATTCGGCCTGGTCGGCGCCTGTTTGCTGCTGGTTCTGTACTTCTTCATCATCGCCCGCGGCTTGTACATGGCCAGCCGGGCGTCCGACACCTACGCCCGATTGCTGGCCGGTAGTCTCATTTTGATTTTTTTCCTCTATGCTTTCGTAAATTCCGGCATGGTGTCCGGTCTGTTGCCGGTGGTGGGCTTGCCGTTGCCGCTGTTCAGCTATGGCGGAACCTCCCTGGTCACGCTCATGGCGGGCTTTGGCATGGTGATGAGCATCTATACCCACCGCCGGACGCCGACGCGATGACCGCCATTCTGGCCCACGACGAGACCAACGAGTGAAGCGCCTATATCTGCTCGGTATTGCCTTGCTGTTGAGCGCCTGCGCGCCGCCGGCCCCGATCCGGCCGGTGCCGGACCTCGCCAACCAACCCGCCACGCCCGCCGGCCCCTCGGCCGAGACGCCTCCGTCCGGCTCTTCCACCACCAACGCCGGCCAGCCGCTGGCCCGCCGCGCCGACGTGCAGGCCTTCATCCGCGAGATGGTGGCCCGGCACGGCTTCAATGCGGCGCGGTTGCAGGCGGTGTTCGGCCGCGCCCACGCCCAGCCCAGCATCATCGCCGCCATGTCCCGCCCGGCCGAGGCCAAGCCCTGGTACGCCTACCGGGCGATTTTCGTCAATCCCAAGCGCATCCAGGGTGGAGTGGAATTCTGGCGGGCCAACGAAGCGGCGCTGACCCGGGCCGAGCGGGTCCACGGCGTGCCGCCGGAAATCGTGGTCGCCATCATCGGGGTGGAAACCCAGTACGGCGGCAACATGGGCAAATACCGGGTGCTGGAAGCCCTATCCACCCTGGCCTTCGACTATCCCCGGCGCGCGGCCTATTTCCGCAAGGAGCTGGAGAACTTCCTGCTGCTGACCCGGGCGGAGGGCATCGATCCACTGACTCCGCGCGGGTCCTACGCCGGGGCGATGGGCTATGGCCAGTTCATGCCCAGCAGCTTCCGCTCCTACGCGATAGATTTCGATGGCGACGGCCATCGCGACCTGTGGCGCAATTCACGCGACGCCATCGGCAGCGTGGCCAACTACTTCCAGCGGCATGGTTGGCGCACCGGCGAGCCAGTCGCCGTGCCGGCCCGGGTCAGTGGCGCGGCCTGGCCTGCCTTGGTCAGCCGCAAGCTGGGTCAACCCCAGTCCAGCGTCGCCAGCCTCCAGACTCGGGGCGTCCTGCCCCAGGAACCGGTCGGGGGCGGCCAGGCGGCGATGCTGCTGGAATTCCAGGGACGGGAAGGGCCGGAGTATTGGCTGGGGTTCGATAACTTCTACGTCATCACCCGTTATAACCATAGCCAGTTGTACGCCATGGCGGTGTACCAACTGGGCCAGGAAATCCGCGAGCGTCATGAGCGGCCTTATGCCGGCGCCCCCGCGCCGGAACGCGTGACTCGCACCGATTGAATCATCCTGAAAATCCACGAAAACCATACCGTTCGGACGCGCCACGGCGTGTCCTCGGTAGAGGGGAGGAGTTTTTATGGCCAAATCTTCTTGGAGCCATGCCATGGTTTGGGTTTCGTTGGCGGGCGCGCTGGCTGGCTGTAGCACCGTTCCCGACAGTCAGCGGCTAGCGAGCCCGCTCGCGGACGCCGAACCGCCCAGCCGCGAGCTCGTGCCCCAGGCCGAGCCGCCCAGCCGCGCCGGCAATGCCGATACCTATGTGGTGTTCGGCCGGCGCTACCGGGTCAAGGAAACCAGCGCCGGCTATCGGGAACGGGGCATGGCCTCCTGGTACGGCTGGGAATTTCATGGCCGCAAGACCTCCAGTGGTCCGCCCTTCAACATGTTCGACCTGACCGCCGCTCACAAGAGTCTGCCGCTGCCCACCTATGTGCGAGTCACCAATCTGGACAATGGGCTCAGCACCGTGGTCAAGGTCACCGATCGTGGACCTTTCGTCGGGACGCGGCTCATCGATTTATCCTACGCCGCCGCCGACCGGCTGGGGATGCTGGAGCAGGGCACCGCTCCGGTGGAGATCGTCGCCCTGGAGCCCTATCAGTTTCTGCCGAAACTGGCGGCCTATCGGGCCGAACAGCGAGAACTGTTGGCTAGTCGCGCGGCGCGCGCCAAATCGAGGGTTGACGTCGCCGAGATCGAATTCGCCCGCGCCGCCCCGATTCGGCCTTCGGCGCGGGCGCCGGGCTTGCCGCCCGCGCGACTGGCGCGCGCGGACACGGAACCGCGGAACGCGCCGCCGGTGGCGGTGAAATCCGCGAACGTGAAATTAGCGCGCGCGGACGTGGAGCGTAACCCGACCC
This sequence comes from uncultured Candidatus Competibacteraceae bacterium, assembly GCA_937960715.1. Taxonomy (GTDB): domain Bacteria; phylum Pseudomonadota; class Gammaproteobacteria; order Competibacterales; family Competibacteraceae; genus Contendibacter. The sequence goes on from CALGOO010000240.1 coordinate 10,082, forward strand.
AGCCGGTTAGGACAGTGCCGAAACTGGCGCGGGAGCGGAACGCGCCGCCCGCCACGACGAAGGCGCCAGTGCGGTTGGCGCTGGCGGACACGGGGCAGAGCGCGCCGCCCGCGATGACGAAAGCGGCGGGCGTCAAGCCAGCCAGGGCCGAGGATCACCGCAAGCCGACGCAGGGGAACGTGCGCCCGTCGCCCATCGCGCCAGCGGCGAAGGGCAAGGAAACGACGGCCAAGCCCCCCGTTCCAGCCGCCAACGCCAACCGTCCGGGCAAGCCGGTTTCACCGCGCCAGGCCGGCGAGCCCAAGCCGATGACGGTTCGGTTGGCCAGCCTGAAGCCTAACCGGTCGCGCGGCGTCGTCGATTGAGGCGAAACGACCGTCCGGCTCTACCCCAGGCCGGCCTGGGGAAGGGAATTCCGTGGCCGGGCGGGTTTGTTTTCAGGCTGGATTTCTCGCTAGAATCCCCCGCCAACGAGCTTGCCACCACCAAAGACCGCCGCGACATGCCGTATCCAAACGTAGTCCGTACCCTATTGTTGCCGTTTCTTGCCTTCGCGCTGCTGACGCTGGGCTGGACCCCCGCCTGGGCCGAGTCCATCCCCCCGTTGTCACCGTTGCCAGTGCGCGGGTATATCCTGATGGATTATCAGAGTGGCAACGTGCTGGCGCAGGACAAGAGCGACGAGCGGATGGAACCGGCCAGCATCACCAAGCTGATGACCGCCTATGTCGTTTATAAGGCGCTCAAATCGGGAAAAATTCACCTCGGCGATCAGGTCACCATCAGTGAGAAGGCGTGGCGCACGTCCGGTTCCAAGATGTTCGTCAAGCTTGGCGCCCAGGTGTCGGTGGACGATCTGCTACGGGGCATGGTGGTGCAATCCGGCAACGATGCCACCGTGGCCCTGGCCGAGAAGGTGGCCGGCTCCGAGGAAACCTTCGCCAAGCTGATGAACCAGGAGGCGGAACGGTTGGGATTGAAGAACAGCCATTTCACCAACGCGCCGGGCATGCCCGATCCCAACCACTACATGTCCGCCCGCGACATCGCCATCCTGACCCGGGCGCTGATCCGCGACTTTCCCGATCAGTATCCCCGCTACGCCGAGCGCGGCTTCAAGTACAACAACATCGAGCAACAAAACCGAAACCGGTTGTTGCTGACCGATCCCTCGGTGGACGGCGTCAAGACCGGCCATACCGAATCGGCGGGTTACTGCCTGGTGTCCTCGGCCAAGCGCAACGATACCCGGCTGATTGGAGTGGTGCTGGGCGCCCAGAAGGAGAAGGATCGCTTTCAGGCCAGCAAGACCCTGCTCGACTATGGCTTCAGCTTCTTTGAGAGCCGCAAGCTGCACGACGCCAACACGGCGGTCGTGACCACCCGAATCTGGAAAGGCCAGGACAACGAGCTGGCGCTGGGCGTGATCCAGCCGCTGTACGTCACCGTGCCCAAGGGCCAGGCTGCCCAGGTCAACACCACGACCACGGTGCAACCGACCATCATCGCGCCGATCCAGAAGGATCGGCCGTTGGGCGAGATCGTGGTCAAGCTGGGTGATCGGGAGGTCAGCAGGACGCCGCTGGTGGCGTTGAAGGACGTGCCGGAGAGCGGCTGGTTCGGGCGGATGATCGACGCGATCCTGCTGTTCTTCCATTCCCTGTTCAACTGAGCGGCGGTGGCGGGAAACCGGCATGAACGACGAGTCGCCGCTGCGATTCCCCTGCGATTTTCCCATCAAGGTCGTGGGCGTGGGTGGTCCCGGCTTTCAGGCGTTGGTGATGGAGTTGGTGCGTCGGCGCGCGCCCGATCTGGACGAGACCCGAGTGCGGACGCGGGACAGCCGGGCCGGCCGCTACCAGTCGGTGACGGTGATGGTGAATGCCCGCGCGCGCGCCCAGTTGGACGCCATCTACCAGGACCTCAGTGGGCATCCGCGAATCAAGCTGGTGCTGTGATTCCGGGCATGACCACGCCCGCTTCACGCCTTGAACCCCTGCTGTTCCGTCGTCTGGGCCGCCGCGAATATGGCCCGGTGTTCGACGCGATGCGCGCGTTCACCGAGGCGCGCGCCGCGGAAACGCTGGACGAGCTGTGGGCGGTGGAGCATCCGCCGGTGTTCACTCAGGGCCTGGCGGGCAAGGCCGAACATCTGCTGGCGCCGGGCGATATTCCCGTCGTTCGGGTGGATCGCGGTGGGCAGGTCACCTATCACGGTCCAGGGCAGGCCATCGTGTACTGCTTGCTGGACGTGCGCCGGCTGGGATTGAGCGTGCGGGCGCTGGTGACAACGCTGGAGCGGGCGGTGATCGAACTGCTCGCCGCCCATGGCGTCGCCGCTCACGCCTGCCCCGACGCACCCGGTGTGTACGTCGGAGACGCCAAGGTGGCCTCGCTGGGGCTGCGCATTCGGCAGGGTCGCTCCTATCACGGTCTGAGTCTGAACGTGGATATGGACCTGAAGCCGTTCACCCGCATCAATCCCTGCGGTTATCCGGGCCTGCGGGTAACCCAGTTGCGCGACCTCGGCATCGGCCTCGGCCCGGACGCCGCCGGCGGAGAGTTACTGCTGAATCTGGGACGTCAACTCGGCTACACCCGTTTCGGCGATGCCGGGGGGCTACCTGTCTCGCTGACCCCGGCCCCTGACGCTGGGGTGAATTTCAGGGCGTCTTCCGCTGTCCAATCCGGCTATTCGCCACCGACCCGCCCAGGAACCGTTCATGCCCGATTTCCCCGTTTCCCGCGATAATCCCGCCGCGCCGATGCCTGGAACCACTCCCCAGCGGGGCGAGAAGTTGCGCGGCGCGGACAAGGTTGCCCGCGTTCCGATCAAGATCGCGCCGACTGATCCCAAACAACGCTTGCGTAAACCATCCTGGATTCGCGCGTCGTTTCCCGGCACGCCCGAGGTGCTGCGGTTGAAGCAAATCCTGCGCGATAACCGTCTGCACACGGTTTGCGAGGAAGCCAGTTGCCCCAATCTCGGCGAGTGCTTTGGTCACGGCACCGCCACCTTCATGATCATGGGAGCCATCTGCACCCGGCGCTGTCCATTTTGCGACGTGGGCCATGGCCGACCCCATCCGCTCGATCCTGAGGAACCGGAAAACCTGGCCCGCACCGTGGCGGCGATGGGGTTGAACTACGTGGTGATTACGTCGGTGGACCGCGACGATCTGCGCGACGGCGGCGCGGCCCATTTCGCCGCCTGCGTTCGGGCGACGCGCGCCGCGCGGCCGGGCATCGTCATCGAAATCCTGACGCCCGATTTTCGCGGCCGGATGGATGCGGCGCTGGATATCCTGGAGCGGGAACCGCCGGACGTGTTCAATCACAATCTGGAGACCGTGCCGCGCCTGTACCGCCAAGCCCGGCCGGGGGCGGATTATCGATACTCGCTCATCTTGCTGAAGCGCTTCAAGGAGCGGCGCCCGCGCGTCCCAACCAAGTCGGGGCTGATGCTGGGGCTGGGGGAGACGACGGCGGAAATCGAGGCGGTCATGCGCGACCTGCGCGCCCACGAGGTGGAAATGTTGACGCTGGGTCAGTACTTGCAGCCCAGCGTCCATCATCTGCCGGTGGATCGCTACGCGCCGCCCGAGGAGTTCGAGGATCTGCGCGAGCGGGGAAAGGCCATGGGCTTTACCCATGTCGCCTCCGCGCCGCTGGTGCGTTCGTCCTATCACGCCGACGCGCAGGCCCGGGGCGCCGGAGTCGCGTGAACGCGAGCGGGGCCGATGGGGCGCGATGAGCTTTCCAAAGTTTTTTCCGCGCTCCCCACCCTTGAGGAAACTTGCGGGTTGCGTATCATCTAATGAAGCGACGCCGTCCGGTCGCGGCGTCGCCAAACGCTCGATCCCTTCAACGGTTCTTTCCGCGGACGTTCTAGCAACGCCATGAGCACGGAATACTCATCGTCATCCGATCAAGATCGCGGCCTCGTCGTCGAATCGGCCAAGCCCAAACTCAAGCAACCGCCGCTGTACAAGGTGGTCCTGCTGAACGACGACTACACGCCGATGGAATTCGTGGTGCGGATTCTGGAACACTTTTTCGGGATGGGCCGGGAACAGGCGACCCAGATCATGCTGCACGTCCACACCCGAGGCCGAGGCGTGTGTGGGGTCTATACTCATGATATTGCGGAAACC
>CALGOO010000241.1 GCA_937960715.1 uncultured Candidatus Competibacteraceae bacterium
GCACCACGCCCGACAGCAGCACGTTGTGGTAGAACACCTCGCCGTAGCCGGACAGGGCGTCCACCGCCTCCTGGATGCGGGCGCCGGCGGAATCCTTGAACGCGACCACCGGCACGCCGATCTTCAGCGCGAGCTGCATCGACTGCACGATTTTCCGGGCGTGCATCTTGCCGAGCGTACCGCCCATCACGGTGAAATCCTGGCTGAACGCCGCCACGGGTCGCCCGTCCACGAAGCCGGTGCCGACGATCACGCCATCCGAGGGCAGTTCCTTGTCGGCCAGACCGAAATGTTTGCCGGCGTGCTTGGCGTGGGTGGCGATTTCCTGAAAGGTGTCCGGCTGAAACAGCGCCAACAACCGCTCGCGGGCGCCCAGCAGACCCTTGGCGTGCCGTTCCTGGAGTTTATCCTCGCCGCCGCCGGCCAGTACCTTGGCGCGCCGTTCCCGCAGGATTTCGAGTTGTTTCTCGGAAAGCATGGTTCTCACCTCTATGATGGTTGGTCAGTTGGCGAATGGACGATCAAACGCTTCCCACCGGCCCGCGCCCGGGCAACGCGGGGCTGGTCGTTTTGTTATGGACGGGGGGAAATTTACGTGGCGCGATGGGCGGTTTGGCTCCGCAAACCGCGGTCCATCCCGCGATGGTTTCTTTTTTGCCAAGCGCTTGCGCTTAAGGGTAGCCGAAATCCGGGCAAACGCGATAGCCGACAATTTTTCTTGCAAAATGTCATTTACAGGACCGCGAGCCATGCGCCATGGATGTCGAAATGCCGGCTCGCGGTTCCGGATCAAGCGCGGGGAGCGGTTGGAGCTGATGCGTCGATGCGCTCCGCCGTATCGACCGCGCATGACGGGGTTGCCATGGACTCGTTTTCCGGGACCAGTCGGATCAGATCGCAGCGGCGATGGGAACGCTTGACGGCTTCCTGGCTGAGCGCGCGCCGGGCGCGCTGGCTTTGCGAGGTGGCGCGATATCTCATGACCGCAGCGCCTCCGCCGTTTCCCGCAGGGTCTGGCTGTTGATGGCGGCGTGGTAGTGGGCGCTGAAATCGGAACCACGCAGCGCTTTCTTGATCATGCTTTCCAGGTTGGGCCGCTTGTCCTCGGGGGCCGCGCCGCTGCCCAGGCCGCCGCCAAATTCGATGATGGCGTTGATGCCGTCGTGGAAGGCGATTTCCAGGTTGTCGATCCAGTTGACCGGATGGAACAGTTGGAAGAACAACCGGGTCTTGATCGCGGCGGGATCGGGATCGTGATAGGCGCCCGAGCAGTTGGACAAGACGCGGACAGTGGGAGCACTCATCGTGGCGGCGTCCAGCACCGGGCGGAAGTGCAAGGCGGCGGTGATCATGTAGAAGGTGTGAAAGGCGCCCTCGGTCTTGAGCCGGGTGGGTCGCTTGCGCGGAAAATGCGCGTGGGCTTCCTCGGTCAGGCGGTCGAGGTCCTCGGCGAGACCCCCGATCACGGTCTGGTCGGGCAGGTTGCGGGCGGCGACGACACAGTAGTGTTTTTCCGCCAGCGGCTGGATGTTGTCGAGATGCAGCGGAAACGCCAGCATTTCGCCCGCGCCGTAAGCGCCCATGCAGTCGCCGCGTTTTTGCACCAGCCGCAGGGCGGTTTCGAAGTCGAGCGCCCCGGCCGCGACCAGGGCGCAGTATTCGCCGAGGCTGTGGCCGCCGGTCAAGACCGGTTGCACCCGGTCATCGGTCAATTCGCGCAAGATTGCCAGACAGGCCAGCGAGTGAACCAGCAGGGCGGGTTGGGTATGGCGAGTCAGCCTCAAGGCTTCTTCCGGCCCCTCCAGGCAAAGCTTGACGAGATCGTAGCCCACGATGTCGTTGGCCTGTTCGTAAAGCCGCTGGGCGACCGGAAAGTCCCGGCGCAAGTCGCTGCCCATACCGACGTATTGGGAGCCCTGTCCCGGAAACACGAACATGATCTGCTGGTCCTGACTCGACACGGCCTGCATCCTCCTGCGGGGAGTGGTGAAACGAGCGCGCAAAGATACGGGGAAGTGGCTGATAAGGCAAGGCAAACAAGAGGTCGGCTGTAGTAGAATCCAGCGGCGTTTTTCAGCGACCACGAGGAAGCCCATGGCCACGGCCACCATCATCGACGGTAAACGGTTCGCCGCCCGCCTGCGCGCCGGCATCGCCGCGCGCGCCGCCCAGCTTAAGGCGGAACATGGCGTCACGCCCGGTCTGGCGACGGTGCTGGTCGGCGAAGATCCCGCCAGCCAAATCTATGTCCGCAACAAGGGCCTGCAAGCGCGGGAGGCTGGCATGAATTCCTTCGAACACCGGTTGCCCGCGACCGCGACCCAGGCCGAATTGTTGGCGCGCGTCGCCGAATTGAATCGGGACCCGGTGGTCAACGGCATCCTGGTGCAACTGCCGTTGCCGAAGCAGATCGACCCGGAGGCGGTGATCGAGGCGATCACCGCCCAGAAGGATGTGGATGGTTTTCACCCGCTGAACGCTGGGTTGCTGGCGGTGGGTGGAACCGGCATGGTGCCCTGCACGCCGCTGGGCTGTCTGATGTTGCTCAAGGATCGGATCGGCAATCTGACGGGGCAGCGGGCGGTGATCCTGGGCCGTTCGAACATCGTGGGCAAACCGATGGCGGCGCTGTTGCTGCGCGAGCATTGCACCGTGACCATCGCCCATTCCCGTACCCGCGATTTGGCCGAGGAATGCCGGCGGGCGGACATTCTGATCGCGGCGGTCGGCAAGGCGCGAATGGTCAAGGGCGACTGGATCAAGCCGGGCGCGACGGTGATCGATGTCGGCATCAACCGCATTTTCACTCCGGACGGCAAGGGGCGGCTGGTGGGTGATGTGGATTTTGAGGCGGCGGTCGAGGTGGCGGGTGCCATTACCCCGGTGCCGGGCGGCGTTGGCCCCATGACCATCGCCTGTTTGCTATTGAATACCTTGACCGCCGCCTGCCGGCAGCGGGGTATTCCGGTGCCGGAAGTTCGTCCGATCGCTTGATTTCGGCGCGGCGGAAGAGCTTGAGTAATTGTTCAGATCCCCTGATGGTTTCGCCCCGTATTGATGGGTTTCGCTACGCTCAACCCATCCTACAACCCATTGGTCTTTTCGTAGGATGGGTTGAGCGTAGCGAAACCCATCGTCGTGCGGGACGAGGGGATCCGAACGTTTACGGGCTTGAAGATGCGTTCTCTCGCCTCGCGCCAAGGCGGGGCGAGAGCGGCTTGCCGGGAAGCTTGGGTTTCAGTCGACCCGCTGCCACTTTTGCTCCCGGCTGAAGAACATCCATTTGCCGGTGACGTCCAGGGTTTTGCCGCCGTTGGTCAGCTTAGCCTTGCTCGCATAGGTGCCGCCGTCGGCCGGGTTGAAAATCTTGCCGTCCGTCCATTCGTCGCCCTCCTTCTTCAAATCCCATAGGATGCGCATCCCCACCAGTGGCTTGTCCTTCAAATCGCCCTCGCATTTGCTACAGGTTTTCTCGGTGGCGCCCTCCAGCAGTTCCACGATCTTGCCGGTCAGCACGCCGTTGCTTTCGGTGATCTGCACGATGCTCTTGGGCTTGCCGGACTTGTCGTCGACGGTTTTCCATTTGCCGACCGGCGAGTTGAGATCGGCGGCGTGGGCGGCGGCCAGCCACAGCAATCCGCTGGCGAGACCGAGACCAGCGCCCAGACGTGACATTTTCATGTGATTCTCCTAACGATTGCGGCGATGAGGGACTGCGTCCCCACTGGGATGGCGCTTTCGACTGACGTCAAGCGGAAATGTCCCATTCTAGCGCGTCCGACCTATGCTTGAGAGGACCTTCCTGGAATTTCGCCATGGCGTCCACCGAATTGCAATTGTTGTTGCTGATCTTGATCGCCAATGGCGTTCCGATCATCGCCGCCGCGGTGTGCGGCGACCGGGGCGCCTGGCCGGTGGATGGCGGTCGACGATGGACCGATGGCCGACGCCTGTTGGGAGATACCAAGACGTGGCGTGGCGTGGTGCTGGCGCCGCTGGCGACCGGTCTTGGCGCCGCGCTGCTGGGTTGGTCCGCGACGGTCGGAGTGGTGATCGGCGTCGCCGCCATGCTGGGCGATTTATTGTCGAGCTTCGTCAAACGGCGGCTGGCTATACCCACCAGCGGCATGGCCCTGGGGCTGGATCAGATCCCCGAGGCGTTGTTGCCGCTGTTGGCGGTGGCGGACCGTTTCGCGCTGAGTGGGCTGGCCATCGTGGCGACGGTGGCCGGTTTCATCGTGCTGGAGTTGGCGTTGTCGCGGGTGTTGTACCGGCTCGGCATTCGCAACCGGCCCTACTGAGCCGGCGGGGCGCGCAGATGGTGCAGGGTGATTTCCGGTGGGCAGTTGAAGCGCACCCCGACCACCGAGGCGCCCGATCCGACCGAGGTGTAGCCCTGCATGGCGTGGTAGCGCCAGGCGCCCTGGCAATAGCGGCGCGGGCAGGCGGCGTTGGTCATCAGCGCGATGCCGCCGGGCAGACAAATCTGCCCGCCGTGGGTGTGGCCGCTCAACAACAGATCGAAGCCGGCGTGGGCCGCGTGCCGGTAGGTTTCCGGCGAATGCGACAGCAGGATGGACACGTCTTCCGGTGGAAGATGAGCGGCGACCTTGTCGAAATTATCCACTTGGTAGTAGTGCGGATCGTCGATGCCGGCCAGGTGAATCGTCGAGCCGCCGCGTTCCACCGGGACCGACTCGTTCAGCAGCAAGGTGATTTTCAGCGCTTCGATGCCGGGCGCCATGCGGATGGAATCATGGTTGCCGAGCACGGCGTAGACGGGACCCCTCAAATGGGGGCGCACCTGGGCCAGGGCGGCGAGGGCGGCGGCGTGGGGACCGTGGGTCTTGGCCCGGAAATCGCCGGTGATCACGCACAGATCGTAAGTTACCTGCCGCAGGTGCTCGATCAGCGCGGCGGGATAGGCGGGATCGGCGTCCAGATGCAGGTCACTGAGATGCAGCAGAGTGAAGCTGTCGAAGGCGGCGGGTAACCGGGGCATGACGACTTCGTTGTGGCGGATTTGAATGGCGGTGGCGTTGCGCAAGCCCCGGCGGTACAGACCTAGGCCACGCAGGGTCAGGCGGATCAGGGCGTGAATCGAGTACCAGTTCTCAATATGAAAAAAGGTCCGACCCCGTCCGAACACCTGGGCCGCATGATCGACCTCGATGCCCAGCCGCTGTTGCAGGTGGACCCGGCCGATCCGTTCTTCCAGTCGCTTGAGTTCGGCCGTTTCCCGGTCCACGACCACGCTGGGCAAGGAAGATGAAGGGCCTTTTGGAGATTTCATCGGTTAAAGCCGCTGCCGCAGTATTTCGGTGATTTCGGTGTCGCTCAGGATCAATGGATTGGTTTTCATGCTGCCGCCGCGCGAGTGGGCGACGACATGGGCGAAATCGCTTTCCTGGATGCCGTAGGCACTGAGCCGGGGCAAGGTCAGCCGCTCGGTCCACTCGTCCAGCAGCGCCAGCAACGCGGCGTGCGATTCCTTGGGAGTGGGAAAATGCCGCCCGTGCAGCAGGTCGCCGGCCCGAGCGTACTTGCGCCAGGACGGATGGTCGGACTCACGCTCCCGCAGCGCGGCCAGGTTGACGCGGGTGGCGGCGCCGACGAGCGTACCGCAGACCACGCCATGCGGAATCGGGAAGAACGCGCCCAGTGGCGAGGCCAGCCCATGCACCGACCCCAGGCCGGTCTGCGCCAGGCAGACGCCCGACAGCAAGGCTGCGTAGGCCAGGCGCGAACGACCGGCGGCGGCTTGGTCGCCGCCCTCGTACCAGGCGAACAACCCCTCCCGCACCGCCTTCAGCCCGCTTTCCGCCAGCGTGTCGGTGAAGGGGTTGGCCTTGGTGGAGACGTAGGACTCCAGCAATTGCGTGAGCGCGTCCATCGCGTTGGCGGCGATTTGCGGCTTGGGGCAGCTTGCAAGCAGGTCAGGGTCGAGTAGGGCGTATTCCGGAACCAGCTTGTCGTCGCGGAAGGATTTCTTGAACCCGTTCGGGCCGCGCAGGCTGAGCACGGCGTTCTTGGTGGCTTCGCTACCGGTGCCGGCGGTGGTGGGAACGGCGATGAACGGTGTCGCGGGACCCTGATAAGGCTTCTCCGGTCCGACCCCCTCAAGGTAGTTCATCACCGAATCGCCACTCGGTAGCAGACCCGCGATGGCTTTGGCGGCATCCAGCACGCTGCCGCCGCCAATGCCGGCGACGATTTGGATATTGGCGCCGCGCCATTGCTGGACGGTTTGATCCACCAATTGCGGCGAGGGTTCGTCGCTGACTCGTGCCTGCTCCCACCGAACGCCGGCTTTTTCCAGGGCGGATGATAGCGACGACCAACTGGGCGATTCGACGAACGAGCGCTGGCCGGTCACCAGCAACGCGCGATTGCCGTATTGAGCGATTAGGTTGGGCAGTTTGGCGAGAGCGCCGGCGCCAAATTCGATGCGCGGCAGGCGGGCGATGGAGAAGGGCGCGATCATGGGAAGGTTCCAAATGGTTTTTGAAATTGAAAAATCTTCTCTCCTCGCGACGGGAAGGATCCTAGGCTAAAAGCGCAATATCTTGAGTCACGATCAGTTGAATAACCGCCAGAATACTTCCGACATCGTCCAGGTAATAGCGTCGTTCGTCCATGGAGACCACGGATTCTTTCAGTCGCAGGAACTGCCAAATTTCGCCGGTCGTCACGCAACCGAATACTGGAAGTTTGGAGCGCCCCGTGGATTGGTTAAAGATTTGTGCTGCCACCATTTGCGCGATACATTGTCCCAAGCCGGTTTCCACGTCGTTCTTTTTGGCTTCGACAATGGTGATGATCGGGGATCGCAAGGGCAGGATAGGCGGAGAAAGGGTCAGGATGAAATCACATTCTCCAACCAAGCCCTTGTTGGAATCGATATCGAGTCTTTGCCCGGAGTAGATCGCCAATTTCTCGTGAGAGAGTTCTCGGCTGGCCAACAGGATGGGCGCAACGATGAATTCGCTACGCGATTTTTCGGAGATCAACGCCAAGGGAGTGCGCTTGGACAACGTTTCCTGAAGCCAAACCGGAACCGGTAAAGAGCGAAGATCGGGGAAAAGAGGGATTAATTCGGTCGAAACGCCCAGCGTGGCGATAGCAGTTTCCAAGGTAAAGTCACTGTATGCCATTTGACACCTCGGATGATTGATATCCCTGATTCGACAGAACTTATGGACCTCTTCTCATCCTGGCCCTCTCCCGGCGGGAGAGGGCGCGATTGGTTTTAGAACCCGTACAGCGCCTTGTATTCGGCGTCGCGGCTGGCGATCAGCTGGGCGAGGTTGAACACCACCTTGCATTGCTTCCAGGTGGCGTCGTCCTGCATCTTGCCGTCGATCATCACCGCGCCGCTGCCGTCGGGCATGGCCTCGATCACCCGCTTGGCCCAGGCGACTTCCTCCGGTTTCGGGCTGAACACCCGCTTGGCGATGG
>CALGOO010000242.1 GCA_937960715.1 uncultured Candidatus Competibacteraceae bacterium
GCCTGTGGGAGAAGGGCGACCGCAATCCGCTGATCCTGCCGGCCAACGTGGCGATTGATGATCCGCGCGTGCAGTCGGAACTGACCCGCTACCTCTCGGATAACTGGGTACCGGTGATCGAGAAGGATGTGGATGGCGCCAATTCGCTGCCGCTCAAGCTGGATAGCGAATTGCCCAATCTGGGCAAATTCTCGGCCTGCCGGCGCGTGGCGCGGGCGATTTACATGGGTTCGGCGCCCACGACGGCGGCGGCACACAAGGGCACTGAGGATCGCCGGGTGAAGCTGGGTTGCGTGATGCCGGGCGAGTCTCCCGCCGTGTTTGGCGATGCGCTACGGCGCATGGCCAGCGCCGCCACCTACCTCTACAACGATGGCCCGCACTACTGGTATTCGACCCAGCCGACGGTGACCAAGCTGGCCGAGGACCGCGCCGAGCAGTTAAAGCGCGACCCGGACAAGGTGGTTGCGGAGTTGGAGCGCCGGCTCAGGAAGGACATCGCGAACACCGGGGATTTTCAGCGCATCCACCCGATGCCGCCTTCCGGCGCCGACGTTCCCGATGACCTCGACGCCCGCCTGGTGGTGCTGGGCACCGCCCACGCCTACAGCAAGGAAGCCGGCAACGCCGCCGAGGTGGCCGCCAGGGCCATCCTCGAAAACCGTGGCAATACGCCCCGCCTGTATCGCAACACCCTCGTCTTTCTGGCTGCCGACAAGACCCGCTTGCAGGACCTCGACGAAGCGGTGCGCAAATATCTGGCCTGGCGGTCGATCATGGCCGACGAGGCGAATCTGGGGTTGACAACGCACCAGAAAAGACAAGTCGAGCAGCAGATGGCCTCAGCCGACGGGGCAACAACCGCCCGCCTGCCCGAGACGTATCAATGGCTGCTGGCGCCAGTGCAAAAAACGCCACAGGCGCCTGTGACCTGGGAAGTGCTACGCCTTTCCGGAACCGATGCGCTGGCCGTGCGCGCCAGCAAGAAGCTGCGTACCGACGAGCTTTATCTCACCGGCTTCGCGCCGACGCGGCTGAAGATGGAACTGGACAAGATTCCGCTGTGGCGCGGTAACCATGTCGCGGTCAGGCAGTTGGTCGAGGATTTCGCACGTTATCCATACCTGCCGCGCCTCAAGGACAGCGGCGTCCTGCTGCACGCGATCAGCGATGGCGTGAATTTGCTGACGTGGTCGCAGGACAGCTTCGGCTTTGCCGACAGCTTTGACGAGGCGGCGGGCCGCTACAAGGGCTTACGTGGCGGAACGATGGTGAATCTTTTCGATCCGCATTCCACCGGCCTGGTGGTGAAGCCGGAGGTGGCGAGCCGGCAGCTTGACGCCGAGCGCACGCCGCCGCCTGGAGGGACACCCAGCCAACCCGGTGGTGGCCGCGTACAGTCGCAACCGCTACCGGGTGGGGCGCCACAGCCCCAACCGGCGCCGGCTGCCGCCCGGCCCAGACGCTTCCACGGCACGGCGGTTCTGGACGCAACACGCGTTGGCCGCGATGCCGGCAACATCGCCGAGGAAGTCATCTCACACCTCGCCGGCCTGGTCGGCGCCCGCGTGACGGTGACCCTTGAAATCGAGGCCCACTTGCCGAACGGCGCCCCGGACAATGTCGTGCGGATCGTGACGGAAAACGCCCGGACGCTGAAGTTTACGAGTCAGGGGTTTGAGAAGGAGTAGCTTTGTCGTCTCTGTCCAATCCCTACTTCCGCCAGCGGAGGGAATGAACGCTTGCACGCAAGTCAGGGTTTCATCGCACCGCGCAATGGGTGAAAATGAATTTTTCAACAATTCGCGCGTTTCCAGCGCAAGGGCGCCAACAGAAATTGGGGGTACTTGTGGGGGCATCAAAAGCAAAGCCCGGTAAAGCGCTGTAAACGAATCGATGAGGATAGACGCTTTATGCTCCTGATGATCGACAATTACGACTCCTTCACCTACAACCTGGTGCAATATCTGGGCGAGCTGGGCGAGGAGGTGCGGGTGTACCGCAACGACCAGATCACCCCGGAAGAAATCGCCGAGATGAAGCCGGAGCGCATCGTGCTTTCGCCCGGCCCCTGCACTCCCACCGAGGCGGGGGTGTCGCTGGCCGTCATCGAGCGGTTCGCGGGCCAGACGCCGATTTTCGGGGTTTGCCTGGGCCATCAAAGCATCGGCCAGGCCTTCGGCGGCCACATCGTCCGCGCCGGCCAGGTCATGCACGGTAAAACCTCCGCTGTCCACCACCACGGCCAGGGCGTATTCGCCGGCCTGCCCAACCCGTTCACCGTGGTGCGCTATCATTCCCTGGTGATCGAGCAAGCCAGCATCCCGGATTGCCTGGAAATCACCGCCTGGACCGAGACCCCGGACGGCGGGCTGGACGAAATCATGGGCGTGCGGCACAAGACACTGCCGGTCGAGGGCGTGCAGTTCCATCCCGAATCCATCCTGACCGAGCACGGTCACGCCCTGCTGCGCAACTTTCTCAATCCGCACTGAACGCCTCGGAGAACCTTTCGATGTCCATCACCCCCCAGGAAGCTCTGCAACGCACCATCGAACATCGCGAGATCTTCTATGACGAGATGCTGTCGCTGGTGCGCCAAATCATGGCCGGCGAGATTTCGCCGGTGATGACCGCCGCTATCCTCACCGGCCTGCGGGTCAAGAAGGAAACCATCGGCGAGATCACCGCCGCCGCCACGGTGATGCGCGAGCTGTCCACCAAGGTCCAGGTCCCGCCACCACACCAACATTTCGTGGACATCGTCGGCACCGGCGGCGACGGCGCGCACACCTTCAATATCTCCACCGCCACGATGTTCGTCGCCGCCGCCGCCGGCGCGCGGGTCGCCAAGCACGGCAACCGCGGCGTTTCCTCCAAATCCGGCAGCGCCGACGTGCTGGAGGCGCTGGGCGCGCGCATCGACCTGAACCCGGCGCAGGTGGCCGAGTGCGTGCAAACCACCGGCATCGGCTTCATGTTCGCGCCGAACCATCACAGCGCCATGAAAAACGTTGCCCCGGTCCGCCGCGAGATGGGCGTGCGCACCATTTTCAACATCCTTGGTCCCCTGACCAATCCGGCCAGCGCTCCCAACCAGCTCATGGGCGTGTTTCACCCCGATCTGGTCGGCATCCAGGTGCGCGTCATGCAGCGGCTCGGCGCGCAACATGTCCTCGTGGTCTGGGGCAAGGACGGCATGGACGAAATCTCGCTGGGCGCCGCCACCCTGGTCGGCGAACTCAGGAACGGCGAGATTCTGGAATACGAAATCCACCCCGAGGATTTCGGACTGGCCATGATGTCGAATCGAACCCTCAAGGTCGAAGACGCCGAACAATCCAGGGCCATGCTGCTGGCCGCGCTGGACAATCAGCCCGGCGCTCCGCGCGATATCGTTGCCCTCAACGCCGGCGCGGCGCTGTATGCCGCCAATCGAACCGATTCCATCGCCGGCGGTCTGGCGCTGGCGTGGGAAGCGCTCGCCAGCGGCGCGGCGCGGGCCAAGCTGGACGAATTCGTGCGCTGCACCCAGAAGCTGGCTTCATGAGCGACATCCTGCAACGAATCCTCGCCCGCAAGGCCGAGGAAGTCGCCGAGCGCGGCGCGCGGTTGGGGTTGGCGGAACTGCGCCAGCGGATCGAGCGTCTGCCGCCGCCCCGGCCGTTCCAGCACTCTCTGGAACGGACCATCGCCGGGGGTCGGCCAGCGGTCGTCGCCGAAATCAAGCGCGCCTCGCCCAGCAAGGGTCTATTGCGCGATCCGTTCCTGCCCGCCGCCATTGCCCGAAGCTATGCCGCCGCCGGCGCCTGCTGCCTGTCGGTGCTTACCGACCGCGATTTCTTCCAGGGTCACGAGGATTTTCTTCGGGAAGCGCGAGCGGCCTGCGAACTGCCGGCGCTGCGCAAGGACTTCATCATCGACCCTTATCAGGTGTACGAAGCCCGTGCCATCGGCGCCGATTGCATTCTGTTGATCGTGGCCGCCTTGGATGACCGGGCGCTACGGGGACTGGCGCGACTGGCGGCGGATTTGGGCATGGACGTGCTGGTGGAAGTCCACGATGCCGAGGAACTGGATCGGGCGCTGGCCAGCGGCGCGGCATTGATCGGCATCAACAACCGCAACCTGCGCACCTTCGAAACCCGGCTGGACACCACGCTGAATCTGCTGCCCCAAATCCCCGCCGACCGCATGGTGGTCACCGAAAGCGGCATCCATACACCCGCTGACGTGGCGTTGATGCGTGCGCACGGCGTTCACGCCTTCCTGGTGGGCGAAGCCTTCATGCGCGCGCCCGACCCCGGCGCGAAACTGGCGGAACTGTTCGGCTAAACTCCGCGTCCACCGTCTCCCGCCGGGAGCGCCAGGGTTTATCGCCAATCCAAGGAGTCCATATGAAAACCCACGTCACTTGGCTGAAGGACATGATCTACGTGGCTCAATCGCCCAGCGGTCATGCCGTGGTCATGGACGGTCCGCCGGAACTGGGCGGTCACAATCTCGGGCCGCGCCCGATGGAAATGCTGCTGATGGGCCTGGGCGGTTGCACCGCGATCGACGTGGTCAACATCCTGCGCAAATCCCGGCAGGACTTGCGCGACTGCGAGGTGCAACTCGAAGCCCAGCGGGCCGACAGCGACCCCAAGGTTTTCACCGAGATTCACGTGCATTTCATCTTGAGCGGCAAGAATCTGAGCGCCAAGCACGTCGAACGCGCGATCCAGTTGTCGGCGGAAAAGTACTGCTCGGCCTCGATCATGCTCGGCCAGACCGCCAGGATCACCCATACCTTCGAAATCCGCGACGCTTGAAAACTTTTAACCCTTCAATGCTACCTTTCAATCCCGCTGTGTTTGCCAGTTTTCCGCAAGAAACGCCGACGCCGCGGGTGGCGGATCGGGCTTTCTCGTCTGGGGGAGGATCGACGCGGTGTCGCTAAGGCCAACGATGTCCAAACTGCGGCTGCAAGGATTCAACAATCTCACCAAGACGCTCAGCTTCAACCTCTACGATATCGGCTACGCCGCGACGCCGACGCAGCAGGACCGCTACCTCGCCTATATCGACGAAGCGTACAACGCCGAGCGGTTGACTCAAATCCTGACCACCGTCTCCAGGATCATCGGCGCCAACATCCTGAACATCGCTCGCCAGGATTACGAGCCGAAGGGAGCCAGCATCACCCTGTTGATCTCCGAGGAATCGGCCGCCTCCGACCGTCTGTCCAACTCCGAGTCGCCCGGTCCGTTGCCGGACGCCGTGGTCTGTCACCTGGACAAGAGTCATATCACCGTGCATACCTACCCGGAAAGTCATCCCGACAACGGCATCCGCACCTTTCGAGCCGATATCGACGTGTCGACCTGCGGCCGCATCTCTCCGCTCAAGGCGCTGAATTATCTGATCCACGGTTTCGAGGCGGACATCGTCACCGTCGATTACCGGGTGCGCGGCTTCACCCGAGACCTCACCGGCAAGAAGCATTTCATCGACCACCCCATCAATTCGATCCAGAATTTTCTGGCCAGGGACACGCGCGAGCGCTATCAGATGATCGACGTCAACGTCTATCAGGAGCACATCTTTCACACCAAGATGATCCTGAAGGATTTCGAATTGAACAGTTATCTGTTTGGCGTGGATCAGCAGGATTTGCCGCCCCACGAACAGGCGGCGATCGAGCGGCGGGTGCGGTGGGAAATGACCGAGATCTTTTACGGCGAGAATCTGCCCAAAAACTCGCAGCTTTGACAGGGTGTTCACGCGGACTTCAATCGATCGCAACCACGGCCCCGTATTCGAGCCAGGCTAAAGCGACGACGTTGACGACCATCGATTTTCATGCTTCACATGAACGGCATTCCCCTTGATCCCCCGCTTCAGGCCCTTCTGTTGGGGCCCGGCGATCCGCCCCCGTTCACCCTTTTCAATCCGGATGGCCAGGCGCCGCTGGTGCTGGTCTGCGACCACGCCAGCAACGCCATTCCCGCCACGCTCGGCCAACTGGGGCTGGGGCCGGAGGAATTATCCCAGCACATCGCCTGGGACATCGGCGCCGCGTGGGTGACTCGCCTGTTGGCGGCGCGGCTGGACGCGCCCGCGGTGCTGGGCGGCTATTCCCGGCTGGTCATCGACTGCAATCGTTCTCCCGGTGATCCCACCTCCATCGCCGAAATCAGCGACGGCATCGTCATTCCCGGCAATCAGGCGGTGGACGACGCTCAGGCCGATCGACGATTGAACGAGGTGTTCTGGCCCTACCACCACGCCATTACCCAGGCGCTGGCCCACCGCTGGCGTCACGGCCATGGCCGAGCGCCGGCGCTGATCGCCATTCACAGCTTCACGCCCGCCATGAACGGTTTCGAGCGCCCCTGGCACCTTGGCGTGCTGTGGAACCGCGATCCCCGGCTGGCCCAGCCGCTGATCGCCCAATTCCTGGCCGATCCCGAGCTGTGCGTGGGCGACAATCAACCCTATTCCGGGCGCGAGGTCGGTTTCACCATGGACACTCACGGCGGCGCGGCCGGCCTGCCGCACGTGGAGATCGAAATTCGCCAGGATTTGATCGCCGACGAAGCGGGCGGCGAACGCTGGGCGGCGATAGCCGGTGAGGCGCTGGAGGCCGTGCTGCGGGACGAGGCGCTGTTTCAGGTGCGGCATTACTGAGGCTGCCCGATCCAGCTCCGGAGTTGGGGCGCTCAGGCCGGTTCCAGATGCTCGACCCGCAATTGCAACCGCCGCTCGCCGCGCCACTCGTTGGCGTCCAGCTTGTAGGCGACGCGCAACCGCGTCGCGCCCGGCGTGAAATCGCTCACTCGGTGGAAGGCAACCGCCTCCACCGGCTGCCTCAGGCCGGGCGCCCGCAGCCACAGCTTCAAATGCTGGTCCTTCATGATCCGATGGGCGGTCACCTCGAACACGCCATCGAACAACGGTTCGGGGAAACCCTGGCCCCAGGGACCGGCCGCTCGCAACTGTTCGGCGGTTTCCAGGCAAAAATCCGCCGGTTCCAGTTCGCCATCGCTCCACAGGCAACCATTGAGGTCCTCCAGCCGCAGCAGGCCACGCACCTCGGCGTCGAAGGCGCTTCGAAAAGTGGACAGGTGGGCGGCCGGCAGGCTCAGGCCGGCGGCGGCGGCGTGACCGCCGAAGCGCCCGATCAGACCCGGTTGGCGCGCGTCGATGGTCGCCAACACATCGCGCACGTGCAAACCCGGCACCGAACGCGCCGATCCGCGCAACTGACCGGGGTGATTGTCGAGCGCGAAGGCGATCACCGGCCGATGGACCCGCTCCCGAATCCGCCCGGCCACGATGCCGATCACGCCCGGATGCCAATCCGGATCGAACAGGCACAACCCGAACGGCAATTCGCCCTCCGTCAGCGGCCAACGTTCCAGACTGTCGAGCGCCTGCGCCCGCATTTCGGTTTCGATCATCCGCCGCTCGCGGTTGAGCCGATCCAGTTCCTGGGCCAGAACCAGCGCCCGCGCCGGATCGTCGCACAACAGACAATCGATGCTCAGGCTCATGTCGGCCAGCCGGCCGGCGGCGTTCAGGCGTGGTCCGAGTTGAAAGGCGATGTCGGTGACGCTCGCCCGCGCCATCGAGCGGCCGGTGACGGCGAACAGCGCGGTAATGCCAGGCACGCATCGACTTTCGCGAATTCGCCGCAGCCCCTGTTCGACCAGCACGCGATTGGCGTGCGCCAGCGGCACCACGTCGGCTACCGTGCCCACCGCCGCCAGATCGAGGAATTGCGCCATGTTCGGCTCGGACAGCCCGCGCGCTGCGAACCAGCCGCTCTCCCGCAGCCGGGTTCGCAGCGCCGACAGCACGTAGAAAATCACGCCGACGCCGGCCAGTTGCTTGCAGGGGAACGCATCGCCGGGCTGGTTGGGATTGACCAGGGCATCGGCGACCGGCAGCGTCGGGCCGGGCAAGTGATGGTCGGTGATCAGCACCCGCATCCCCAGCCCCTGGGCCGCTCGTACCCCCTCGTGGCTGGAGATGCCGTTGTCCACGGTGATCAGCAGATCGGGTCGCTCTCGGGCGGCGACCGCGACGATTTCCGGGGTCAGGCCGTAGCCGTGGACAAAGCGATTGGGCACCACGTAGCGCACGTCCGCCGCGCCCAGCGCCCGCAATGCCCGCACCGCCAGCGCGCAACTGGTGGCGCCGTCGGCGTCGAGATCGGCGACGATGGTGATCCGCCATCGCTGGCGGAGGGCGTCCTCCAGCAGCGTCACCGCCTCGGTCAGACCGGTCAGCGACGAAGGCGAGGGTAGCATTTGCAAGCGCTGGTCCAGTTGATCGGCCGAACCCACGCCGCGCGCGGCATAGATGCGTTGCAGCAGGGGGGAAACGGGCAGGACCACGGCGGCGGGGCTGGGGCGACGGATGATGAGGGGGGGCATGGAGTGCTTGAAACGGGGCCGGTTCGATCCAGTCGTGGCCACCTGGCGCGAGCGATCGGCGGATGGCGGTTGGGGTGGTGGAAAGATCAGCGCAGGTAATCGACCAGCGGTCGGGACCGGCGCCAGAATCGCCAGCGGTCGGCACCGGTCACCGTATAAACCCGCCCGTTGTCGGGGTAGAGGCGCAGGGTCGCCAGTTTCCCGGTTTGCAGCCATCGGCGGCAAAATCGAAACCAGGCATATTCCAGTTCCGCGACGTGATCGGCCCATCCGGCCGGATCGTCTTCCGCCAGGTCGTGGCGCGTCGTTTCCAGCACCACCAGGCTATCGGATTCCCGACTCGCGTGGTCCAGCCAATCGTCGGCGTGTTCGGGAACCGGGCCGACCGCCGCGCCCGCCAGTCGGGCCAGACCCCGAGTCAGCGGATCGTTGGCGTACAGGTCGGCCGCGGGCGGGCCGGCGCCGGCTGGACAAGTTCCACCGCCCCAGAACCAGACGCTATTGATCAACGGCTGGTTACGCTCCTCGCGCGCCCGGTTGACCGGGTGTTGATGAAACAGCATCTGGATTTCGGTGAGCAGGGCATGCCAGCGCCCACTGGCCGGACCGTGGGGCAACAGTGGATTGATGTCGCGGCCGATGGCGTCGAGTAGCGGATGGGTGCGGATGCCGGGATCGGCCGGCAAGCGCAGATACCAGCGGTCAGGACGTGGGACGTGAAGTTGCAACCCGTCGGCGGCGAAGGTCTGGTCGAACGCCGCCGCCAGCAACGCGGCCTCGACCGGCTCGATGGCCAGCGCCCGGGCATCGACCAGCAAGACCCCATGCAGATCGGGGCGCAAATGCACCGGGTCGGCCCGCAGCCACCAGCCGTCATCGGACTCGCCGCCATCGGCCAGCCGGCTGACCGCCGCGACGGGCAGGTCGGCGCCCTCGGGAACCGGCGCGTCGAACAACCGAAACAGCGTTGCGTCCATGGTGGCCAAGGCCGGGCGCGCATCGCCACGGGCCAGCAACCAACGCAACGCTGGCGCGATGGGCGCGGAAAACGCTGGATTGGCGAATCCAAATCGTTCGATCGCCAACAAACCGGGAATGAGCAAGTGCAGGGTCGGCGCCACGGTCATCCATCGTCCGCGTGATTCAATCCGAATCGAGATATTCCAGCCGGATGCGCACGACCGGCGCGCGGATGCTGTCCAGCGCCTCGATGGCGGTGATCGCCGCGTTCATTCGCCGTTCCCGAACGCGGTTGATCAACAGGACAATCGGCACCACGCTGGCGCTGGGCGGCGCTTCCTTCTGCATCAGGGCTTCGATGCTGATGCCACACTCGGCAAGGATGCGCGTGACATCGGCCAGCACGCCGGGACGATCCAGCGCCTGCAAGCGCAGGTAGCAGGCAGTCTCGACCTCCGCCATGGGTAACACCGGTAGATCCGACAGCGCGCCGGGTTGGAAGGCCAAGTGCGGCACCCGGTTTTCTGGGTCGGCGGTCAGGGTACGCACCACGTCGATGATGTCGGCCACCACCGCCGAGGCGGTCGGCTCGGCCCCGGCCCCGGCCCCGTAGAACAGGCTTTGCCCCACGGCATCACCCTTGACCAGCACCGCGTTCATGACGCCGTTGACGTTGGCCAGCAGATGGCGCTGCGGAATCAGGGTCGGATGCACGCGCAACTGCACACCGCCTTGGTCGCGGCGGGCGATGCCAAGATGCTTGATCCGATAGCCAAGCTTGGTCGCGTAGGCGACATCGTCGCGGGTGATGTGGCTGATCCCCTCGATGTAGACCTTATCGAATTGCAGAGGGATACCGAAGGCGATGGAAGCCAGGATGGTCAGCTTGTGGGCGGCGTCGATGCCTTCGATGTCGAAAGTCGGGTCGGCCTCGGCGTAGCCCAGCGCCTGAGCCTCGGCCAGCACCTCTGGAAAGTCGCGGCCCTTGCCGCGCATTTCGGACAGAATGAAATTGGCCGTGCCGTTGATGATGCCCGCCACCCATTCCAGGCGATTGCCGGCCAGACCCTCGCGGAGGGCCTTGATGATCGGGATGCCGCCGGCGACCGCCGCCTCAAAGCCGACCATCATCCCGGCGGCGCTGGCGGCAGCGAAGATTTCGTTGCCATGCCGGGCGATCAGCGCCTTGTTGGCGGTGACCACGTGTTTGCCGTTGGTCAGGGCGCGCAGCACCAAACCACGGGCCGGCTCGTGGCCGCCCATCAGCTCGACGATGATCGACACCTCGGGATCGTCCACCACTTCCAGCGCTTCCTCGGTCAAACGCATGCCAGCGGTGTTCGCGGTGGTGGTGTCCAGATTGCGGGCGGCGGCGTGGGTGATGACGATCTCGCGCCCGGCGCGGCGACTGATTTCCCCGGCGTTGCGCGCCAATACCCGGGTGACGCCGCCGCCAACCGTGCCCAGCCCGAGCAACCCAACCTTGACCGGAGGAAAAGCGGCCGGGCTCATGCGCCCACCGCCCGCGCCAGCGGCGCGTAATTGTCGTGGCTGTCCTTGCGGAACATTTCCCGGATGCCACGCAGCGCCTGCCGAGTGCGATGTTCGTTCTCGATCAAGCCAAAGCGCACGTGATCGTCGCCGTATTCGCCAAAACCGATGCCGGGCGAAACCGCGACCTTGGCCTCGGCCAGCAGCTTCTTGCAAAACTCCAGCGAGCCGAGATGGCGGTACGGCTCCGGGATCGGCGCCCAGACGAACATGGTGGCCTTGGGTTTGTCCAGCTTCCAGCCCAGCGCGTTGAGGCCATCGCACAGCACGTCGCGGCGTTTGCGGTAGGTGTCGCAAATCTCGGCGACGCAGTCCTGTGGCCCTTCCAGCGCGGCGATGGCGGCGACCTGGATCGGGGTGAACATGCCGTAGTCGAGGTAGGATTTCATTCGCGCCAACGCCCCGACCAGAGTGGGGTTGCCACACATGAAACCGACCCGCCAGCCGGGCATGTTGTAGCTTTTGGACAGGGTGAAGGATTCGACCGCGATGTCCCTAGCCCCCGGTATTTGCAGGATCGAGGGCGCGACGTAACCGTCGAACACCAGGTCGGCGTAGGCGAGATCGTGGATCACCCAAATTTCGTGCTCGCGGGCGATGGCGACCACCTTGGCGAAAAAGTCGAGTTCGACACACTGGGTGGTGGGGTTGGCCGGGAAGTTCAACACCAACATCTTGGGTCGGGGCCAGGAATCCTTGATCGCCTTTTCCAGTTCGGCGAAGAAATCGACGCCCGGCACCAGCGGCACATGGCGGATGTCGGCGCCAGCGATGACGAAGCCGTAGGGATGAATCGGATAGGCAGGGTTGGGCACCAGCACCGCGTCGCCCGGCCCCATGGTGGCCAGCGCCAGATGCGCCAGGCCTTCCTTGGAGCCGATGGTGACGATGGCCTCCGTCTCGAAGTCGAGATCCACGGCGTAGCGGGTCTGGTACCAGCGGCAAATGGCCCGGCGCAGGCGCGGAATGCCGCGCGATACCGAATAGCGATGGGTATCGTCGCGCTGGGCGACTTCGACCAGTTTCTCGACGATATGCCTTGGCGTCGGCTGGTCGGGGTTGCCCATGCCAAAATCGATGATGTCCTCGCCGCGCGCCCGCGCCTGGGCTTTCAAGTCGTTGACGATGTTGAAGACGTAGGGCGGCAGGCGTTTGATGCGTTGAAATTCGGCGTTCAAGGTTGTAATTCCCAGGGGCTGGGTCACGAGGGACAGCATCGGGCGATCCGCGCCAGCTTCGGAGATCGATGGGCAAGATGGGCAGGTGGTCGAGCGAGGTTGCCAGTGTACCGGCGGGGGCGGGGTGGTTCAACCGCACAATGGCGCGCGTCCAGGGCAACCGCGCCGGTTAGCGGCTGGGCTGGCCGGCCATGGGCTGACGAGGGGGAATTTCGCTGGGTTTGGTCCCGCCCCGCGGGTCCGAATCCACCCTCACTCCCTTTGCCAAGGGGGGAATGTCCGATGGATTATTCGCATTTCAGGATCATCCATGCAAGATATTGATTTATAAGCATTCATGAATCCGGCAAGGCAGGCAGGCGCAGCGCCAGCGCGGCCTGTTCGGGACTGACGCCGTGGGGAACCACGCCCAGCAACGGCGCATTCAGGCGGATTTGCAAGGTATCCAAATTCGCCTCGAAGCGGGCCATGGCCGGATCGATCCGGTTGGCGACCCAACCGGCCAGGGTCAACTCTCGCGCTGCAATCGCCTCGGCGGTCAGCAGAGCGTGATTGAGGCAACCCAGCCGCATCCCCACCACCAGCACCACCGGCAAGGCCAGGGCTTGCACCAAATCCGCCGTGTCATGCTGTTCGTCGAGCGGCACGCGAAAACCACCCGCGCCCTCCACCCAGACCACGTCCGCCAGTGGTCGCAACCGTTCGAGAGCTTGGCGAATCACTGGAATTTCAATGGGCCGGCCCACTTCGGCGGCGGCGATATGCGGCGCGATGGGTGGGGTGTACAGATACGGATTCACCCATGCCAGCCGCGGCTGAACCGAACTGGCGGCCAACAATTGCACGACATCGTCGTTGCGCCCTTCCGCTTCGACGCCCGCCGCGATAGGCTTCATGCCGACGGCGGTCAATCCCAACCGGCGCGTGGCGAGCAACAGGGCACAGGTCACGTGGGTTTTGCCCACGCCGGTATCGGTGCCGGTGACGAAGAAGGCGCGGTTCATGGCCGGGCGGCGATCAGCCACACCCCGTCGTAGGTCAACGGCAAGCCGGCGTCTTCCCGCAACTGCTCGTAGCGCTCGTTGATCGCTTGCCACGCGCCGCGACTCAGGGGCGTCGGGCGACGCTGTTCGACTTCGCGGGCGCCGACCGCCTTGACGCTGCGCAGCGCGCGGCGCGCATCGGGAAAGTGGCGACGCACCGGTCGCCGCTCCCAGACCCGCACGCTCCACCCAGCGGCCCGGCATTCCGCCAGCAACTGTTCGGGCGGCGGCATGGCCAGCACATGGCTGTAACCGTCCGCCCCGGCGAAGGCATGGCGCAATTCGGGAAAATTGTCCGCGCCGAGCGTGGCGACCGCCAGCCACCCGCCCGGCTCGAGCACCCGCCCGGCCTCGGCCAGACAGCGGCGCGGATCGTTCCATTGCCAGGTCAAACTCGACCAGTAGCCGCCAAAACCGCTATCGCCGAAAGGCAAGGCTTCGATGTCGGCGCAAATCACCCTGGCGCCGGGGTATTGGGTCCGCGCCACCGCCAGCATCGCGGGCGCGAAATCGAGCAGAGTCAATTCGGCCCGGGGCCAGCGTCGCGTCAGCCAGGCCGCGCTGTAGCCGGTGCCGCAACCGGCGTCCAGAATGGCGGCGGGTTCTCCCTCCACGTCGGCCTGGAGCAGGTACGCCGCCAGTCGGTCGGCCATTTCGCGCTGCACGTCGGCCGCCGCGTCATAGCCGGTCGCGGCGTGATCGAAGGCTTGGCGGATGCGCTGCTTGGCCGGCAGCGCGACGGGCGGGCTAATCACGGGAATTGGCGCAGTCATGGAGAGCCGCGATGAGGTCGTCGATTTGAGATTCGCGATGCGCCGCCGACAGGGAAATCCGCAGCCGGGCCGTGCCCGCCGGCACCGTCGGCGGCCGAATGGCCGGAACCCACAGCCCGCGTTCGAACAATCGTCCCGCCAGACCCACGGTCGCTTCGTTCGCTCCGATCAGCAAGGGTTGAATGGCGGTCGGCGAGGGCAGCAAGCGCCACGGCAGGCCGTTCAGACCGTCCCGCAACCGCGTGATCAGACGTTGCAGATGCGCGCGCCGGTCGTCGCCGGCCACGATCAGGTCCAGGCTGGCAAGCAGCGCGGCGGCCAGGATCGGGCTGGAGGCGGTGGTGAAAATGTAGGAGCGCGCCCGCTGCGTCAGCCATTCGATCACCCGCTGGTCGCCGGCGACGAACGCCCCGGACACACCGGCCGCCTTGCCCAGCGTGCCCATCAGGATCAGGCGCGGTGACGGTGACAAGCCAAAATGCACGAGGCTGCCGCGCCCGCCGGGACCGAGCACGCCGAACCCATGGGCGTCGTCCACCACCAGCCAGGCGTCGAAGCGTTCGGCCAGCGCGAACAGTTCCGGCAAGGGCGCCAGATCGCCGTCCATGCTGAACACCGCGTCGGTGAGAATCAGCTTGCGCCGGGCGCGGCTTTGCTCCAGCCGGCGGGCGAGCGCGTCCGTGTCGCCATGCGGGTAGCGCACATGCTCGGCGCGGGCCAGCAGGGCGGCGTCGATCAGCGAGGCATGATTCAGCTTGTCGGCGAAAATGGCGTCGTCGCGGCCGACCAGGGTGGGCGCAACCGCCAGATTCGCCATGTAGCCGGTGGTGAAGTACAACGCCCGCTCCCGCCCGACCAACGCCGCCAGTCGCTCCTCCAGTTCCGCGTGCGGCCGCAGGTGGCCGCTGACCGCGTGCGAGGCGCCGCTGCCCACGCCCCAGCGTTGGGCGGCTTCCCGCGCCGCCGCGACCAGGGCGGGATGATTGGCCAGACCGAGGTAGTCGTTGCTGCAAAAGGCGACGACACGTCGGCCCTCGATCACCGCTTCCGGCCCGCAGGGCGCGTCCAGCGTTCGGCGGCGGCGCAACAGACCGGCGGCAGCCAGTTGGGCGAGACCCGTTTCCAGTTCGTCCCAGATCATGCCAGCGCCGCGTCCAGCGCCGCGACCGCCCGTTCGGCCAGCAGGGCGGCTTCGTCGCCATCGAGAATGTAGGGCGGCATGAAATAAATCGTGGTTCCCAGCGGGCGCAGCAGGATTTCGCGTTGCAACGCCGCGCGGTAGAAGCGCGGGCGAAAATCGGGATCGTCGGTGGCGATGTCCACCGCCCAGATCATGCCCCGATGGCGGAAATGCCGCGCCTGGGGATGGTGGGCCAGGGGCGCCAGCAAGGCGGTGAACCGCTCGGCGAAACGCCGGTTGCGGACCAGCACGTCGTCCTCGGCAAACAGGTCCAGGGTCGCCAGCGCGGCGCGGCAGGCCAGTGGATTGCCGGTGTAGGAATGGGAGTGCAGAAAGCCCTGCGTCACCGCGTCGTCGTAAAAGGCGGCAAACACGTCCTCCGTGGTCAACACCACCGACAGCGGCAGATAACCGCCGGTCAGCCCCTTGGACAGGCAGAGGAAATCGGGGTGGACGCCGGCCTGTTCGTGGGCGAACAGGGTGCCGGTGCGGCCGAACCCGACCATGATCTCGTCGGCGATCAGATGGACCCGGTAGCGGTCGCACAGGGCGCGGGCCAGTCGCAAATACTCCGGGTCATGCATCGCCATCCCGGTCGCGCCTTGCACCAGTGGCTCGACGATCAGGGCGGCGATGGATTCATGCCGCATGGCCAGCGTCGCTTCCAGCGCGGTCGCGGCGCGGCGGGCCACCTCGGCGGCGGATTCTCCCGCTTCCGCCTGGCGCGCGTCGGGCGAGGGCACGGTGATCGCCTGCCGCAGCAGGGGCGCGTAAACCTCCTTGTACAGCGCGACATCGCTCACCCCGAGCGTGCCCAGGGTCTCGCCGTGATAGCCGCCGGCCAGACAGAGAAAGTGGTTCTTGTCGGGCTGGCCGTGATTGCGCCAATAGTGAAACGACATCTTCAGGGCGATTTCCACCGCCGAGGAGCCGTCCGAGGCGTAGAAGCAGTGGCCGAGCGCATTCCCGGTCAACGCCGCCAGCCGCTCCGACAGCTCCACCACCGGCGCGTGGGTGAAACCGGCCAGAATGACCTGCTCCAGCCGGTCGAGCTGATCCTTGACGGCGGCGTTGATGCGCGGGTTGGCGTGGCCGAACAGATTGACCCACCATGAACTGATGGCGTCCAGATAGCGCCGGCCCTCAAAATCGTACAGCCACGCGCCCTGCCCCCGCGCCACCGGCGCCAGCGGCAGCACACCGGTGTCGTGGAGCTTCATCTGGGTGCAGGGATGCCAGACGGCCTTGAGGCTGCGGTCGAGCCAGTCGCGATTGTGCATGGGCGGGTTCGACTAAACCCCGTGCAAGCCCAGCTTCTCGAACAGGGCTTCGTCGCGCGCCATTTGCGGGTTGCTGGTGGTCAGCAGCTTGTCGCCGTAGAAAATCGAGTTGGCTCCGGCCAGGAAGCACAACGCCTGTTCGGCCTCGCTCATCTGCTCGCGCCCGGCGGACAGGCGCACGTAGCTGCGCGGCATGGTGATGCGGGCGGCGGCGATGGTGCGCGCGAACTCGAAGATATCGGTCGGCTCGTTGTTGGCGAGCGGCGTGCCGGGAATGGCGATCAGGTTGTTGATCGGCACCGATTCCGGCGGCGGATCAAGATTGGCCAGGGTTGCGATCAGCCCGGCGCGATGCAGGCGCGATTCGCCCAGGCCGACGATGCCGCCGCTGCACACCTTGAGGCCAGCCTCGCGCACGCTGCGCAGGGTATCGAGCCGGTCCTGGTAGGTGTGGGTGGTGACGATCTCTTCGTAAAACTCCTGGGCGGTGTCGAGGTTATGGTTATAGTAGTCCAGACCGGCTTCCCGCAACTGTTGGGCCTGCCCTTCCTTGAGCATTCCCAAAGTGACGCAGGTTTCCAGGCCAAGCGCCTTGACCGCCCGCACCATGTCCAGGACCGGCCCCATGTCCTTGTCCTTGGGACCGCGCCAGGCCGCGCCCATGCAAAACCGGCTGGCGCCCTTGTCCTTGGCGGCCTGGGCGGCGGCCACCACCTCGTCCAGCGCCATGAGGTTGTGGGCTTCCAGGTCGGTCGTGTACCGCTTGGACTGCGAGCAATAGCCGCAATCCTCGGAACAGTTGCCGGTCTTGATCGAGAGCAGGGTCGAACGCTGCACCGCGTTGGGGGCGAAGTGGGCGCGCAGGGTTTGCTGGGCCTGAAACAGCAGGTCGGCGAAAGGCAGCTCGAACAGCGCCAGCACCGCTTCCACGCTCCAGGCGGGTTGCGGCGCGGCGGGCGCCGGAACATGGATGTGCGGCATCGGCTGGGAGAGAAGGGCTGCGTTGTTCATGAGGCGTGTTTCCAAGAAGGATGAACCAGTGATCGGATAGGATGCCATGAAAATCGGCCGGGGCATCGAGCGGCGGTAGCGGGGCGTGGGTCTCGCCGACGGCGCCCGCGCCTTCCCTAGACGGCTTCAAGATAACATCGCCACGCCGAAAAACCATCCGGCTCCCGGCGCCGTAGTATAAAGATCAAAGCCGCTGGAAAATACTTGGGGCGGTTTTCGGCGGGAAAGCGAGTGGCGCCGGTGGGCTTTGGCCAAGGAGTGGGTCAAGCTGTCATCTTCAACACTAATCCGCCCGGAGACCGCGGCTATGTATCGTTCCCTCGGGTTCGTCCTTCTACTGTGGCTGGGCATGGCCGGTTCGCCGGCCGCCGACGATTTCGACCGCCAGCGCCAGCGGCTGACCGCCGAGATCGCCGCGCTCGCCCAGGAAACCGCCGCCGAGACCGGGCGCCGGGAGTTCGCCGCGCCGGTGATGGCGGCCATGGGCCGGGTCCCGCGGCATCGGTTCGTCCCCGAGAACCAGGTTCCCCACGCTTATGAAAACCGGCCCTTGCCCATCGGGCATGGCCAGACCATTTCCCAGCCCTACATCGTCGCCCTGATGACCGACCTGATCGATCCCCAGCCGGGCCAGACCGTGCTGGAAATCGGCACCGGTTCGGGCTATCAGGCGGCGGTGCTGGCCGAGCGGATCGGACGGGTTTACAGCATCGAGATCATCGAGCCGTTGGCTCGGCAAGCCGCCGAGCGGCTGAAGGCGCTGGGTTACGCTAACATCGAGACCCGTGTCGGCGACGGCTATCACGGCTGGGAAGAAGCCGCCCCCTTCGACGCCATCGTGGTGACCGCCGCCGCCAGCCACGTTCCGCCTCCCCTGATTCGTCAGCTCAAGCCGGGGGGTCGGATGGTGATTCCCGTCGGCGCGCACTTCATGGCCCAGTACCTTCTGCTGGTGGAAAAGAAGGCGGATGGGGCGATCACGACCCGGCAGATTCTGCCGGTCAACTTCGTGCCCCTAACCGGTGGCGGGCATTGAGTCGAATGTAGTCATCGAGTTTTATCGCGATTGCCACCTTGCACCCATGGAACCGCGCAATCCGCCCTACCTGGCCATCACCCTGCTCTCGGCCGCCGCCCTGGGTTACGAAATCCTGCTCATGCGGCTGTTCTCGATCATCCAGTGGCATCACTTCGCCTACATGATGATCAGCGTGGCCCTGCTGGGCTACGGGACGGCGGGCGCGTTCGTGACCCTGGCCCAGCGCCCGCTGCGAGCGCGTTTTACCGGCGCGTTCGCGACCGCCGCCGGCCTGTTCGGCGCAACCGCATTACTGGCTTTCCTCGTCGCCCAGGCCGTCGGCTTCAACGCCCTGGAAATCCTTTGGGATTTCCGCCAACTGGCGCGGCTGGCGCTGATCCATGCCCTGTTGATCGTGCCCTTCGGCTGCGCCGCCACCGCCATCTGCCTGAGTTTCACCGCTTTCCCCACCCGCATCCCGCGTCTGTACGCCGCCGACATCACCGGCGCGGCGGCGGGCGGTCTGGGCAGCGTCGGTTTGCTGACGATCATGCGGCCGGAGACTGCCTTGCGCGGAATCGCCGTGGCTGGATTGGCCGCCGGGACGCTGGTGGTCTGGCGCGGCGGCCAGCGCCGAACGATCGTTGGCTTCGCCTTGGCGGTGCTGGTCGTTCTCGCGCTGCCGGTGTCCTGGACCGCGTTGCGGTCCTCGCCCTACAAGGAACTGGCCCAGACCCTGCAAGTCGCGGGGACGCGGGTGGTCGCCGAAACCTCCAGCCCACTGGGCGTGGTGACAGTGGTCGAAAGTCTCACCGTGCCGTTTCGCCACGCGCCGGGTCTGAGCCTGCTGGCCAGCGCCGAGCCGCCGCCGCAACTGGCGCTGTTCACCGACGGCGACGGTCTGACCGCCATCAATCGCTTCGACGGCCACTGGGAGCCGTTGGCCTATCTGGACTTTCTCACCTCGGCCCTGCCCTATCATCTGTTGCGACATCCCGAAGTGCTGATCCTGGGCGCGGGCGGTGGAACCGATATTTTGCAGGCGCTGACGCTGGGCGCGCGGACCGTGGACGCGGTGGAACTGAACCCACGGGTCGTGTCCCTGGCGCAGGACCGGTTCGGCGACTTTTCCGGCCGACCCTACAGTCTGCCGGGCGTGCGAGCGCATGTCGGGGAGGCGCGCGGCTTCGTCGAGGCCAGCGCCGCGCGGTTCGATCTGATCCAGGTCGCGTTGCTGGACGCCTTCTCGGCGTCGGCGGCGGGTTTGCACGGGCTGGCGGAAAGCTATCTCTACACCGTGGAGGCCCTGAAGATCTATCTGGACCATCTGCGGCCCGGCGGCCTGTTGGCGATCACTCGCTGGGTCACCTTGCCGCCACGGGACGCGCTCAAGCTGTTCGCGACGGCGGTCGCGGCGCTGGAAGCCCAGGGCGTGGCGGACCCCGGAACGCGGCTGGCCATGATCCGGGGTTGGAAAACCGCAACTCTGCTGGTGAAAAGCGGCCCCTTCATCCCGGACGAGATCGCGGCGATTCAGTCATTTTGCGCGGCCCGCGCCTTCGATCCGGTCTGGTATCCCGGCATGACGCCGGATGTGGCCAATCGCTACAACGTCCTGGACCGGCCGTATTTTTACGAGGGCGTGGCAGCCTTGCTATCCGACCGGCGGGCGGATTTCGTGGACCGCTACAAGTTCGTCATCGAGCCAGCCACCGACGACCGCCCGTATTTCTTCCATTTCTTCCGCTGGGATGTGCTACCGGAAATCCTTGCCCTGAAAGAGCGCGGCGGTCTATCGCTGCTGGAATGGGGCTATCCGGTGGTCATCGCTACCTTGGCGCAGGCGATGGCCTTTGGCCTGATCCTGATTCTTCTGCCGCTGGGGCTGTTCCTGCGGCGGGAGCCGGGGGCCGGTCGAGGGGTGGGCAACGTGGCGCTGTACTTTACCGCGCTGGGCCTGGCCTTCATGTTCCTGGAAATCGCCTTCATCCAGAAATTCATCCTGTTTCTCAGCCATCCGGTGTACGCCGTGGCGGTGGTGTTGACCGCGTTCCTGCTGTTCGCCGGCCTGGGTAGCCGGGTCGCCGAACGGTTCCAGGCGGCGGGACGGTCGCGGCGGGTGGTCAGGCTGGCGGCGGGGATCATCGCCGGGCTGGCGCTGGGGTACGTGTTGGCGCTGCCGTCGGCGTTCCAGCATCTGAGAGAACTGGCGGACGGCGTCAAGATGGGGTTGTCGGTGCTGCTGATCGCCCCGCTCGCCTTCGCCATGGGTCTGCCCTTTCCCCTGGGCCTGGCCGGCGTCGCGGCCCGGACGCCTGCCCTGACGCCGTGGGCCTGGGCGTTGAACGGCTTCGCCTCGGTGGTGGCGGCGGTGCTGGCTACCGTGTTGGCGATTCATTGGGGTTTCACCGCGGTGGTGATCGTGGCCGTCGCCTTGTATCTGACCGCCGCCATTCGCTTTCCGGACGGGTGAGCCGCTATCCCTAAAAGGAGTCACGCCAGCCATTGTCGCGGACTAAACTGAGATAGAATTGAACGAATAACAACTTTTCCGGTGACGCAATGGCTGCATCTTCCTCCTTCGGCAATGGCACCGAGGTGATTGTCGCGACATCCCCGTCCCCGTTGCGGGTTCAGTTTGAGGCCATCGAGTTGCGGGTGGTCGGTGGGCCGGACGCCGGTTTGGAAGTGAGTCTGGGCTTGCCCGTCCTGCGCATGGGCACCGCGCCGGACAACGATGTGGTCTTGACCGATCGAGCGGTCTCGCGCCGGCACGCCGAGATCCGCATGACGCCCGCCGGCTTGCTGTTGCGCGATCTCGGTTCCACCAACGGCACGTTCATCAACGACGTGCGCATTACCGAAGCCTATATTCCGGAGAATGCCGAATGCCGGCTGGGTTATTCGCGATTGCTGATCCGCCAGCACACCGAGGAGCGCAAGGTGGCGGTGCCGCGCCAAGATCATCTGGGCGAACTGGTGGGGTCCAGCGAGCGGATGCGCGAGTTGTATGGGCTGATTCGGGCGGTGGCGTCCACCCCCACCACCGTCCATCTGCACGGCGAATCCGGCGCCGGCAAGGAACTGGTGGCGCGGACCCTGCACGCCTTTTCGGGGCGACCGGGGCCGCTGGTGGTGTTCGACGCATCGGTGGCCGATCCGGAGATGGTGCGCAACGATCTGTTCGGCCACATCAAGGGCGCGTTCACCGGCGCCACCGGGGCGCGCGAGGGCGCGTTCCGCCAGGCTCACACCGGCACGCTGTTCATTGACGAGATCGGCGAACTGCCGCTGGATCTGCAACCCCGGTTGCTGCGGGTGCTGGAAACCCGCGAGGTGTTGCCGATCGGTTCCGACAAACCGTTGCGGGTGGACGTGCGCGTCGTCACCGCCACGCATCGCGATCTGGAAGCCATGGTCAGAACCGGCGCGTTCCGGGCCGATCTGTTCTATCGGCTGTCGGTGGTGCCGATCGAGGTGCCGGCCCTACGGGAAATCCGGGACGACATCCCGCTGATTGCCCGCCACCTGTGCGAACGCTTGCAGTTGCACTGCCGGCTGTCGGCGGCGGCCATGGAAGCCCTGCAAGGCTATTCCTGGCCGGGCAACGTGCGGGAGCTGCGTAACGTGCTGGAGCGGGCGGCGATACTCTGCGGCGAACGAGAGGTTCAGCCGGAGGATTTGCGCCTGTCCAAGGCGACCCTGGCCGCGCCCCCCGCCACTCCTTCCGTTCCTTCCGTTCCTTCCGTTCCTTCCGCCAGCCGCATGGAGCCGGCCCCCGAGTCTGGCAATCCAGCGGCGGATGCGCGCGCCCATCTCAAGCAGATGGAGCGACGCATGATCGTCGAGGCGCTGGAGCGCAATCAGGGCAACAAGGCCGCGGTCGCCCGGGAGTTGGGCATTCCGCTATCCACCCTGAAACGCCGCCTCAAGGAATACCAGATCAGCGATGAAGGGGGATAGTTTCCATAAGTTGCGCCCGATCCGACGGGGGCGACTTCGCCACGGCGGGAAGACATCGGCGTATCTACGGGGTGGCGACGCCGCGTTTCGCGTAAAAATCCGCCACGAACGATGGCAACCGACCTTCGGCGATGGCCGCCCGCAACTGGCGCATCAAATCCTGGTAGTAATGCAGGTTATGAATCGTGTTGAGCCGCGCGCCGAGGATTTCGTTGCAGCGGTCCAGATGGCGCAGGTAGGCGCGGCTGTAGTGCCGGCAGGTATAACAACCGCAGGTCTCGTCCAGCGGCCGGGTGTCGGCGCGGTACTGGCTGTTGCGGATGCGGATGTCGCCCTGGTGGGTGAACAGATGGCCGTTGCGGGCGTTGCGGGTCGGCAGCACGCAGTCGAACAGGTCGATTCCCCGCCGCACCGCCTCGACGATGTCTTCCGGCTTGCCGACCCCCATCAGGTAGCGCGGCGCGTCTTCCGGCAGCAGTGGCGCGGTGCATTCCAGCATCGCCAGCCGTTCCGCCAACGGCTCGCCGACCGCCAGCCCGCCGATGGCGTAACCGTCGAAACCGATCGCGCGCAATCCCTCGGCGGAAACGCGGCGCAGGTGCGGATACATGCCCCCCTGGACGATGCCGAACAGCGCGGCCGGATGGTCGCCATGGGCGGCCTTGCTGCGCCGCGCCCAGCGCAACGACAGTTCCATGGACTGGCGCGCTTCGACTTCGGTGGCCGGGTACGGAGTGCATTCGTCGAAGATCATCACGATGTCGGAACCGAGCGCCCGCTGCACCGCCATGGACTCCTCCGGCCCCAGGAATACCATCCCGCCGTCCACCGGCGATTGAAACTTGACCCCGGCCTCGGTGATCTTGCGGATCGCCGCCAGACTGAACACCTGAAAGCCGCCGGAATCGGTCAGGATCGGCCCGTCCCAGTGCATGAAGCCGTGCAGACCGCCGTGTTGCTCGATAATGGTCGTACCGGGCCGCAGCATCAAATGATAGGTGTTGCCCAGGATGATTTCGGCGCCGCTGGCGCGCAGCTCCTCCGGGGTCATGGCCTTGACCGTGCCGTAGGTGCCCACCGGCATGAAGGCCGGCGTCGCCACCGCGCCACGGGCAAAGGTCAGTTGGCCGCGCCGGGCCGCGCCGTCGGTCTGGAATACCTGGAAGTCCATGGTGATGAAGGTATCTTGCAATTGGATGGGCCTGGGAAAGGCGCTATCTTGCGGGCACCGCCCCCGTCTGACAAGGCGCGCCGGGCCGTCGCCCGCAACGCCACCTTTGCGTTCGAGGAGAAAATCGCATGAATCACCGGTGCTTGTTCGTGCTGGTTGCGCTGGTCGCGGGGACCGCGATGGCGGGCCGTTTGGCGGCTGCCCTGGATTTGACGCGGGTCACGGTCGGGCCGGCGACGTTTCAGGTGGAAATGGCGCGAACGGCTCAGGAGCGCGCGCGTGGCCTGATGTTTCGTCGGGAATTGCCTCGGGATCAGGGAATGCTGTTCGTTCAGGCGCCGGGGCCGGCGGCGTTCTGGATGAAGAACACTTATATTCCCCTGGATTTGCTGTATTTCGACGCCGACGGCCGATTGCTGCAAATCGAGGCCGGCGTCCTGCCCTGCGTCACGCCCACCTGCCCGATCTATCCCAGCGCGACCGCCACGGTGCGCTATATCCTGGAGATCAACGCCGGCGAGGCGGCGCGACGCGGTATCCGGGTCGGCGACCAACTCCGGTTGGAGTGAGATTTTTTTCAAAAAACCAAAGTGGCCGCTCGCCATTTGCGAACGGAGTTGATCAGGACAATGCGTCGGGCCGCGTGTAAATCAGCCAAGGTCAGGACACGCTCCCGAATTTGACCGACGGCGAGCAGCCAGCCCCGAAACGCGCCGGCCAGCAGACCGCTCGTCACCGGCGGCGTGACCCATTCACCGTCCAGGTCCAGCGCCACGTTCGCCGTGCTGGCCTCGGTCAACTCGCCGCGCTCGTTCCACAAAATGACCTCGTCGCAATCCGGTCGCGAGGCGCGGGCGGCGTCGTACAACTCACGTCGGGTGGTCTTGTGGTACAGCCAAATCGTGCTTGAATCGACGGGCGTCCTGGCCAGACCGACCCGCGCCGGTCCCGGCAATGCGCCTTGGGCCAAAAGCGCCGTTTCCACGGTGAACGCGCCGTCCAGTTTGACGAGCAGCCGGATTTTGCTCGCCTCGCGCAAGGTCAAGGCCAGTTCGGTCAAGCGAGCCTCGATGGCGGATCGGTCGAACGGTACGTTGAAATAAACGGCCGAATCCGCCAACCGCGCCAGATGCGCCGCCAGCAGGAAGTAGCCGCTGCCCGGCTCCCACAGCAGCGTTTCCAGCAACTGAAACGTGGGCCGCCGCGTGGTCAGCACGCGCGCCTTGAGCAGGCATTCCTCGTATTCGTCCCCTGGGTCCGAATCCCATACCAGGCCGCCGCCCACGCCATAGGTGGCCTGTCGTCGTTCGCGGTCGATCAGCGCCGTGCGAATGGCGACGCTGAATCGCGCTTGTCGTCCGGGGCCGATGCAGCCGATGGCGCCGGTATAGACGCCGCGCGGTTGCGGCTCCAGTTCCCGGATGATCTCCATGCTGCGCACCTTGGGAGCGCCGGTGATCGAAGCGCAAGGAAACAGGTTCGCCAAAATCTCCACCACGGAAGCGCCGGTTCGGGCGGTGACGGTGGAGGTCATTTGCAGCAGGGTCGGATAGCGCTCCACCTCGAACAGCCGAGGCACGGTCACACTGCCCACGCGGGCCACCCGGCCCAGATCGTTGCGCAGCATGTCCACGATCATCAGATTTTCGGCCCGATTCTTTTCCGATTGCCGCAATGCGGAGATCCGGCCTTCGTCCTCCGCCAGCGTGCGCCCCCGCGCCGCCGTTCCCTTCATCGGTTTCGCGGTCAGCCGTTCGCCATCCAATCGGAAAAACAGTTCCGGCGAGATCGAGCAGACGGCAAATCGGCCGGTGTCGATGAATGCGGCGTATTCGGTGGCTTGCGCCGCCACGAGATCGGCGAAAAACGACAGCGGTTCGCCGTCGAACGCGGCGCGCAGCGGAAAAGTGTAGTTCACTTGGTAGCTGTGGCCACGGGCGAGGTAATCCTTGACGCGGCCGACGACCGTTTCGTAAGTGGCCCGACCGATGGCGGGTCGCCAGGGACCGACCGAACAGGAGGCGGATGCGGAGGCGTGGGCCAAGTCGGGTATCCATGTTGCGGTTGCTTCCACCCCCTCGTAAAGGCCGAACCAGAGCAGCGGTAAGTCGGGTAGCGGGGCGTGGACGGCCAGACCATACGCGGCGGCGGCTTCGTAGGCGATGAAGCCGACGGCGTGTAGGCGGCATTGGTCGACGGCCGTTTCAATCGCTTGCAATGCCGGGACGACCTCGTCCGGCCGCATGGCGGTCACCACCCGCGCCGGCGCGCTGAATCGGAGCCAGCGCCCCTCCGCCTGGATGACCACGATGCTCGGCATGGCGTGCTGGAGCCATCCGCTCAGGCCGTCGGTTCGGCCTTGAAAATGCCGTATTGCCCGCTGAAGGTCATCGCGGGTTCACCGTCGGCGCGAACCACAACCTCGACGGTCCAACGGGCCTTGCCACGCTGGCGGTAATGTTGGATGAATCGTTCCACCACCGCCGCATCCGGCGGGATGCACTCGGCGACGATGGCTTCTCGCACCGGCCGCAAGAATTTCAGCCTGCTGTCGACAATCACGATCTCGGCGATTTCCCCGTGCTCGCGCAAGGCGAGCGTGGTGAGCGCCCAACCGGTCAGCGCGGCGATGGCCGCCATCGAACCGCCGAACGCGGTGCCCTTGTCGTTGAGGTTGGGTTCGAGCGGCGCGGTCAACGCCAACCGATTCGGGTCGGCATACTCCACGTGCGCCCGCATGGCCCGGAACAGCGGGACATGGCGGGTGAGATAGTCGTTCAGTTCTTGCTGGTGGGACATGGCGGGCTCCTTGCTGAAAGCTGAAAGCACCGAGGAAATTTCGGTCATTGTCGCTTTTTTCGGGTGAGCGTGGTCTACAGAATCACAAAACTCATCCCTGGAGAAACCCATGCTCGAAAAGCCCGCCGTTACCCAAGTCGCCATCGCCGATCTGATCGCCCGCCGCTGGAGTCCGCGCGCCATCGACCTGGACAGGCCGGTCAGCCGCGAGCATCTGCTGGCCTTGCTGGAAGCGGCCCGCTGGGCGCCGTCCTGTTTCGGCGATCAACCGTGGCGCTATCTGGTCTGGGACCGGTTCCGTGATCCCGCCGGCTGGCGCCAAGCTTTTGAATGCCTGGCCGAGGGCAATCAGGCGTGGGTCAACAATGCCCCGGTCCTGTTGCTGTCGATGGCGGCTCCCAACTTCGGCCACAACGACAAGCCGAATCGCTGGGCGCAGCACGATACCGGCGCGGCCAGCGAGAATCTTTGCCTGCAAGCCGCCGCGCTGGGTCTGGTGGCCCACCAGATGGGCGGCTTCGATGCGGAACGGGCCAAGTCCCGCTTCAGTATTCCGGCCGATCACGTCTGTCTGGCGATGATCGCGGTCGGACATCCCGGACCGGTCGAGGCGTTGCCGGACGCGCTACGCGAGCGGGAACTGGCTCCGCGGGAGCGCAACCCCTTGGATCGTTTCGTGTTCGAGGGCGGTTGGGGCCAAGAGTTACAGCGGTCCTAGCCACGGTTGCGGAGACTGTGCGAAAACCTCTTCTCCCTTGCGGAGCAGGGGTTTTCATAACGCCTCCAGGAAGCGGTATCATCGACTCCCACGCACGGAAACGGCGGATGATGTCCGAGCGTGGCGCGATATGCTTTGGCCGACCACGTGTTCATCTCCAGATACCACAAAATCAGGGGCATCCAGCAATGCGAACCGTCTGGCGAACGACTCCCGGCACAGCCAAGTTATTTTTGATCAGTAGCCTTTTAGCCTCGGCGTTGCTGGCCGCGACCGCCGCGCATTCCGAGGAATGGCTCTACACCGTGCGTCCCGGCGACACCTTATTGGGCATCTCCGCCGATTATCTGCTTCGCACCGACTACTGGCCAAGGTTGCAGACGCTCAACGGGGTCGCCGATCCGACGCGACTGCCGCCAGGGATGAAGTTGCGCGTTCCCATCCCCTGGCTCAAACGATTGCCCGCGAAGGCTCGGATCATGAGCGCGCAGGGTCAGGTCAACGCCGTGATCGCGGCCACGGGCCAGACGGTTCCCGTCCATTCCGGATTGTCGCTGCAAACCGGCGATACGTTGTTGACGGGTTCCGACGGCGCGGCCAGCCTGGAATTTCGCGACGGTTCCCGCGTGTTGCTGCAAGCCGACAGCGA
Source organism: uncultured Candidatus Competibacteraceae bacterium (assembly GCA_937960715.1). Classification (GTDB taxonomy): domain Bacteria; phylum Pseudomonadota; class Gammaproteobacteria; order Competibacterales; family Competibacteraceae; genus Contendibacter. Next base: position 27,718 of record CALGOO010000242.1, read on the forward strand.
ATTGCGCATGGACACCCTGAGCGCCTACGGTCCGAGCCGCTTCGCCGACACCCGCATCCGCCTGCAACAAGGACGAGTGGAAAGTCAAATCACGTCCCGAACCGGGGCTGGTCCACGCTACGAGATTTCGACGCCCGCCGCCGCCTCGGCGGTGCGCGGCACCCGTTATCGGATCGGCATGGACCCATCGAGCGCCACGGCGCGAACGGAAGTGTTGGAAGGAACCGTCGCGTTCGAAGGCCGTCGAACCACCCGAACGGTCAAGCAGGGGTTTGGCTCGCTGGCCGAAACCGGCCAGGCGCCGGCGCCGCCGACGCCGCTGTTGCCGCCGCCGAAACTGGGTGACCAGCCGCCGGTGGTGACGCGCTGGCCGGTCCAGTTGCACTTTTTCCCCCTGGATGGCGCGGTGGCCTATCGCGCGCAAATCGTACCGGCCGACCCGTTCAAGGCGCTGTTGCTCGACACGACCCTGCCCGCGTTCAAAGGCGACGCACGGGAGGCCGCCGACGCGCTGACGCTGATGCTCAATCCGGTTGGGCCGGCTTTGCCGGACGGCGAATACATCGCCCGAATTCGTGGTATTGACGACAGGGGACTGGAGGGACGCGACGCCCAGTACCGGTTCCGGTTCCACGCCGCGCCCGGACAGGACCCCGAGGAAGATGAAAATAGATATATTTATAAATAAGTTGCTTTCGAAATCCCTGAAGTGTCGGTTGATGAGCCTGGCGATTTTTCCGACCTCGATCGCGGCCCGATGATGCCAACGGTCCAATCGCGCGCCGGATGGCTCAAAAAAATCGGCTTGTCGCTGGCGTTGGTGACGGTCGCTCTCGTCCTGGTCCATACGAACGCGCTTTATCGCTGGGACTGGCTGTTCTACGACTGGAACCTGGCGGCCTGGTCCCGGGCGCCGGCCGACGACATCGTCATCGTCGCCGTCGATGAACAAAGCCTGCGGGAGATGGGCCGCTGGCCGTGGTCGCGGCGCACTCACGCCGAACTGATCCATACCCTCGGCGCGGCGGGCGCGAAGGCGATTGCCCTGGACATCGTCTTCGCCGAACCCGACGCGACCGATCCCGCGGCGGACGCCGAACTGGCGGGTGCGCTGGCGAACAACGGCCGCGTGGTTCTGCCGGTGCTCAACGAGCAGAATCGCCTGAACGGCCAGTTGCTGGAAACCTTGCCCATTCCGGCGCTGGCGGCGGCGGGCGCCGGTCTGGGGCACGTCGACGTGGAGCTGGACCCGGACAATATCGTCCGTGGGGTTTACCTGAAAGCCGGATTGGGTTCGCCCCGCTGGCCCACCCTGGCCCTGGCCCTGCTGGAATTGGCGGATTCCACCGCCCAGCGAACGCTGCCCGGTCAGCGGGCCGCCGTATTATCCGACTCGCCATCCCCTTACGTTTGGCGCCGCGATTACCGGGTCCTGATTCCCTTCGCCGGTCCGCCGGGCCATTTTCGCCAGATTTCCTACCGCGACGTGCTGCGCGGGACTGCCTCGCCAGCGATTTTCCGCAACCAGTTCGTCTTGGTCGGCGCGACCGCGACCGGCCTGGGCGATGCGTTGCCCACGCCGGTTTCCGGGCTGACCCGGCCGATGTCGGGCGTGGAGTTCAACGCCAACGTACTCGATGCGCTGCGGCAGGACCTGACCATCCGACCGTTGCCGACCGGCTGGTCCCTGGCGCTGACCGGGATGCTCGTCCTGTTGCCGCTGGCCCTGTACGCGATTTGCCCGCTCCGTTGGACATTGCCGCTGGCCGGGCTGGCGCTGTTGCTCACCCTCGCCAGCAGCTTCGCATTGCTGCATGGCGCGCGCTACTGGTTCCCGCCGGCGGCGGCGCTGCTGGCTCAGGGATTGAGTTATCCGGTGTGGAGCTGGCAACGGCTGCGGCGGATGGTCCGTTCGCTCTTCGCGCAGAAAGAACGCGCCCAGGTCACCCTGGACGCCATCGGCGACGCCGTGATCACCACGGACGTCGGGGGCATCGTGCGCTCTCTGAATCCGGTCGCCGAAATCCTGCTCGGCGGCCCGGCGGCGGCGCGACGCGGACAGCCCCTGGGCATCCTGTTCCAAGTCGCCGCCGAGCAGGATCGACGCACGGGTTTGGATCTGATCGCCCAGTGTCTGGCGCAGGGCCAGCCAGTCAAGCTGCCCGAACCCGGCTTCCTGGTCAACAGCATCGGCCAGCGCTATGCCGTCCGCGCCTCGGCGGCGCCCCTGCGCGATCCGCAAGGGCGGATTTCGGGCGTCGTCCTGGCGCTGAGCGATGTTACCGAGACCCACCGCCTGACCGAGCAGATGGCTTATCAGGCGACTCACGATGCGCTGACGTACCTGCCCAACCTCGATCTGCTGCGGGACCGCCTCCAGCACGCCATCACCCGCGCGCGGCGCGCCGGTCACAGTCTGGCGCTGCTGTTCGTGGATTTGGATCACTTCAAGAAAGTCAACGAGAGCCTGGGTCATACCGCCGGCGATGCGTTGCTGCGGGCGGTGGCGGTCCGCCTGGTGGACTGCGGGCGCCAGGAAGACACCGTCGCCCGCGTGGGCGGCGACGAGTTCGTCTGCATGCTGGAAGACTTGCATCAAGAGGAGCGAGTGGCCGACTTCGCGCGCAAGCTACTGAAAAATCTGAAAGTCCCCTTCCAGATCGAGGGCCACGAGTGCTTCGTGACCGCCAGTATCGGTATCTGCCTGTTCCCCCGGGACGGCGAGGATGCGGAAACGCTGTTGAAAAACGCCGATATCGCCGTGTATCGAGCCAAGGAAAACGGCCGCGACAGCATCCAGTTTTACGCGCGCGACATCCATGTCCGCACCCTGGAGCGGTTGATGATGGAACAGGACTTGCGCCGCGCCCTGGAGCGCCAGGAACTGGAGTTGCATTATCAACCCCAAATGGATTTGCACCAGGGCCGCATCGTCGGCGTCGAGGCGCTGCTGCGCTGGCGCCATCCGCAGCGCGGCATGATTCCGCCGCCGGATTTCATCCCCTTGGCCGAGGAAACCGGTCTGATCGAGATCATCGGCGAATGGGTGCTGCGGACCGCGTGTCAGCAGGCCAAGGACTGGCAACGGCAGGGATTGCCCCCGTTACGCATGGGGGTGAACATGTCGCCCCGCCAGTTTCTCCGGCCCGAAGCGGCGGACGTGGTGGCCCGAATCTTGCGGGAAACCAGTCTGGAGCCCTGTTACCTGGACCTGGAAATTACCGAAAGCCTGGTGATGAAGGATATGACGGGGAGCATCGCGATCATGCATGCGCTCAAGGCCATCGGCGTCAAATTGTCCATCGACGACTTCGGCACCGGCTATTCCTCCCTAAGCTATCTGAAGCAGTTTCCCATCGATCAATTGAAAATCGACAAGTCCTTCCTGCGCGAAATCGCGACCCGGCGCGAGGACGCCGCCATCACGCTGGCGATCATCGCCATGGCGCACAGCCTGCATCTGACCGTGATCGCCGAGGGAGTGGAAGACGAGACGCAACTGGCCTTCCTGAGGTCCAATCGATGCGATGAAATCCAGGGTTACTATTTGAGCCGCCCGGTACCCTCGCACGACATACCGGCCCTGCTCAGGAAAGCGCCGGCCTAGCGCACCCCACGCATGGATACTCCCACCTGATAGCCGATGCCCATGATTCAATCCGAACGACGCTCCAGCCGGGGTGCCAGTCGTTACTTGCTGCGTTGTCTCCTGTTCCTGGCGGCGCTGGCGGCGCTGGGCGCGTTTTTCCAGCAGCCGCTGACCGCCGCTTTTCTGACCAATCCCTATCTGAACGGCACGATCGCCGCCGCGTTCCTGTTCGGGGTCGCCTACACCCTCAAGGCGCTGACCGGCGCGCTGCTGGATGTCCGCGCCGCCGACCAGGCCGCCGCCGTGGCGCTCAGGGCCCGCCGCCGTGAACTGCCGCTCCAGCAGGCCGATGAGGCTCTGTTGGGGAGGATGCGCCGACGCGGGGTGAGCGATTTTCTTCACAAGGCGCACCGGGTGATCGGCCACGGCGATGCGACCGCCACCCTGCCGTATTTGCTGGATTCGCTGGCGACGCGCGGCGACGATCAACGGGCGCTGGTGCGTTATCTGGTCGGGGCGCTGGTGCTGCTCGGCCTGATCGGCACCTTCTACGGCCTGTTGCTGACCATCGCCGGCGTGCGCGACGTGATCGGCGGTCTGGCCGCCGAGCAGGCGACTGATACCGTGACCCTGATCACCCACTTCAAGGATCGGCTGGCCGCGCCGCTGGGCGGCATGGGCACCTCGTTCTCGGCCTCGCTGTTTGGCTTGCTGGGCGCGCTGGCGCTGGGCTTCCTGGAACTGCAACTGTTCCACGCCCAGAACGACCATCACGCCCAGTTGGAGGCGCTGGTGGTCAGCGACCTGGTTCCGCTGTGGCAGCCGGTGGTCACGGTCACCGCCCAGACCGAAACCATCTCCCCCCGCCATCTGGCGGCGTTGCTGCAAGCCACCACCGACCGGCTGGAGCGGGTGGCGGCGACCACGGAGTACCTGGCTAATCGCGGCGAAGGGATCACGCGGATCGCGGAGCAGATCGCCAGCCTGGGCGAGCGGATCGAGTCGTTGCGGACCACCCTGCAAAACGTCGAGAACGACCGCACCGCCGATCTGCGGCACGAGTTGCGCGCCATCGCCCGGTTGCTGGAGCAGCGCTCCGAACCGTCACGGGACGCCGGCCATGCCCCGTCGGCGTGATCCGGTCGGCGAATTCAACATCTGGCCGGCCTTCACCGACGCCCTGGGCGGGCTGGTGATGGTGCTGGTGTTCCTGATCACGGTGTTCGTCCTCGCCGAAGTGTTGATCGGCCGCGAGATCATGGGCAAGGACACCGCCATCGGCCAGTTGCAGCGGATCATCGGCCATCTGGAAGGGCTGGCCGGCGACGCCGAGAAGGAAGCGGCGCGGCTGCGCGATCGGCTGCGCGGTCTGGAAAACACGGTCGGCGAGCGGGACGCGCTGCTGGCGCAACTGCGCGCCGAATTGGCGGCGGTCCAGGCCGCGCGGGAGGCGTCGAACGCCGACAAGAGCAAGACCGAGCAAACCCTGACCAGCGTCCAGGAACAGGCCGCGCTGCTGAGCATCCGGGCCGAACGGCTGGCGACGGAACTGGAGCGATTGAACCGCGCCCTGGCGGCCAACCAGGGGGAGCTGGCCCGGCGCGACGCGGTGATCGTCGAGCAGAAGGGCCGAATCGAGGCGCTGGACAGCGCCCTGAAGCAGAAGCTGCTGGAGCGGGTCGAGGAGCTGGAGCAATACGCCAGCGATTTCTTCGGTCGTCTGCGCGAGGTGTTCGCCAACAATCCCGATATCAAGGTGGTGGGCGACCGTTTCGTGTTTCAATCCGAGGTGCTGTTTGCTTCCGGCGATGCAACACTGTCAGCGTCCGGGGGTGGCGATCTGGACAAGTTCGCCATGGTGTACCAGCAACTGGCCGCCCGCCTGCCGCCGGATTTGCCGGTCATCATCGAGGTGCAGGGCCATACCGACCGGGCGCCGATCCGCAGCGGCCGGTTCCCGTCCAACTGGGAACTGTCCACCGCCCGGGCGCAACAGGTGGTGAATTATCTGATCCAGCAGGGTGTTCCGCCGGAGCGGCTGGCGGCGGTCGGGATGGGGGAATATCACCCGATCGACCCGGCCGACACGCCGGAAGCCTACCGTCGCAACCGCCGGATCGAATTGAAAATCACCAGCCGCTAGGGCGTGGGTCGAGTGTGATAGACTGCGGGCGCCCCCTGTTCCCCCATCCGCGAGAGTAGCCCCCATGGATTTCAAGACGACCGATCTGTGCGACGAATTCTTCGATTTGTGCAACCAGCTTTCCGACGCGCTGCAAATCGCCGAGCCGGTGTTTGGCGATTACGGCGGCGAAGTGATGTTCTCCGGCCCCATCGTGACCCTTAAGGTCATCGAGGACAACTCCCTGGTTCGCAAGGTGCTGGAAGAGTCGGGCGAGGGGCGGGTGCTGGTGGTGGACGGCGGCGGCTCGACCCGTTGCGCGCTGTTGGGCGATCAACTGGCCGAACTGGCCGAGGCGAATCACTGGGCCGGAGTGGTGGTGAACGGCTGCATCCGCGACTCCACCGCGATCAGCGACATCGGCATCGGCGTCAAGGCCCTGGGAGTGCATCCGCTCAAGACCATCAAGCGCAATACCGGCGAGCGGGACATTCCGGTGCGTTTCGCCGGCGTGACCTTCCGGCCCGGCTATTATCTCTACGCCGACGAGGACGGCCTGATCGTGTCGGAAAAGCCGCTGACCTGAGTGCGGCGCCGCGAAACGGTAACCGTTCAGACCCCTCTTGTCCCGCGCGGCGAAACCCATCGATACCGAAATCACCAGGGGATCCGAACGGTTACGCGAAACGAAAAAAGGAAGGCCCGCGGGCCTTCCTTATTTTTCGCGGCAAAGCGTGGAGCGGGTTAGGGCTTCAGCCCGCAACCCACCGACTCGGCTACGGTTTTGGCGGGTTACACTACGCCAGCCCGCCCCGCGCGCTGGCTAGTGAGACGCCGCGCCCGCCGCGCCGAAGCCGGTTTGAGCGCGCACGTACTGGTCCTCGAACGCCTCCTTTTCCTTGGCCGCGCGGACACTGCTGTCGGTCACCGAACCCAGCCAAGCGAAGAAGAACGCGATCGGCATGGAGAAGATCGCCGGCTGCTCGTAGGGGAAGATCGGGGCCTTGTTGCCCAGCACGGTGACCCACACCGCCTTGGACAGCACGACGATCAACACCGCCGACACCAAGCCGGCGATGCTGCCCCAGATCGCGCCCCGGGTGGTCAGACCCTTCCAGTACATCGACAGGATCAGCACCGGGAAATTGCACGACGCGGCGACGCCGAAGGCCAGGCCGACCATGAAGGCCACGTTCTGTTTCTCGAACGCGATGCCGAGCAGCACGGCGACGACGCCCAGCCCCAGCGAGGACATCTTGGAAATTCGGACTTCCTCGGCCTCGGTCGCCTGACCCTGGCGGATCACGTTGGCGTAGAGGTCGTGCGAGATCGCCGACGCGCCGGCCAGCGCCAAGCCCGCCACCACCGCCAGAATCGTGGCGAAGGCCACGGCGGACAGGAAGCCCAACATCAGGTTACCACCGACCGCGTGCGCCAGATGCATGGCGGGCATGTTGCCGCCGCCGATCAGCTTGCCGCCGATCTCGCCGCCCTCGAAGTATTGCGGATTGGTGCCGACGATGGTGATGGCCGACAGACCCATCAGCGCCACCACGGTAAAGAAGAAGCCGACGCACAGGGTGGCGATGAACACGCTCTTGCGCGCTTCCTTGGCGTTGGGCACGGTGAAGAAACGCATCAGGATGTGCGGCAGACCGGCGGTGCCGAACATCAGGCCCAGCGACAGGGAGACCGCCGTCACCGGATCGGACAGGAAGGCGCCCGGCGCCATCAGCGCCATGCCTTTCTTGGAGTTTTCCACGGCTTTGGTCGCCAGCGTCTCGAAGCTGAAGCCGAACTGCGAGAACGCCAGCAGCATCACCAGGGTGCCGCCGCCGAGCAGCAGACAGGCCTTGATGATCTGCACCCAGGTGGTGGCGATCATGCCGCCGAAGGTGACGTAGATCACCATCAGCACGCCGACGATGACCACCGCCATCCAGTATTCCATGCCGAACAGCAGCTTGATGAGCTGGCCCGCGCCGACCATCTGCGCGATCAGGTAGAACACCACCACGGTCAGCGAACCGATGGCCGCGACGGTGCGGACCTGCCGTTGATCCAGGCGATAGGAGGTGATGTCGGCGAAGGTGAACTTGCCCAGGTTGCGCAGTCGCTCGGCCATGATGAACATGATGAACGGCCAGCCGACGTAGAAGCAGATGCAGTAGATGTAGCCGTCGAACCCCTGGAAGTAGGTCATGCTGGTGAGGCCGAGCAGGGTGGCCGCCGACATGTAGTCGCCGGCGATGGCCAGGCCGTTCTGGGTGCCGGTGATGCCGCCGCCGGCGGCGTAGTAGTCGCTGGCGGTCTTGGTGCGCTGGGCCGCCCAGTAGGTGATGCCCAGGGTCGCCAGCACGAAGATGAAGAACATCACGATGGCGTGGACGTTCAGCGCCTGCTTCTGGGCCTGGCCGACGTCCGGGGCGGCCACGGCCAGGCTCATCCAGCCCAGCGCCAGCGCGGCGGCGGCAAACTTCAGCATTCCACGGCTCATTCGATGGCCCTCTTGACGATTTCGGCGTTGATGTCATCGAATTCGCTGTTGGCGCGTTTGACGTACAGGCCGGTCATCAGCCAGAACAGCAGGATCATGCTCACACCGACGGGCCAGGCGATGGTGGCCTTGCCGCCTTCCCAGATGGGCGCGGCCAGCGCCGTCGGATTGAACGCCACGATCATGATGAAGGCAAAATAAATGCCCAGCACCACGAAGGTCAGCGTCCACGCGAAGCGGCTGCGCTTGCTGACCAGTTCGTCGAATTTCGGATTCTTACGAATCCGCTCGTATACTTCTGACGACATTTGTTTTTTCCCCTTCGGGTTGGTGGATGCGGTCGCCTGCACCGCGGACCATGGATTAGGCCCTGAAAATGTATAAGCCCTAATGAGACTTGTCTATGATGTAGGGTCAACTCTCGCCATGTTTTCCGTCGATCGTGAACGAAACGCTTAAATTTTTTCTGGCCCTGAGCGCGTTTCTCGCGCTGGTGGCCGGTTTGGAACTGGCCGCCGGCGGCGCGATTTACCATGTGCTGGGACTCGAAAACCAGCAGCGCCTCGTCGCCGCGTTGTCCCCGCACGCCGAATTGTTGGCGGAACTGGGTGTGTTGCGCCTGGCGATTCTCGGCATCGCCTTCGCCCTCGCCTACCAGCTCTACGTCAAGGGTCCGCTGAAAATCGCCGAAGGCATTCGCATCATCCTCAACGCCCACCCCAGTCATCGCCTCGATCGCGCGGGTTCCGCCGAGATCCGGCGCCTGAAGGGGGCGGTCAACGACCTCGCCGAGCACGGCGAGACCCTGGCCCAGGGCCTGGAAGCGAAGGTTGCCCAGGCGAAGGCCGCGGTGGAGGAAGAGAAAAACCGTCTGGCGGCGCTCATGTCCGAGCTGTCCCAGGGCGTGCTGGTCTGCAACCGCGACGGGCGGATCTTGCTGTACAACGAGCGTGCTCGCCTGGCGCTGGGCGCTTCGGCCGGCGCCGGCTCGGCCGCGCTGATTGGTCTGGGGCGGCCGATTTTCACCCTCATCGACCGCGGCCTGCTGCGGCACGCGCGGGACCGGATCGTGGCGCGGCTGGGAAAGGGTGAAACCGATCCCAACGCGCAGTTCGTGTTCGCCTCTCTGACCGGCCAGTTCGTCCGGGTCAACATGGCCCCGATCCTGGCCGCCGCGCCGCCCCAGATCGGCGGATCGGCGGGCCAGCGTACCGAATCAACGACGATCAGTGGCTTCGTGCTGACGGTGGAGAACATCACCCAGGACTTCGAGTTCGACGCCACCCGCGACATGCTGTTGCAATCGTTCACCGAGGGCAGTCGGGCGTCGCTGGCGAGCATCCGCGCGGCGGTCGAAATGCTGACTTACTATCCGCATTGCGAACCGGCCCAGCGCGACCGCTTCATTCGAATCATCAACGAAGAGGTCAACATGCTCAGCGGCAAGCTGCACAAGCTGACCGCCGACCACGCCGATTCGCTCAAGACCCGCTGGCCGCTCGAGGAAATGCTGGGCGTGGACGTGATCGACGCGGCGCGTCGCCGGATCGAACCTCGACTTGAACTGCCGGTCCGGTTGGATGACCTCGACCATTCGATCTGGGTCAAGGTCGACAGTTACACCCTGGTTCAGGCGCTGTATTCTCTCGCCGGCCGGCTCAAGGAAGAGTGCGGGGTGGGCGAGCTGCGCTTCGGCTTGTCGCGGCATGGGCGGATCGTGCAGCTCGATCTGATCTGGCCGAGGCCGGTGCTGTCACAGCGTGTGTTGCAGGAGTGGGAAGGCGACGCCTTGCGCGCCGGCAGTCAGAGCAGTCCGCTGACCCTGCATGACGTGCTCGAACGGCATGGCGCGGAAATCGTGTACCTGGCGGATCCGGAAGATGGTCACCCACGGTTTCGATGGTTGCTGCCGCTGGCCGGGCCGCTGCGGCCGCTGCTCGGCGCTCCAATCCGCTACGGCGAGAGCCGACCGGAGTTTTACGATTTCGATCTGTTCCATCAAGCCAGCCAGACCCCCGAACTCGACCAGCTTTCGCTGACGGAACTGACCTATACGGTCTTCGATACCGAGACCACCGGCCTGAATCCGTCGGGCGGCGATGAAATCATCGCCATCGGCGCGGTGCGTATCGTCAACAACCGTCTGCTCCGCGCCGAGTCCTACGAACAGCGGGTCGACCCGAAGCGGCCGATCGATCCGAGAGCACAAACGATCCATGGCATTTCCAACGAAATGCTGCGTGGACAACCGACGATTGACGAGGTGTTGCCCCGATTCCACGACTATTGCGATGAAACGGTGTTGGTGGCGCACAATGCGGGGTTCGACCTGCGGTTCCTGCAAATGAAGGAAACCCAGACCGGCGTTTGTTTCACGCAGCCGGTATTGGATACGTTGCTGCTGTCGGAGGTGCTGCATCCCAACCAGGAGTCGCACGCGCTGGAAACCATCGCCGAGCGATTGGGAATCAAGGTCGTGGCCCGCCATGACGCCCTGGGCGATGCTCTGGTGACGGCGGAGGTGTTTCTGCGCATGATCCCGCTGCTGGCCGCCCAGGGTATCCGCACCCTGGGCGATGCCCGCGCGGCCCAGGAGAAAATCTACGCCAAGGTGAAGTACTGAATGACCATCATCCAAACCCTCGCCCGTGAACTCACCGTTCAGGAACGCCAGATCGAAGCTACCGTCGCCCTGCTGGACGGCGACGCCACCGTGCCGTTCATCGCCCGCTACCGCAAGGAAGCCACCGGCGGTTTGGACGACACGCAACTGCGCCTGCTGGAAGAGCGGCTTGGTTACCTGCGCGAACTGGAGGAACGGCGCGGCGTCATTCTCGCCAGCATCCGCGAACAGGACAAACTGACCGCCGAGCTGGAAACCGCCATCCTGGCCGCCGACACCAAGACCCGGCTCGAAGACCTTTATTTGCCCTACAAGCCCAAGCGCCGCACCAAGGCGCAAATCGCCCGCGAGGCGGGCCTGACGCCGCTCGCCCACGGTCTGTTGGACGATCCGACCCAGGCGCCGGAAACGTTGGCCGCCGGCTTCGTCGATCCCGAACGCGGCGTGCCCGACGCGAAGGCGGCACTGGACGGGGCGCGGCAAATCCTGATGGAGGAATTCGCCGAAAACGCGGAACTGCTGGCCCGGTTGCGCGCAGTCCTGTGGGACAACGCCGTGCTCCATTCGCAAATGATCGAGGGCAAGACCGAGGAAGGGGCCAAGTTCCGCGACTATTTCGATTACCGAGAGGCCATCCGCCAGATTCCCTCGCATCGCGCCCTGGCGCTGTTTCGGGGCCGTAACGAGGACATCTTGCAACTCACGCTGGAAATCGGCGATCCGGCCGCGCCCGGTCCCGATCTCGGCGAACGGCTGGTCGCCGCCCGGTTTGGCATCCGCGACGAGGGCCGGCCCGCCGATGCCTGGCTGCGGGAAACCGCCCGCTGGGCCTGGAAGGTCAAGCTGCTGCCGCATCTGGAGACCGAACTCAAACAGCGCCTGCGTGAAGCGGCCGAGGAGGAAGCGATCCAGGTGTTCGCCCGCAACCTGCGCGATTTGTTGCTGGCCGCGCCCGCTGGCGCCCGCCCGACGCTGGGGCTGGACCCTGGCCTGCGCACCGGCGTCAAGGTGGCGGTGGTGGACGCGACCGGCAAGCTGGTGGACACCGCGACGATTTATCCACACGTCCCGCGCAACCAGTGGGACGAGAGCCTGCATGTGCTGGCCGAACTGTGCCGTCGGCACCGCGTCGAGTTGATCAGCATCGGCAATGGCACGGCCTCGCGTGAAACCGACCGGCTGGCGACCGAGTTGATCCAGCGTCATCCCGAACTGCGGCTGCGCAAACTGGTGGTGTCGGAAGCAGGGGCCTCGGTCTATTCCGCCTCGGAACTGGCGGCGCGGGAATTTCCCGAAGTCGATGTCTCGCTGCGCGGCGCGGTGTCCATCGCCCGCCGCCTGCAAGACCCACTGGCGGAACTGGTCAAGATCGAGCCCAAGGCCATCGGCGTCGGCCAGTACCAGCACGATGTCAGCCAGACCCGACTGGCGCGAACGCTGGACGCGGTGGTCGAGGATTGCGTGAACGCGGTTGGGGTGGAGGTCAATACCGCTTCCGCGCCGCTGCTGGCGCGGGTGGCCGGGCTGAACGCGACCCTGGCGCGCAACATCGTCGAATACCGCGACGCCAACGGCCCGTTCCGACGGCGCGAGCAGTTGTTGAAGGTGACGCGGTTGGGCGACAAGACCTTCGAGCAGGCCGCCGGCTTTCTGCGGATTCTCGATGGCGACAATCCGCTGGACCGTTCCGCCGTTCACCCGGAAGCCTATCCGGTGGTCGAACGTATCCTTGCCGCCAGTGGACGCGGCTTGCACGAGGTGTTGGGTAATACAGCGTTTCTCAACACGCTGGAGCCCGCCCGTTTCGCCGATGAGCGGTTTGGTCCGCCGACCGTGCGCGATATTTTCGCGGAACTGGAAAAACCGGGCCGCGATCCCCGGCCGGAGTTCAAGACCGCCGCGTTCAAGGATGGCGTGGAGAAATTGACCGATTTACAGCCGGGGATGGTGCTGGAAGGCGTGGTCACCAACGTCGCCAACTTCGGCGCGTTCGTGGATATCGGCGTCCATCAGGACGGCTTGGTGCATATTTCGGCGCTGGCCGACCGGTTCGTCAAAGACCCCCGCGAGGTGGTGAAGGCCGGACAGGTGGTGAAGGTCAAGGTGCTGGAAGTGGACCTGAAGCGGCAGCGGATCGCCTTGACGATGCGGCTGAACGAAGCCACGCCCGGCGCTCCCGCCCGGAAAGCGGAGAACGCTCCGCGACCGGAACGGCGGGAACGCGGACAGCGACCATCGCCGCCGCCAGAGAAACCGGAGAACCGTCCGGGCGCGTTGGCCGAAGCCTTCGCGCGGGCGCGGCGGGAACGGTGAAGGACCGACGATGAACATATCCTCGCAATCCCTGCCCCTGCAAGGTCAAGTGGCTCTGATCACCGGCGGTGGCCGGGGTATCGGCGCGGCGACCGCCGAGGCGCTGGCGCGCAAGGGCGCGCGGGTGATCGTCGCCAGCCGCACCGAAACAGAACTGACGGCCACCGTCGCCCAGCTTCGGGCCGCCGGGCTGGACGCAGCCTCGATTACCCTGGATGTCGCCGACGAAGCGGCGGTGGAGGCGGCCTTCGCGCGCATCGCCGCCGAACAGGGCCGGCTGGATATTCTGGTCAACAACGCCGCCATTCTGCTCGGCGGTCCATTCGCCGAAATGGCGATGGCGGACTGGGATCGGGTGCTGGCGGTCAATCTGCGGGGAGCGGTATCGTGCGCGCGGCAGGCGTTCCGGTTGATGCGAGAACAGGGCGGCGCCATCGTCAACGTGTCGTCGCTGGGCGGGGTGCCGGGCACCGAGAAGTTTCCGGGTTACGCGGCCTACACCGTCAGCAAGTTCGCCCTGACCGGCCTGACCGAGGCATTGGCTGCCGAAGGCAGGGAGCACCACATCCGGGTCAATGCGGTGGCGCCGGGCGCGGTGGACACCGACATGCTGCGCCGAGCCGCGCCGCATCTGCGCACCCGCACCGGCCCCGCCGACGTGGCCAAGATCATCGCCTTCCTGTGCGATCCAACCGAATCCGGCTGCATGACCGGCGCAACGCTGGCGATCAACAGCAATCTTTGATCTGTCGGGGTAATTTGATGATGACCGCACTGAAGCAGTTGCTTTATACATCGGAGCAATATCTGACTTTGGAACGTCAGGCCAGTTATAAAAGCGAGTATGTCAACGGCGGTATCTTTGCGATGGCCGGCGCCAGCAAGGAACACAATCAGATTGCGTTCAATATCGCCGGGGAATTGCATGGTCAACTGAAAAGCCGCCCGTGCCTGGCGTATGTCAACGATATGCGAGTCAAGGTCAACGCGACCGGTTTGTATACCTACCCCGATATGGCGGCGCTGTGTGACGAACCCCGGTTCGAGGATGAACAGATGGATACGCTGCTGAATCCGTCCGTCATTGTCGAAATTTTATCTCCCAGCACCGAGGCGTATGACCGGGGTGATAAATTCGCTCACTATCGCCGGTTGCCATCACTTGTGGAGTATGTGCTAATCGCTCAGGATAAAGTCAGGGTCGAGCACTACATCCGGCAGGATCGGCGGTGGGTATTAACGGAGCTGGACAGTCTGGAGGATAGGCTGGGTCTGGTTTCGATCCAGTGTGAAATCGCATTGCGGGAAATCTACGCCAAAGTGGATTTACCCGTGGTCAGGCATGAACTTCGATGAATGCCATCGGTGAGCAGTGGTTGAGGAAGTCGGTATCCCTGTTCCCTGATGCCCTGCCGCTGATGCGGTTCTGGCCGAATCGGCGGAATATCCCGTGGCGTTTGTTCAATCGTGAGTCAATTCTTCCCGAATCACACGCCGCAACAGAGTTTCCAACGTCTGGCGCTGCATGGCCTCGCGCAAGGCGGCATTAATGAGGGTCTGATAATCACGCGCGTCTGTTTGCGCGTTCAGCCAAGCGATCACATCCTGATCGAGCATAATGCTGATCTTCTGGCTCTCGTTCAAGCGGGTGCGAGCGGCTTCCTGCCATTCGTCGCGTGAAACATCTTTGAATCCTATGCGAAATCTCGCCCGCTCAAAGTCGTCCTGGGTCAGTTTGGGCGCGTCATCGGAGTCCAATGTTGCGGTAATAGAGGTTGGTTTCATCGCGGTCTGCCTTACGCATGGAGATGATACGGATTTCATCGTCGGATTCCACATGGACAATCAGCACGACCAGCCTGCCCAGCAGGCCAATGCCGATCATTCGCTGCTCGCCATAATCAACTCGATGGTCCTCAAACAAAACCAGAGGACCGTTGAAAGCATGAACAGCATCGGCGAAATCCAGTCCATGCTTTCTCAGGTTGGCTTGCCGCTTTGTTTCGTCCCAAGTGAAGTTCATGGTTAGCCATAGAGATCATCACAGTACGCACTGGTTCACCCCATCGACGCCAATTTACCCGCCGACGCACATCATTACCGCATCGGCGGAAAGCCTTACCGCATTTACTCAACCGCCGTTGCCTGCGCCAGCGGCCCGGTCGGTCCGTGTTCCACGATGCTTGACTTTCCGAGGAACAGGCCGAGGATCAACGCGGCGGCCAGCACCGCAAACCATAGCACAAAGATCATCCCCATCCCCAAGGTCGCGCCCAGCGCCGCGCCCGCCTTTTGCGCCTGCGTCGCGGCCCGGTCAACGGTCTGACCGGCATTGGCCATGCCGGCTATCGCGCCCGCCGCCACGGTCAGCGTCCAGAACAGCGCAAAGTTCTTGATCACATTCCAGCCGGTTCCCCCTTCCCGCACCTCACCCACCTTCAGATTCCGCTTGGCGAAATAGACCGGCAGCACCACCGGCCCCAGCACGAAGGTTGCGGCGGGCCAGCCAATCGGATGATTCATCCGCTTTTTCGCGTCGGTGAACACCCAAACCGCAAACGCCAGATACAACACGAAGTACCACATGCACTATCCTCCCCTTGCTCCACGGAAACGACGCTCGCTCAAACTCCCGCACTATTCGTCATCCATGCGACAATGAGCGTCGTTTACCCGCGTTTATCCGCCGAATCGCCATGCCCGACCGAGACTCCCACGAAACCGCGCTGCGCCTGATCGAAAACCTGCGCCAGTTGCCGCGCTATCCCAAAACCATCACCACTCAAAAACTGCGCGAGCAACTGGCGGCGCGCGGCTTCACGGTGGATGTCCGCACCATCCAGCGCAATCTCAACGACCTCTCCCGCTACTACCCGATTATCAACGACGAACAAAAACGGCGGGGCTGGTGTTGGATGCCGAATGCGGACATCACCGACCTGCCCAGCATGGACTCGGTGACGGCGCTAGCTTTCCGCCTGGCCCGCCTGCACCTGGCGCCCTTGCTGCCGACGACCCTGCTTGCCCAGTTCGATCCGTATCTGCGGGCTGCCGACCGCACTCTGGGCGATGGCAATCTCACCTATCGCTGGGCGGACAAGGTGCGGTTGATTCCAAACGGGCTAGCTCTACGCCCGCCCGCCGACAGCCGAGATCATGGCCACGGTCAGCGAGGCCCTGCTGCGGGAGTGCTGCTTCACGGCCCGTTATCGCAATCGCGACGAGGCGGAACGCGCATTTGAGCGGGTGCATCCACTAGCGCTGGTGTTGCGCGGCCCAGCGCTATACCTGCTGGCGACGCTCGATGATTTTGAGGATATCCGGCAACTGCGGGTCCACCGCTTTTTGAGCGCGGAATTACTGGCCGATCAACCGCGCCGGTTGCCGGAAGGTTTTGATCTGGACGCCTACATCCGCACGGGGAGTTTTGAATATCCCGAAGGCGACCCGATTCCACTGGTGGCGCTGTTCCAACGGGGCGCCGCCCGGCATTTGCAGGAAGCGCCGCTGAGCGCCGACCAGCGCATCGTGGATGAAGATGACTGGCGGGTGCGCTTGAGCGCCACAGTCAACGACACCGCGCTGTTGCGCTGGTGGCTGCTGGGGTTCGGGGCGGGTGTGGAAGTGCTGGAACCAGTTGCGCTACGCGCGGAAATGGCCGATACCGCCCGGCGGATGGCTTGGCGTTATCGGCCAGTGTGAGAGTTGGCTGGAGAGTGCCTATCTCTGTCGCGCAGCGCCGGAACACTGAGCCGCGATCCGCGGAGATTGACCGAGGCCGGCCACACGGTGGCGCGACTGATTCCTTACGATTTTTTCCCCAGCCCCATCAAGTCGAAATCTTCGCGCTGCCACAGCGCTGCGCCCCTTGAAAACACGGCGCATCGGGCGGGGCCAACCTGCTGGATTGGGTCCGCCCCGCCCCCCGCGGAGGCTGCATGAACGGGCTTCAGGGTTTTCGGGCCGCCTTCTCCGCTACCCTGGCATTGAATTTGGCGGCATCGATCACGAACCGCTCGTGAGTGCCCTGACAGATCGGGTCCACCCCATCATCGGCCTCCACCGAGAAGATCAATTTGCGACCCTCCACCCGCTCCAGTCGCACCCGCACCGTCACTGTGAAGCCGAGCGGTGTGGCGGCAGTATGGCTGAAATCGACGTGCGTTCCCACCGACTGTTCCCGTGGCCAGTCCAGATGCGCTTCGAGCAACTGGATGCAGGTCCACTCGATCAGGCCGACCATGAAGCCGGTCGCGAATACTGCGGGCATCACCTGAAATTCGGGTGATTCCGAATAGAGATGGGGGACGGTCTTGGTCTGGGGCACAACGAAGGAAAATTCATGACTCAATCCGGCTTGCAAGGTTTCTCGCATGGCTTGCGTTCCTGGTGGGTGGTGATCGGAGTTCTACTCGCCTTTGATAGGAAGGCTGGCCAGGTGACCTACAACTATCTGATGCTGGATCAGGACATGATCCTAATCGCGCTGGCCAATCATCCGCGGGATGGCGTCATTCAGAAATACTTTGCCGCCGATCCAATTATCCAGCAGGCGTTTCTTCTGCTGAAGGCGGAGCGGTTTTTCGACTGACTCTCTTGCGCTTAGGCGGCGCCTTGCCGCTTTCCTCAGTTGTTGCCGTCTGGGCGCGGCGAGCGCTGTCCAGCCAGTCATAAATTCGCTTGGCCGCGCCGCGCACTTCGGGATTCACGTCCATCAGCTTACCCTCGCCGTGCAGATAGGCGTCGAAAGCCACGCGCAGAGGCCAGTAATGATCGGCATAGCCTTGTTCGTCCAGCCAAGTGAGTAGTTTGTCGCCGTAGCCGCGTGCGGTAGCCAGGCGCAACACGCGCAAAAAGAGCTGGCTCGCCGTAAACAATGCCGCCGAGTTTTCCGCCAGCGCCACGGTTAAGGCTTGGGTGGCTTCGCCGAAATTGTCCAAGGCCAAGGCTCTTTGTGCTGCTTGAGCAGCCGATGACAGTTTTGTCGAGAGACCTGTTGTCTCCAGATCAAGCCATGGAGGAACTGGAAGGTCGCCTTTTGGTAAGCTACCGATCAATTCCGTCTCACGGGTCCGGATTTCATGGCCAGTCTCACCTTCGAACACATCGACAAAATCTATCCTGGCGGCACCCAGGCGATTTTCGATTTCAACCTCGCCATG
Source organism: uncultured Candidatus Competibacteraceae bacterium (assembly GCA_937960715.1). Taxonomy (GTDB): domain Bacteria; phylum Pseudomonadota; class Gammaproteobacteria; order Competibacterales; family Competibacteraceae; genus Contendibacter. Next base: position 46,024 of record CALGOO010000242.1, read on the forward strand.
GCCGACGGTGAAGTGCTGGCGCTGGTCGGGCCGTCCGGTTGCGGCAAATCCACCCTGCTGCGCCTGCTGGCCGGGCTGGACGATGCCACGCGCGGCGACTTGCGCATCGGCGGCGAGATCGTCAACGACCTGCCGCCACAACGGCGCAACGTGGCGATGGTGTTCCAGGATTACGCGCTCTATCCGCACATGACGGTGCGCGGCAATCTGGAATTTCCGCTGAAAATGCGCGACCTACCGCGCGCCGACATCACACGCCAGGTCACTTGGGCGGCGGAACTGCTCGGTCTCGGCGACCTGCTCGACCGCCTGCCCCGGCAACTGTCCGGCGGCCAGCGCCAGCGGGTGGCGATGGGCCGGGCGCTGGTCCGCCAGCCGGCCGCGTTCCTGATGGACGAACCCTTGTCCAACCTGGACGCCCGGCTACGGGTGCAAATCCGCGCCGAGCTGAGCGAATTGCTGGACCGACTGAGCGCCACCACCCTTTACGTCACTCACGACCAAGCCGAGGCGATGACCCTGGGCGACCGGGTGGCGGTGCTGGATCGCGGTCGGCTGCAACAGGTCGCGCCGCCCCAGGAATTGTACGAGCGGCCAGCGAATACCTTCGTGGCCGGTTTCATCGGCAATCCGCCGATGAATCTGTTCCCCGCGCGATTGAACGCCGCCTGGGATGGCGGGCTCCAGTTGCGGCTGGGCCAACAGAGCTTGCCGCTGGTTTTACCCCCCGCCCCCGAGGAACGCTGGCGGGCCTGGCTGGATGCGCCGCTGACCACCGGCATCCGTCCGGAGCATCTACGCCTCGCCGACGATGGTGATGACGGCGTACAGGCGACGGTCAGCGATGCCGAGTACCTGGGCCACGAGACGCTGCTGCATGTCCGGGTGGATGGCCTAGATTCGCCCGGCGCGGCGCTGGTGGCGCGACTACCGGGCATCCGCCCGTTCCACAAGGGTGAAGCAGTGCGTCTGAATCTGGAGCCGGCCGGGCTACACGGGTTCGGACCGGACGGCAAGGCGCTGGACGGGTTTGGCTGAGCGCCGAGTCTCACGCCACGCCGGACAACGGATGGCCTTGATCGTCCAGCGGAATATCCACCCATTCCTCCTTGGCGATGCGCCGCAGATCGATGATGGACCAGGGAATCAAAATCAGCGCTGCCACGATCCAGGCGATCAGGTGCCAAATCCAGCCATTGCCGGGGATGAAGGTGGCGATCGCGACAAAAAAGCCGGCGATGCCGTAGAACCGGTAAGCTGCCTGCTGAGTGTAGTGGCCCACCTTGGGGTCGGGATGATGGCGGTTCATGGCGTATACCAGCATCGAGGCGCCGAACCAGAAGATCAGCAGGGGAAACGGGACCAGAATCGCGATCAGGTTGCCATAATTCATCAGGGCTGCGGCCCGCTTGGCGGAGGAACCTCGCGCCACCTTGCCGATGACCGTTTCTTCGCTTTGTTCCAGCATGGGCATCTGCATGTGCATGATCGAGAACCTTGAGGATGGGGAACGGATGAGAGGTTGGTAACCGCCATGTTCGGAAACCCCCCTCCCCTTGTCAACCACGAGGATGAACCGTGATCGCGGCCTGGCTGGATGCGCTTGAGCACCTAATTTTACCGCCCACTTGCCTGCTGTGCGGGGCGGCGGGCACGGCGGGACAGGATTTGTGCATCGGCTGCCTCGGCGATCTGCCGCGCAATCTCGCGGCCTGCCCGCGCTGCGCCGCGCCCCTGGCCGTTGGCGGGACCGGTCCCTGCGCCGGTTGCCGGGCGCAGCCTCCGGCCTTCGACCGAGCGGTCGTGCCCTTTCGCTACCAGCCGCCGGTGGATTTTCTGATCACGCGCCTGAAATTCAACGGTCGTCTGACGCATGCCCGCTTGCTGGGCGAATTGTTCGCCGCCGCGCTGGCCGAACGCGGCGATCCCGCGCCGGACTGCATCGTGCCGGTGCCGCTGCATCCGCGCCGATTGCGGGAGCGCGGGTTCAATCAGGCTCTGGAACTGGCGCGTCCCGTCGCCCGCCGCCTGGGGATTCCGCTGCAAATCGATGGCCTGCGGCGCGTGCGCCACACCCTCCCGCAAGTCCGGTTGGACGCCCGCCAGCGCCAGACCAACCCACTGGGCGCGTTCGCCCTGGGTGGGCCGCTGCCCGGAGCGCGGATCGCATTGATGGACGACGTGGTCACTACCGCCAGCACGATCGGCGAATGCGCCCGGGTGTTGCGAACCGGCGGGGCGACGGACATTGCAATCTGGGCCATCGGCCGGGCCGGCGGCGCTCCGTGAAAGGTCCGCTGGGCTTGTCGGTTCCAGGACGGTTTTTCCACCGCTGCTCAGTGCCGGGAAAGGGCGTGTTCGAACGTCTCCCGCAGGCGGTCGGCATCCACGTTCTCGGCGATGACGCCTTGCCCAAGCTCGCGCAGCAGGATCAACCGTAGCCGGCCGTTCTGGACCTTCTTGTCCACCGCCATCAGCCGCGGGAAATCAGCGGGCGTCAGTTCGGGCGGCGGGGCGAGCGGCAGGCGAGCGCGGGTCAGCAGCGCCCGTACCCGTTCGACCTGTTCCCCACTCAGCCAGCCCAGTCGGGCCGACAGGTCGGCGGCCATCACCATCCCCACCGCCACCGCCTCGCCGTGCAGCCACTCGCCGTAACCGATCCCGGTTTCGATGGCGTGGCCGAAGGTGTGGCCGAGATTGAGCAGGGCGCGCTCGCCGGTTTCCCGCTCGTCGGCGGCGACGATCTCGGCCTTGTTGCGGCAGGAGCGTTCGATGGCCTCGCTCAGCGCGGCGGCATCGCGCGCCAGCAACGCATCCAGATTCGCCTCCAGCCAGTCCAGGAACGGGCGGTCGCGGATCAGACCGTACTTGATCACCTCGGCCAGACCAGCGCTAAGTTCGCGATCCGGCAGGGTGACGAGGGTGTCGGTGTCGGCCAGCACGCAGCGCGGCTGATAAAACGCGCCGATCATGTTCTTGCCGAGCGGATGGTTGACCGCGGTCTTGCCGCCGACCGAGGAATCCACCTGGGCCAGCAGGGTGGTGGGAATCTGAACGAAGGACACGCCACGCTGGTAGCAGGCCGCCGCGAAGCCAGCCATGTCACCGATCACCCCGCCGCCGAGGGCGACGATCGTGCAATGCCGGTCGAATCGGTGGTCGAGCAACGCGGTGAAAATGTCGTTCAGCGTCTCCAGGGTTTTGTAGCGCTCGCCGTCGGGCAGGATCACCGCCTCGCAGCGCAGGTCGGTCAGAGCGGCGCGGGCGCGCTCCAGGTACAGCGGCGCGACCGTGGTATTGCTGACCACCAGCACCTGTCGGCCGGAGAGGTGGGGCCGCAGCAGATCGGCGTGCCCGAGCAGGCCGGGGCCAATGCAGATCGGGTAACGGCGGTCGCCGAGTTCGACATGGAGGGTTTTCATGGAGATTCCAGGGATGGCTCAGGCTCAAAGCGGATGGAGTTCCGGCCGGTTCAGGATGTCGCGCGTCACTTGGCCGGGGGAACGGCCCTCGGTCGAAATCACGCAGTCGGTCACGGCGCGGTAGAGCGGATCGCGTTGCGCGAACAATTGCGCCAGCCGGGTCCGGGGATCGGCGGTTTGCAGCAAGGGTCGGTGGCTGTCGCCCCGCGTGCGGCGAAGTTGCTCGTCCACCGAGGCGCACAGGTACACCACGAAACCACGCCCGGCCAGACAGCGGCGGTTGTCGGGATCGAGCACGACGCCGCCGCCGGTGGCGAGAATGATGTCCGGCCGCCGGGTCAGTTCGGCGATCACGGCTTTTTCACGGAGACGGAATCCGGCCTCGCCTTCGACTTCGAAGATCAGGGGAATGCTGGCGCCGGCGCGCTGTTCGACTTCGTGATCGCTGTCGAGAAACTCCCGGCGCAGCGCTAGCGCCAGCCGGCGACCGATGGTGGTCTTGCCAGCGCCCATCGGGCCGATCAGAAAGATGCTGGGAAGGGTGGACGGCATGATGATGTGGCGCGCGGCGCGGTGAGGAGGATTGGAGGATTTTCCGGTGATATTGTAAGCGCAATCCCGCCTTGGCGAGCGAGAGCGGGAACAGCACCGCGCGACGGTCCGCTATGGCGGCGTCCGGCATTGCTCGGTATGCTTGCGTGGATCGCTTCCATTTCATTCCCGACCTCCACAATCAGAGTAGAACTCCATGGCCAGCGTCAACAAAGTCATTTTGATCGGCAACCTGGGCAAGGACCCGGAAGTGCGTTACATGCCCAGCGGCGATGCAATCACCACGATCAGTATCGCTACCACCGAAACTTTCAAGGATCGCGATGGCGCAAAACAGGAGCGTACTGAATGGCATCGCGTCATATTTTTCGGCAAATTGGCGGAAATCGCCGGCCAATATCTCAAGAAAGGCCGTTCGGTCTATGTGGAAGGCCGTATTCGCACTAATAAGTGGCAGGATAAGGCCACGGGCCAGGATCGCTACACCACCGAGATTGTTGCCAATGATATGAGAATGCTGGGCAGTCGCGGCGAGGCCGGCGGCAGCGCGCCGTTTCCGGGAGAAGAGCCGGAGATGGATTCCGCCCCCACGACGCGGCCGCCACAGGGGCCAGCGCCGGCGCGGTCGCCGGCCGCCGCGCCGCCCCAGCCAGGCCCGGACAATAGCGGTTTCGACGACGACATTCCGTTTTGAGCTTGGAGCGAGGCTCGCGTCGCGGGCCGCGAGCCTCGTGGGCGGGCGGATCGGGTCGGGCTGACGGGATTGCGCCCATCAGCCGCCCATCAGCCCTCCCACACCACCGGACATGCGGTTTTCCGCGTCCGGCGGTTGAGTCCAGCGGGCTTAGCCCGCGAGCACCCCCGGTAGAGTGAATCCATGCCGATTCTGATGGCTACCGTGTTGCTCACTGAACCTCTTCTGACGCCCGGACTCGCTGTCCGCCGCGACTCGACCGGCCCGCGCCGCCCCTCCGCGGGAATCCACCTGCCCGACAAGTACATGCCCATGTCGGACACCCTAGGTTGGATTGAGGAACGAAACCTATCCACACTCGTCCCGCACGGCGATGGGTTTCGCTACGCTCAACCTATCCTACAACCCATTGTTTTTTCGTAGGATGGGTTGAGCGTAGCGAAACCCATCGATACGGGGCGAAACCACCAGGGGATCCGAACGGTGACGGTCAGCACCTCACGCCGCCCTTTTTTCAGGAATCCCCGGCGGCGTCATCCGGCGCGATGTCCTTGCGCACCGACTCCACCAAGCCCTTCAAATCGCCGCCCTTCATGCCGATTTCGCCCAGCACCGCATCCAGGATCGGCTGCTGGGCGCGGTAGGCCAGCGCCGCCGCCACCGCTTGCTCGGCCAGGTTGCCGCCCGATCCGCCCGATCCGCCGGAGCCTCCCGCCGCGCCGCGATTGAGCCCGTCCACCTGCACGATCTTGATGCCGTCGATCTTTTCCAGCGGCTTGACCGATGCTTCGATGATGGCCGGCAACGCGTCCAGCAGTTTCATCTTGACCTGCATGGCGATCTGTTCCGCCGCCAGAGTGTTCAGGGCGGCATTGCGCATTTCGATGCCCTTGGCGTCCACCTGGTATTGCACCTGCTGGGCTTCGGCCTTGATCTTGATCGCTTGCGCGTGGTTTTCGGCGGCGTCCTTTTCCGCCTCGGCGGCGACGCGGATACCGATGGCGCCCTGCTGGGCCTCCTGGTCGGCCACGACCAGCGCCACCTGCTTTTCGCGCTCGGCGATGGCGACCTCGCGGGCGGTCTTCACCTGCTCCTCGGCGCGGGCCGCCAGGGCGCGGGCTTCGTTGGCCTGCTTTTCGGCCTC
>CALGOO010000243.1 GCA_937960715.1 uncultured Candidatus Competibacteraceae bacterium
CCTCAGGAGGCTTTTTTACGCTGGAACGGCAGAGCCTGTTCTAGTCGCACCGGCAGAGCCGGGGGTTTACCCAATGTAATTAAAGATCAAGCGTAGCACCGCAAAAACCAGCCGTGACGCGCGACGATCAACAGGGGCGTGATTATTAACCTGGATCTGATCCTAGACGAGAGCGGCGCCTGTCGCGGCGTGGTGGCCTGGGATCTGGCCGACGGGACGCTGCATGTGTTCCGCGCCCATCAAACCGTGCTGGCGACGGGCGGCTACGGCCGGGCCTACTTCTCGGCGACCTCCGCCCACACCTGCACCGGCGACGGCAACGGTATGGTGTTGCGCGCCGGATTGCCCTGGTCGAGACGCTGGAACTGGACAACCTGCTGGGTTGCGCGATGATCTCCATCAAATCAGCGATCAACCGGCTCGAAAGTCGCGGCGCCCATGCCCGCGAGGACTATCCGGATCGCGACGACGAGAACTGGAGTCAAATGGTCGGACGGGAGACGCCGACGGATGCGACGACGGCAAGGGTGGTCGGCGTCATGCGGACGGCTGCTGAACCAACCGGATGACTCCCTTTGAATCCGAGAGCTTTACGTCAGTATTCGTAAACGGTATGCTTGGTTACCCACGATGCCCGCGTGGCGTGCATCATCCCGGAGAGATGGCCGAGCGGCTGAAGGCGCTCCCCTGCTAAGGGAGTATGGGGTCATAAAGCTCCATCGAGGGTTCGAATCCCTCTCTCTCCGCCAGTTTTCCCGCGGATCGCGGCATCTTTCCTTGGTAAGCCCAGTACTTGCGTGGCGAGTTTCCGTAGCAGCTCTCATTCCCGACCAGGTTCCGGGTCCTCCACCCCGGCGTCCACTGGATGCGCTTCAAATTCCGTCGCGCCGGGATAGATGATCCGGTGACACAGCGCCCCGTTCGGATTCGCGCTCAGTTCGGCCAGAACGCGCGGCAGGTCGGCAAACCGACTTTCGCCGCTGATCAGCGTGTCCAGCGCGGGATCGTCCAACAATTCCATCACCGTGGCCATGCGTCGCCGATGATCCCAACGCCCGCGCTGCGCGGCGGCGATAGGACCGACCTGGGAACTCCGGATCGTCAGCCGCCGGCTGTGAAACGCCTCGCCCAGCGGCAGACTGACCGACCGCGTCCCGAACCAACTGGCTTCCACCACCGTTGCCTCAAATCCGGCCAGTCTCAACGCGGTCGCCAAACCGGCGGGCGAGCCGCTGGCGTGAATTACCCGATCCTGTTCCCCTTCCGCCCGCTCCGGCGGGGCGAAACGGACGCCCAGGCGGTGGGCGATGGCTTCCCGACGCGGATCCACGTCCACCAGTTGCACCACGCAACCCGGCAAGCGGCCCGCCAGCCGGGCGATCAGGCAACCGACCACGCCCGCGCCGATCACCGTGATCCGGTCGCCCAGCCGGGGCGCGGCGTCCCACAACACATTCAGCGCGGTTTCCAGATTGGCCGCCAGCACCGCCCGACCGGCGGGAATCGTCGGCGGCACCGGGGTCAGCGCCGCCACCGGCACCCCATAGCGGTCCTGATGCGGATACAGACAGAATACGGTGCGCCCACGTAACGCGGCGGGACCGGCTTCGACCACACCGACGCTGCAATAGCCATACTTGACCGGGGCTGGAAACTCGCCCCGCTGAAACGGCGCGCGCATGGTTTGATATTGGCTGGGCGGCACTTCGCCGCGAAACACCAGGCTTTCGGTGCCGCGACTAATGCCAGAATACAGCGTCCGCACCCGCACCTCGTCCGCGCCCGGCGTTTCCAGCCGCTCCACGCGAATCTCGCCTCGACCGGGCGCCGCCAGCCAGAAGGCGCGTGCCGATAAAAATTCACTGTCCATCATCACCCTGATCAATCGTTGGTCCACTCGCCGATGCCGATAAATTGTTTAACCGTGTCCCCGCTTCGACCGCTCGTTTTCAACACCCTGCTCTACCTCGCCGCCGCGCTGTCGCTGGTGGCGGGGCTGGCGCTAGTCCTGGCCGAAACCTTCCAGTTGCCCGCCGGCTACGTCCTCCAATCCCTCGGCGCCTTCGTCGGCCTGCTGCTGGCCCTGCTGCCGTTCCTGCCCCAGCACCGGCCGCTGCAACGATTCGGCGCGGCCAACGGCGTCACCCTGTTGCGCGCCGGCATCGCCGCGTTGGCCGCCGGCCTGATCGGGCGGTCGGAACCACCGCCCGGACTGGCCTGGACGCTGGCCGCGCTGGCTGGCGTGGCGTTGATCCTCGACGGCGTGGACGGCTGGCTGGCGCGGCGCGGCGGTTGGCAAAGTCCGTTCGGCGCACGGTTCGACATGGAAGTGGACGCCTTCTTCATCCTGACCCTGGCGGCGCTGGTCCATCAGGCCGACAAGGCCGGCGGCTGGGTGTTGCTGTCGGGCGCGCTGCGCTACGGCTTCGTCGCGCTGGGTTACGCCCTGCCCTGGCTGCGCCAGCCGCTGCCGCCGCGCTGGCGCCGCCAAGCCGTGTGCGTGATTCAGGCCACCGTGCTGGCGCTGTGCCTGATCCCGCCGCTGGCTCCGCCGTGGACCACGCTGCTGGCGGCCGGCGCGTTGGCGCTGCTGACGCTGTCCTTCGCGGCGGATACGGTCTGGCTGGCCCGTCACGCGCCTCCACCCAATTGAGGGATAACAGACGGTGGATCGTTCAGCACCCGCAACAGCAACAATCCCAGATCGCCGATACCGCCCAGCGCCGCCGGCCCCGGCGTCATACCGGCATGGAAACCCGCCGCCTGAAACGCGCCGATCAACTCCGGGTCGCGCGAGAACACATGAACCGGAACCTGCCAGGAAATCTCGCGCCCGCCGACGATGGCTGGCGGCTGATGATCGCCGAGAACCATAAACAGCGCGTTCGCCGGGGCGTGCTGGCGCAGATAACCGCCCAGCACCGCCAGGTTGTAACGAACGCTTTCGATATAGGCGGTGGCCAACGCCGCGCCGTCCAGACGCTCGCTCAGCCCCACTTCACCTGGCGCGGCGGGCGCGACGAACCGGGTGAACCGGTTCCAGTCCGACTCGTAAGGCGGGATGGGCGCGAACGGCGCATGGCTGTTGATGGTGGGGAAAAACACGAACAGCGGCGGCCGGCTGGCCGGTTCCACCTCGACGCGATGCAGCCGGTACAGGCTGTATTGGTCGGGAATGACCCAGCCGCCGTAGGCGGGGCCGCGATAGTCCAGGCTGGCGGCGTCGAGGATCCGATCGAAGCCATAGAACCGCCCTTCCGGCCAAGCGTGCCGCAGCCCCGGCATCAGCGCCACGCAATGGTAACCCGCGGCGGCGAACCGGCTGACCAGGGTCGGTCGGCTGGAAGCCAGCAGGTCGTAATAATCCCCCTGACCGGCGATGCGCAGGCCGGACAGCAGGCTGGAATGCGCTAGCCAGGACAACCCACCGAACGTGCTGGACTCGACCCGCGCCGAGGCCATCCGCCAGCCGGCGTCGGTCAGTGACCGTTCCAGGGCGGCGAAATCGCCGGCGAGCGGGGCGGCGAAGCGAGGATCGTCGAACACCAGCGCGCCCTGCGACTCGAAAAAAATCACGAAGACATCGCCCCGCCCCATTCGACCCAGGTTCGAAGCGGGCAGCGGCGGCTGAACCGCGATCCAGCGGTCGTCCCAAAACACGGTCGCGGCCAGTACCCCCTCCACCTGCTCAGCCAGCATGGCGGTCACCGGCAACGCGAACAGGGTAGCGGTCGGCGGGCGCGGACTCAGACGACCGGCGGCGTACAAGGCTAGCAGCGTCAGCGAAAGGATACCGAGCGCCCGCCGGGCGGAAGGGCGGTTCAGCGCGGCCATGACGGCGTCGACCGCCCAGCGCAGGATGGCGAACAGCGCGGCCAGCAACCCCAGCAGCGCCACGCCGCCCAGCGCCACCCGCCAGCCGGCCACCCGATCCAGCAACAAAGCCGCCACCGCCGGGATATGCTGGCTATCCCAGTACAGATGGATGGAACGCCCCATCAGGGCCGGCGCGGTGACATCCAGATAGCGTCCCAGCGTCAGGACGACGAACCCCGTCAAAGCCGCGTTGCGCCACCCGCGCCCCAGCGAGCCACGCCAAGCGGTGGCGAGAACTAGCGCCAGAAGCAGCGCCGCCAACTCGACGGACAGTTCGGGAATCCAGCGCACCCCGACCGTCGGCCAACGGTTCTGAAATGTCAGCGCCGAGTTAAGGAAAAACAACGCCAACAATAACCCGATCGCGTTCGTGACCCCATGGCGAGTGAGACGCTTCATGCCGGCCGCTCTCGTCTTGGAGACGTATTTGGACGGCCTTTCAAAGAGACCTCGACACTCGGGAATGGCTCACCTGCCACTCACGGGCCAGTTGTCGGGCGCGAGCCAGATCGACCTCGCTCATCTGCTTGGCGATGGCATCCAGCGGTTGGGCCGCGCCCACATAGCCTCCAGATACGGCCAGACTCAACCACTGATGCGCCTTGATCAAATCCCGCACCACTCCCCGGCCGGTGCCGTGCAGCATCCCCAGCCCATACTGGGCTAGGGCCAAACCGTTGTCGGCGGCCTGCTCGAACCAGTGAAGCGCCTGCGGATCATCGCGAGGCACGCCCCGCCCCGTCGCGTAACTGAGCGCCAGCACCAACTGGGCCAGCGGCAGATTTTGCTCGGCCGCCTTGCGGTACCAGGCGACGGCCTGCGCCGGATCGCGCGGCAATCCGCCCCGCCCGTCCGCGTACATCAGTCCGAGATTCAACTGAGCCAGCGGCAGATTTTGCTCGGCCGCCTTGCGATACCAGACCGCGGTTTGCGCTTCGTCGCGCGGTGCGCCCCGACCAGAGGCATATAGCACCCCCAAATTGAATCCCGCCACGGCATCGCCCTGTTGGGCTGCCTCCCGAAACCACCGCAATGCCTGCCGGTCATCCCGGGTCACGCCAATTCCTTCGGCATGAAGCGTGGCCAGACGAAACTGGCTGACCGCATGGCCCCGCTCCGCCGCCTTGCGATACCACTCCGCCGCCAAGCCGTCGTCGCGCGGCGCGATCTCGCCGCTGGCGTACAGCCCGGCCAACCGGTAACACGCCTCGATGTGACCCTGTTCCGCTGCCTTGCGCAACCAGTCCAGGCCGGCTTGATCGTTGCGCGGCGCCCCACGACCGGCCAACAATCGTTCCGCCAGCGAAAACTGCGCCTCGGGCTGGCCACCCGCCGCCGCCAACCCCAGCAATTGCATCCCCTTGGCTTCGTCGAGCACCACTCCACGGCCGCTCAAATAATCGTTGGCCAGATCCAGTTGCGCGATTGACAGGTTCTGATCGGCCGCGCGCCGCAGCCATTGCAAGGCTTCCAGATCATCGCGCGCCACGCCACGCCCATCGGCCAGCATCCGTCCCAGGGAGTATTGCGCCAAGGCTTCGCCTTGCTCGGCGGCCAATCGATACCACCTCACCGCTTCCCGGTCGTCACGGGGAACACCCTGACCCTCGGCGTGCAACCGGCCCAGATTCACCTGGGCCAGAACCAGTCCTCGATCGGCGGCCTTGCGGAACCAGCGCGCCGCCTCCTCGGCGCTGGCGGGCGCCCCCCGACCGGCCAGCAACCGCACGGCCAGGTTGTACTGAGCTTCAATATGACCCTGTTCCGCCGCCTTGCGATACCAGAGCACCGCGTCCCGATCGCTGGCCGCGGTCACGCCGCGGCCAGCGGCGTACATCGCGCCGAGGTTGAACTGGGCGCCGGCATGGCCCTGTTCCGCCGCTCGCTGATACCATTGCACGGCTTCCTTGTCGTTGCGCGACACGCCGCGCCCGCTGGCGTAAAAATTTCCCAGCTCGAACCGGGCGGCGGCATGGCCCTGTTCCGCCGCTCGCCGGTAGCCGTTGGCGGCTTCCAGATCATCCCGGCCCACGCCCTGGCCGGTGGCATACTTGCCCGCCAGAATATAAATCGCTTCGGCATTATCCCGTTCCACCGCCTTTCGTAACCAAAACAGTGCTTCCTTTTCGCTTTTGGCCATGCTGGGATCGGCGGCGAACAGGGCCGCAAGCTGGAGTTGCGCATCGGCATTTCCTTGCGCGGCCGCCTTGCGCAGCCACTCGACGGCGCTGCGCGAATTTTGCCCCACGCCCTGACCGCGCAGATACATTTGTCCGATAATGGCCTGGGCGCGGGGATCGTTCCTCGGTGCCTTGGCCCATTCCATGTACTCCTGAAACGCCTTGGCGTAATCGCCGCGCTGGTAGGCCTCGGCGGCGCTGTCGATGGCGGCGCTGGGCGAGACCGGTCGAACGTCGCTGTAATGCCACTTGCCGGTTTCGTCCTGCCACCTCTTGACCGTCGGTTCAGCCGGTTTGTTGACGTTCGACCCGGATGGCGCCGCCGCCCAAACCGCGCCGGCCAGAAGAATCGCCAACCACAATGCTTGCTCGCGCATGACCGCCTCCGCTTCAACCGACGGATGCTCTTGAATTTCCCACGTCCGTCGTCTTAATGTAAATTGCGACCGCTGGCGATCGACGCCCGACCGCGCGGCTCCGGGCCAGTGTTTCGCCGCCGCCAGCATCTACACTATCCAATAGCGCTTCCATTCCAAATTCTATCCTAGCAACCGAGGAAATCCGCATGGCCATCAATCTGCAAAAGGGACAGCGCATCAGCCTGGAAAAGGAGGCGGGACGCAGCCTGAGTCGGGTCGTCATGGGGCTGGGCTGGGGCATGAAGCAAGTTCAATCCCGTGGCTTTCTGGGCTTCGGCGCCGGCGTTCGCCAGGAGGCCGTGGATCTCGACGCCTCCTGCCTGCTGTTCGACGCCGGCGGCAATCTGGTGGATACGGTCTGGTTTCGACAACTGGAAAGCCGCTGTGGCTCCATTCGCCACAGTGGCGACGATCGCGCCGGCGGCGGCGAGACCGGCGTGGAAAACGAGCGCATCGCCATCGAATTGAACCGGGTGCCCGCCGCAGTGCAAACCCTGATCTTCACCGTCAACAGTTTCAGCGGCGAAGGCTTCGCTGGAATTCCCAGCGCCTTTTGCCGGATCGTGGACGGCGCCGACGGCGGCGAAATCGCCCGTTTCGACCTGTCGCTGGAAGGCGGCGCGCACACCGGCCTGATCATGACCAAGCTGTACCGCCACAACAGCGAGTGGAAGATGCATGCGCTGGGCGAACACGCCAGCGGCCGCACCTTCCACGACCTGTTGCCAGCGCTCCGGCCCCATCTGTAAATTCGCCGAAGGAGGCGTCATGGACTTGCAACCCGGCCAGAACATCTCGCTCACTCAGCGTCAGCCAGCGCCGGCCGCCATCGAAATCGCGCTCGCCTGGGAACCGACGAACACGGCGCTGGCGATCGATTCCAGCGCCTTCGCCCTGACCGGTCAGGGCAAGGTGCGCGACGACGGCGACTTCGTCTTCTACAATCAGCCGGCGCTGGCCGGCGGCGGCATCCAGCGCGCCGGCGACGGCCGGGCCTTCACGGCTAACCTCGCCGCGTTGCCGGCGGCCATCGAGCGCGTGATCATCGCCCTGACCATCGATCAGGGACAGCGGCGCGGCCAATCCTTCGGTCAACTGAACCAGGTCCGGGCCGAAATCCGCGACGCCGGCAGCCAGGCGGTGCTGGCCGCTTTCCCACTGAGCACCAAGATGATGGCGGAAACCGCGCTGATCGTCGGCGAGCTGTACCGCCGCAACGCCGAATGGAAGTTCCGCGCCGTCGGTCAGGGCTTCGTCGGCGGATTGGCGCCGCTGGCCCGGCAGTACGGCGTCGATGTCGCCGACGATCCCGACGCAGCCGAGCCGCCGCCGCCCAAGCCGCCCACGGCTGCGCCTTCGCCAATACCACCGCCCGCCGCGCCCGCCAAGCCGATCCGGCTGGAAAAGATCACCCTGGAGAAGAAAGGCAGCAGCATCTCGCTGGAAAAGAAAGCCCAGGGCTTCGGCGAACTCGTGGTCAATCTCAACTGGAATCAGGGCGGCGGCGGCAAGGGCTTCTTTGGCCGGCTGACTAGCCGCAAGGTGGATCTTGATTTGGGCTGCCTGTTCAAGCTGCGCGATGGTCGGGCGGGGGCGGTGCAGGCGCTGGGCAACAGCTTTGGCAGCCTGCAACAGCCCCCCTATATCCAGCTCATGGGCGACGACCGTTCCGGAGCCAGCGCCGCCGGCGAGTTCCTGCGCATCAACGGCCGCCACTGGGACGAACTGGATCGCATCGTGGCCTTCGCCCTGATCTACGAGGGCGCCCCCAACTGGTCGGAAACCGATGCGGTGGTCACGATTCAAACGCCCGACCAGCCGACCCTGGAAATTCGGCTCGACAGCCATCGCAACGATCAGCGCATGTGCGCGCTGGCACTGTTGGAGAACCAGGGCGGTAATATCAAGGTCACAAAGCTGGTCGAATATTTTCAGGATCACCGCTATCTGGATGAGGCCTATCATTTTGGCCTGCGCTGGGTCGCCGGGTCCAAGGACTAATTCTTCCGCCCCTTCATCAATAACACCCGAGGAGTATCCGCATGGCTCTCGAATGGTTGAAACAGCGTTACAGCGAAGTCTCCGCCAACCTGAAAACCGAAGTCACCAAGTTCAAGAACAAGAGCTTTCTGGAAGCGGTGGTGGCCGGCTGCGCGCTGGTGGCTCACGCCGACGGCGTGGTTCGACCCGAGGAAAAGCAGAAGATGATGGGCTTCCTGCGCAATTCCGAGGTCCTGTCCGTCTTCGGCACCGACGAGATCATCGCTATCTTCGACAAATACGCCAAGCAGTTCGAGTTCGACCATCAGATCGGTCAGGCCAGCGCCCTGCAGGCGGTCGCCAAGCTCAAGGGCAAGGAGGCCGAGGCAAGGTTGATGGTGCGGGTCTGCTGTGCCGTGGGCGCGGCCGACGGCAACTTCGACGACAACGAGAAAGCGGTGGCGCGCAAGATCTGCGCCGAGCTGAGTCTGAATCCCAAGGATTTCGACTTGGCCTGAGCGACGCGCGCCGACATGGAACATCATTTCGGTTTTCCGCTGGAGACCGTCGCCATCTTCGTGGTGGTGGTCATCTTCTCGGTGTGGCTGGATCTGCGGATGCACAAGGACAGCGAGGACATCAGCATCCCCAACGCCGTCGCGTGGTCGCTGTTCTGGATTTTCCTGGCCATCGCGTTCTTCTTCTACCTCAAGGTGCATCACGGCGACGAATTCGCCGATCTGTTCCTCGCCGGCTACATCCTGGAAAAATCGCTGTCGGTGGACAATCTGATGGTGTTCGTCGCCATCTTCGCCTCGTTTGGCATCAAGGGCGCCCTCCAGCACCGGGTGTTGTACTTCGGTATCCTGGGCGCGGTGGTTTTTCGGATGCTGTTCATCGCTTTCGGCACCACGCTGTTCGGGCTGAGCACCTGGATCGAGTTCGTGTTCGCCGCCATCGTGGCCTGGACCGGCTGGAAGATGCTGAGCGGCATCGGCGAGGACAAGGACATCGAGGACTACTCCGATCACTGGTCGGTGCGGCTGACCCAGAAACTGGTGCCGATCTTTCCCCGCCTGCACGGTCATCATTTCGTGGTCAGTCACGGCCACGTCAAGACCGTGGTCGAACAGGACTCCAGCCTCACGGTGGCGCGCGAGGCCACGGTGTACGCCACGCCGATGCTGCTCTGCCTGGTCTGCATCGAGGTATCGGACATCATCTTCGCCTTCGATTCGGTGCCGGCGGTGATCGCCGTCACCCGCGAACCGCTGCTGGTCTACTCGGCGGTGATCTTCGCCATCCTCGGCCTGCGCTCGTTGTATTTCGTGCTGGCGGCGGCGCAGAAATATCTGGTCCATCTGGACAAGGCGGTGGCGGCGCTGCTGTTCTTCATCGCCTTCAAGCTGGCGCTGCAAGCCTCCAACCACCTGTTCCACTGGCCCGGCTGGGAAATTTCCGCCAACCTCAGCCTGATGATCATCCTCGGCACGCTGGCGGTGGGCGTGATCGCCTCGCTGCTGCTGCCCCAAAAGGAAGAAGCGAAGGAGGAACGCGCGGCGCAACCGGAAAAATCGGAATGATCGTCGCGCGCCTCCGACTTCGCTAAGTCGTATGATGGGCCGGACAGGTCCAGTTCCCCCAGCCGGCCCGCCCGTTTTACCCTTAACCATTCAAACCTAGGGAGAACACACTCATGGCTATTTCCCTCAACAAAGGCGAGCGGCTGTCGCTGGGCAAGGAAGCGCCGAACCTTAAGAAGGTGCTGGTCGGACTGGGTTGGGATGCCCGAGCTACCGACGGTACGGATTTTGACCTGGACGCCTCGGCGTTCCTGCTGGGCGCCAGTGGCAAGGTGCGCTCCGACGCCGACTTCATTTTCTACAACCAGTTGAAATCCACCTGCGGCTCGGTGCAGCACACCGGCGACAATCGCACTGGCGCCGGCGAAGGCGACGACGAAGCGATCATGGTGGACCTGCCCCGCGTCCCGGCGGACGTGCAGAAAATCGCCTTTACCGCGACCATCCACGAAGCCGACACCCGTCGGCAGAGCTTCGGCCAGGTCAGCAATGCCTATATTCGACTGGTCAACGCCGAAACCAACGCCGAGGTCGCTCGCTACGACCTGGCCGAGGACGCCTCGACCGAGACCGCGATGATCTTCGGCGAACTGTACCGGCACGGCGGCGAGTGGAAGTTCACCGCGGTCGGCCAGGGCTATGCCGGCGGGCTGGCGGCCATGTGTCGCCAGTACGGCATCAACATTTGATCCACCGTCTTGCCGGGTAAGAACCCGTCAATCTCCACGGTCGATCTCCACAGTCGATCTCCACAATCACAGGAATGCAACGATGGCTATCTCTCTGCAAAAGGGCGGGAACGTTTCCCTGAGCAAGCAAGCGCCCGGCTTGAAGAAAGTCCGGTTTGGGCTGGGCTGGGATCTGCGCAAGACCGACGGCAGCGCGTTCGATCTGGACGCCTCCGCCTTCGTGCTGAAGGCCGATGGCAAGGTGCTTAGCGATCAACACTTTATCTTCTATAACAACCCCCAGGACCCGGCGGGCGCGATCAAGCACCTGGGCGACAATCGCACTGGCGAGGGTGCGGGCGACGACGAAGTGGTCGAAATCGATCTGGGCACGCTGACGGCGGACACGGCCAAGGTCACATTCGTGGTCACCATCCACGAAGCCGAGCAGCGCAAGCAGAACTTCGGCCAGGTCAGCAACGCCTACATCCGCGCCTGCAACGCCGAGGGCGAGCAGGAAATCGCCCGCTACGACCTGTCCGAGGACGCTTCGACCGAGACCGCGATGATCTTCGGCGAACTGTATCGCCACAATGATGAGTGGAAATTCAAGGCCATCGGCCAAGGCTACGCCGGCGGATTGGCGGCGGTGGCCCGCGATTTCGGCGTCAACCTCGGTTAGAATCAGCGGCGCTCGATCGCCGCGCTGGACCCATCCGGCCCGCCGATTTCACGGCGGGCTTTTGCTTTTTGGACAAAGAGAAATGAGCGAAACCGTCAAATACCTGCTCGACGAAAGTCGGATGCCCAAGTATTGGTACAACCTGGTCGCCGACCTGCCCAAGCCGCCGCCGCCGGTGCTGCATCCCGGAACCCTCAAGCCCATCGGCCCGGCCGATCTGGCGCCGTTGTTCCCGATGACGCTGATCCAGCAGGAAGTATCGGCCGAGCGGGAGATCGAAATTCCCGAACCGGTGCGCGAGATTTACCGGCAATGGCGACCCAGTCCCTTGTACCGCGCCCGCCGGCTGGAACAGGCGCTCGGCACGCCGGCGCGGATTTACTACAAATACGAAGGCGTCAGCCCGGCCGGCAGTCACAAGCCCAACACCGCCGTCGCCCAGGCGTTCTATAACAAGGAGGCCGGGGTCAAGCACATCGCCACCGAAACCGGTGCCGGTCAGTGGGGTTCCTCGCTGGCTTTCGCCGGCGCGCTGTTCGGCATCGCCGTGCAGGTGTTCATGGTGCGGGTGTCGTACAACCAGAAGCCCTACCGTCGGGCGCTGATGGAAACCTACGGCGCGACCTGTACGGCCTCGCCCTCCGAGGAAACCGCCTCCGGGCGGGCGATTCTGGCCCAGCGGCCCGACCATCCGGGCAGTCTCGGCATCGCCATTTCCGAGGCGGTGGAAGTCGCCGCCCAGCGCGACGACACCAAGTACGCCCTGGGTTCGGTGCTCAACCACGTGCTGCTGCACCAGACCGTGGTGGGTCTGGAAGCGATGGACCAGTTGGCCATGGCCGACGACTATCCCGATGTCGTGGTTGGCTGCACCGGCGGCGGCTCCAATTTCGCCGGCATCGCCTTCCCGTTCCTCGGCGCGCACCTGCGCGGCGGCCGCAAGGTCCGCATCGTCGCGGTCGAACCGGCGGCCTGTCCCAGCCTGACCCGCGGCCCCTACGCCTACGATTTCGGCGATACCGCGCATCTGACCCCGCTGACCAAGATGCATACCCTGGGATCGACCTTCACCCCGCCCGGCTTCCACGCCGGCGGCTTGCGCTATCACGGCATGGCGCCGCTGGTCAGCCACGTCAAGGAACTGGGCTTGATCGAGGCGCGCGCCTACCACCAGACCACCTGCTTCGACGCCGGCGTCCTGTTTGCCCGCGTCGAGGGTATTCTGCCGGCGCCGGAAGCCAATCACGCGGTCAAGGGCGCCATCGACGAGGCGTTGCGTTGCAAGGAGGAAGGCGTCAGCCGGGCGATCCTGTTCAA
>CALGOO010000244.1 GCA_937960715.1 uncultured Candidatus Competibacteraceae bacterium
TTTTGATATGAGTGTCAATGTATGTCTATATCTCTTTCAACTATTGCACGCCCCTTTAATCCGACCCGCCGCCGGGCCGGAAACCGCCGAAGCTCTTGCCGAGACCGACGGCGTCGCTGGCCGCCGGGCGCGGAGGGTGGATTTGTGAACGGAACGCCTGATCGACTCTGGCGATAAACCGGTGCCGTAACCGTTCAGACTCCCTGGTGGCATCGCCCCGTATCGATGGGTTTCGTGCCTCAACCGCGATGAACGCCCATGCTGGACAGCAGCTACCGTGACTTTTAGGATCGTTGCGGCAATCCACTAGCCGGCGCGCCGCCGCGCCCGCCAGACGAGGCTGCCGAGCAATGCACTAAACGCCAGCAGCGCCCATTCGCTCAGGGTGGGAATCCCCGTCGCGTCCCCCGCCGCTCCATCCGCCGGTACGCCGGGACCGCCCTGATCCACGATAAAATTATTGGTCGCGTTGAGGTCGTCATCCCCCAAGCCGCCGTTGGTAATCGTGAAGGTGGCGGTATTGTTAGCGATGACGGCCTGTGGGGAGGGCAGTACGTACCAGTGAGGAGTGGGTTCGTCCGAGGTAGGGCCGTATTTCCAGTATCGCGTTCCTGGCGGCAATGGATTCGGGTAGGTCACGGTGAGGATGAGCGTGCCGCCGGCGGGACAGACGGCGGTGAAGCCAAACACGCCGTAGGGGAAGGTGATACCAGGGGGCAGTGGGGTGAGAGCCGGGGTGAAGGCGGTCGAGCCCGGAGCGAATCCAAAGCAGGTCCCCCCGGTGATGGCGGCAGTCACAAGGCCGCCACCGGCATCACCTTGCGCGGTGGTCGGAAGGGAGACCACAGCGGTCGTTGCGGTGGCGGATTCATTCCCGCCGTTCCCATCCGGAGTGGTGGAGGAGACGGTGGCGGTGTTGCTTAGCTCGGTAGCGACCGCGCCAACCTGCAGGGTGAGCGTGAAGACAGCGCTGCCGACGCCGAGCGAGGCTATCGAGCACGAGACCGTGCCGCCAGCACCGACGGCGGGCGTGGTGCATGACCAACCGCCGGGCGAGGACAGAGAAACGAAGGTCGTACCCGCCGGCAAGGTGTCGGAGAGGGAGACCGAGGCGGCATTGCTCGGGCCAGCGTTGGCGACCGTGATCGTGTAGGTCAGGTTGTTGCCGACGGTGATCGGATCGGGAGTGTCCACCTTGGTCACCGAGAGGTCGGCGGCGGCGAAGTCAGCCACCTCGAAATAGGACACGGCGGGATCGTGATCGGAGAGCCGCACCGGTGTCGTGCCGTCGTTGCGCGCGGTCTCTGGGAAATCGGCGCCGATGCGCGGGTGCTCAAGGCGCCGCGCCACGGTGTCGGCCGCCAGTGGCGCGTTGATCAGGATATGTTCGAGGTTCTGGGCGTTACCATCGAAAACGTAGCCGTAGCGCTCAACCGCTATCGGCGAGTCGAACAGATTGACGAAGTCGGGACTGACCAGGTCGACGCCGTCGCCCGGGACCGCCGTCTCATTGTCCGGGACTGGCGTGCCGGCGATGACGCCCATCGAATGGCCGAAGCCATCATTGACCTCGAAGGCGTTGAAGTCACCCACCAGGATGATGCGTTCCGTCGGGTCAGCCGTCTGCCGCGCCTGCACCAGGTTGGCGAGGTCTTCCGCTTGCTTTTGCCGCTTGGCGCGGACACGTGCGCCCTCGGTAGGCCAGCCGTTCGAGCCGGCCGCTTCGCTGTTGGCCGAGTTGAGCGAACGCAGGTGGTTGACGATCACCGTCACCGGAAAACTTGCACCGTTCGGATGATGGACAATGGCGTTGAGCCGCAGCGGCGGCCGGTCGTTGAGCGTCTCGGTCGAAGAATCGGGATTGACAAACAGGGTGCCATCCAGCTCCTGTTGGACTGCAAGCACCTCGACCCGTGGCGTGGCGCCGGCCACCGGCGCGGTCTTCACCAGAAAACCGATGTCGATGCCGCCGATGTCGTTGCCTTCGATCAGGTAAGCGGCGTATTGCGGGTCAGGCTGCGAAACCACCACGGCGTCGGCGCTGATTCGCGCGGCCAAGGACTGGAGCGTGGTGAGGTTCTCGATCTCCTCGATGCCGATAATGTCCGGCATGCGCAGGAAGTCGCGGATGGCGAGCGAGGCCTTGTTGAGCCGCTTGTCGAAAGCGGCCGCCGTGAGTACGACATCGCTCTTGCCCGCGTCGTCCTCCGTGTCGAAGAAACGCTGCACGTTGAAGGTGGCGACGGTGAATTCCCGTCCGATGGCCGCGGTCACCGCCGTGGCGGTGGGGCCGCCGGTGACGCCCAGCGTGGCTCCCGGATCGGGGAGGATCGTGTAGGTGCGGAATGCGTAGTCGAGCGGCCCCACAAGGCCCGTGACCACGGCGCCCGCGCCTACGTCGACGAGCGGCCCGCCCACGAGCCCGTCGCTGTCCACGCGGATCCGTTCGGGATTGGAATCGAAGCGCGGGATCGGCGGGATCGTCCCCGATGGCGCGGGATCCGGGGCCTGGATACCGGCTTCGCGGAAGGGGCGCGGCACGCCGGTCACCACGCCGTGGAAGACCCCGCTTGAAGTTGCGGTGGCGTTCGCCTCGTTGACGTTGCCGAGCGTTGGGCCAATCACTGTCAGAGAGGCTACGGAGACTCGCATCCCTTCCAGCCGCTCAAGCTGGTCATGGGGGCCTGCCGGATCAGGGAAGGTGGTAGTCAGCGGAATCGGCGTCGGCAACGGGTTGCCGGTGGAAAGCTGGACAACCGTGGGCGAGGTCAGCTCGGTCAACGGCGGCTGGAGCGGATCCGCGCTGGGTACGAATTCCGCGACCGCGCCGGTCACTTGCACCAGGGCGCCCACCACGGCCGCCGCCGGTGGCGCGCCGCCCGTAAAGATGAGGATGCCTTCGGAGGTCGCCGGATCGGCATCGACCGATGCGTCCGGCTCCTGGATGAAGAACCCGTTGCTGCGCACCCCAGTGACGATACCGCGGGTGGTGACCGAGGCGCCGACAATGGGGGACGAAGCACCCGACCCCTGGATATCGTGGATCGGCGTGAGTGCCACGTCGTCGTTGACGATCGTCCCTTGGCCCTGGCTGTCGGTCACCGTGGCGCCCGTGACGTTGGTGACATTGACGAAAAAGGTCTCGTTCGGTTCGACGGTGGTGTCGCGGTTGACCGTGACGCTGAAGTTGTAGGGTCCGGTCGATCCCATGGCGATGGACTGGCCGGCAAGACTCTGGGCGACGTAGTCGTTGTCTTCCGCCGCCGGATTGTCGTCCTGCGCCGTACCGTCGGCGGTGGCGATGTCGAAGGTGACGCCGCCAGGGCCGGCGGGGGCGGTGAGGGTGACAGCGAAAGTGAACGTGGTCGTTCCCGGCGGGTCTCCCTCGGCAAGGGTGACGTCGCCGATGTTGAGCGTTGGCGGTCCTACCCCGCCCTGGGGGGTGACCGAGAAGTCGTCGACCGCCAAGCCGTGATCAGCCTCAGTATGGTCGGGATCCGACCATCGGAGCATCACCTCGGTCCCATTGGGGATGCTCAACCCGGTGATGGAGAAGGTTCGGGTCACCCGATTGGCCACCAGGTTGCCATTCAGGGCGCCGGCTACGCCACCGGTGATCGGGCTGGTGAAGTCGAGAGCTGAGACGGCCACCCCGGCCGACTGAAACTCGGCCAAGGATCCGGTGACGGTCGGGCTACCCACCAGGTAGGAGAAGGTGGCCGTCTGTGCCGCAGCAGCGCTGTTGCGCCATTGCTCGCCAGTGTAGGAGACCTCGAGAGAGGCGATGGTGGCGCCAGTGTTGTTCTGCAGCCGCACTCCCCAGAAAAGATTTCCGACCGCGGCGTTACCGGAGCCGACCGAGCCGAGGGCCCGATCCGTGGCGGTATCGGTCCCATAGCTGTAAAGGTTGCCAGCGTTGCTGCTGCCGTCGTTCGCCACGAGGGTGGTGCCGGTCCCTGTGCGCGCGTGGAACCAGCCCGGGACGGTGGAGTTGTTGGTCCATGTTGCTGATCCGCTTGCCGGAAGCGTATCGAAATTCTGGGTATAGGGCGTGCCCAGCGCGGTGAGCGAGACTTGAGCACGAGCCGACGTTGCCACGAGCGCGAGGAAAAGAGCGATAGCGTTCAGCGTCAGGCGGGCGGCGCGGATCGACGGCATGGACATTGCGGGAACCCTCATTCAGGCTTGGCCGGTGCTGCGTCGCACTCGCCGGGCTTGTTCCAGAATGACGCGGGCGGGCGGTCCCTCGATGATCTGGATATCGGTGATCAAACGTTCGGCGTGATTTGCCAGCGCCTCCTGGCAGTACGCATCCAGCCGTTGCCGCAGGGCTCGACGGGCGCTGGCGTGGACTTCGGCGTCGTGAGCCTGGCGCGCTTCATCGGGAACGGTGGCGTTGATCCAGAATCGGGCGAAATCGCTCAGTGGCTCAATGACGTGGAGGATGTGCAGTCGGGCGCCAAGGCGGTGAGCGAGCCCGGCGGCGTGTCGCAGCGCGTCGGAGCTACGTGGGCCGAGATCGGTGGCGCACAGGAGGGCGCCGATGGCGTAGTCCATGATGTCCTCTCTCAGGGCATGGGGTTTTCAGGGGAACCGGCTTGCGGGCGATTCAGCGGGTGATGGCCCGCGGGCGGGTTCTTGAAAATCAGGGTTGGTTGGCATTGCTTTCGCCGTCAACGGACTTCTTCCAGGAACGAATGGATGAAATCGGCCACCGCCGCCTTGCCCCGAAAGATGCCGTAATGGCCCTCGCACAGGATGTCGGCCTCCAGCGCCAGCAGTTGTTCGAGCGAAGCCCGATAATCGGCCCGGTTCGAGTGTAGCCGCAAGTCCAGCGGCCCATGCACGTCCTGGCCGAACAGCACGATTTGGCCCTCGGATTCGGTCAGATAGGCCAGAGAGCCGGGGGAATGGCCGGGAATGTGCAGGGCGGTGATGGATCGTTCGCCCAGCGGCAGCGTCTCCCGCGCGCCGCGCAGCCGACGATCCACCGGACAGGGATAGAGCTTGGCGCCATACCAACTGGCCGCCGTCACCTCGTTATCGCCGCGCTCCAGAAAATCGGCGTCCAGTTCGTGAGCGACGACCGGACAACCCAGCGTCTCGCGCAGATCGCGGGCGCCGCCGGTGTGATCGTAGTGGCAATGGGTCAGCAGCAGATATTCGATTTGCTCGGATCGTACGCCCAAGGCGGCGAGGTGGGCGAGTAACCGCTTCTGACCGTGACCGGCCCCGGCGTCCACCAGCGCGGCGTGGCCATCGAAGTTGATCAGGTAAATGGCGGCATCCTCGGGGGCGGTCAAACCTTGGCCGCCCACCTGGAAGATTTCGCGGGTGATGGCGATCGGGCTCGCCATAAGGATTTCGTCCTTAAGCAGTGGTATTGAAATGAGGATTTTCGGCAGGGAACCACCTGTGCTCAGGTCGGCGCGGCGAATTCCGCCGACCGAATGGCGCGGGCCAGCTTGTCGAGGACGCCGTTGACGTAGCGATGGCCTTGTTCCGCGCCGAACAGCTTGGCCAGTTCCACCGCTTCGTTGATCACGATCCGGTAGGCGAGGTCCGGATGCCACAGGAGTTCATAGCCGCCAATCCGCAAGATGGCGCGCTCCACCGGGTCCACCCGAGCCAACGGCCGGTCCAGGAACGGCCCCAGCGCGGCGTCGATTTCCGCCACCCGCGTTGGCACCTGATGCACCAGTTCCCAAAAGTAGTCGGGGTCGGCCTTACGCAGATCCTCGTCGGCCAGGAACTGCGCCGCGATCCGGTCGGGAGCCTGGTCGGTGACTTGCCACTCGTACAAAGCCTGCGCCGCGCAGCGCCGCGCCCAGGCGCGCTTGCCGGACTGGGACTTGCGACTTGGACTCAACACGGCTCAGGCTTCCAGCCGGCGCAGCAGGCTGACCATTTCCAGCACCGACAGCGCCGCCTCGGCGCCCTTGTTGCCGGCCTTGGTTCCGGCCCGCTCGACCGCCTGGTCGATGGTGTCCACGGTCAACACGCCGAAGCCGACCGGAGTATCGTGTTCCAGGGCAACGCTGGCCAGTCCCTTGACGCACTCGCCGGCGACGTATTCGAAATGCGGAGTGCCGCCGCGAATCACCGCGCCCAGGGCAACGATGCCGTCGTAACGCTCGCTGGCGGCCAGTCGTTGCGCGGCCAGCGGCAGCTCGAAGGAACCCGGCGTCCAGATCAGGTCGATGCTGGTCTCGGGCACGCCATGCCGACGCAGGACGTCCACCGCGCCACTGACCAGACTTTGCACGATGAAGCTGTTGAACCGCGCCGCCACCAGAGCGAAACGGGCGTCCTGGGGCGGGGTGAAATCGCCTTCAATGGTGGTAATTTGGTGGTGCATGGGGAATTCCACGACAGGTGGGGGCAGGGGAAATTCAAGAAACGTATTCGACGACTTCCAGATTGAAGCCGGATAGACCAGTGATGCGCCGGGGAGCGCCCAACACGCGCATGTGGCGCACCCCGATGTCGATCAGGATTTGCGCGCCGATGCCGTAGGTGCGCAATTCCGCCGACAAATCGGCGGGACGTGGCGCTTCGGTCGAGCCGAACTGATAGCCGCGCATCCGCCGGATCAGGGCCGCCGGCTCCTCGGTTCGGTTGAGAAACACCAGGACGCCGGCCGGCTCGTTCGCCACCCGCCTCAAGGCGTCGCGCAGCGGCCAGCCACTGTCGGGCAGGCGCAGGGTCAGCAGATCGCTCAACAGATGCTGAACGTGGACCCGCACCAGGATCGGTTCCTGGGTATGAATCTCGCCCTTGACCAGCGCGAAATGCACCTGCCGACCGACCAGGTCTTGATAGGTCAACACCCGAAACGGACCAAATTCGGTGTCCATGAGCGTGTCGGCGACCCGCTCGACGGTTTTCTCGTTCTGCATCCGATAACGGATCAGGTCGGCGATCGTGCCGATCTTGACGCCGTGGCGTTCGGCGAAAACCTCCAGTTCGGGCCGCCGCGCCATCCCGCCGTCCTCGTTGAGGATTTCGACGATCACCGCCGCCGGTTCCAGCCCGGCCAGCCGGGTGAGATCGCAACCGGCCTCGGTGTGACCGGCGCGGGTCAGGACGCCGCCGGGCTGGGCCATCAACGGGAAGATGTGGCCGGGTTGCACCAGGTCCTCGGGTTTGGCGTCGGGGCGAACGGCGGTGCGGACGGTGTGGGCGCGGTCGTAGGCGGAGATGCCGGTGGTGACGCCCTGGGCCGCCTCGATGGAGACGGTGAAGTTGGTGGAAAAGGGCGTGGCGTTGTCCTGCACCATCAGCGGCAGGCGCAGTTGCTGACAGCGTTCGCGGGTCAGGGTCAGGCAGATCAGGCCGCGCCCGTAGCGGGCCATGAAGTTGATGTCCTCGGGACGCGCCAGCGGGGCGGCCATCAACAGGTCGCCTTCGTTTTCCCGATCTTCGTCGTCCATGATGATCACCATCTTGCCTTGCCGTAGATCGGCCAGGATTTCGTCAATGGTATCGAGCGCCATCGGTTAACTCCAAAACCCATGTTCGCGCAGCAGCGCCTCGGTGAGACCGCCGCTGGCCGAGCGCGCGGCGCGGTCGCCCAACAGCAACCGCTCCAGATAACGGGCGATCAGGTCCACTTCCAAATTGACTCGCCGTCCAATCGCGCAGGCGGCGAGGGTGGTTTCCGCCAGGGTGTGCGGAACGATGTTGAGTTCGAACGCCGCGCCGTCCACCCGGTTGACCGTGAGGCTGATGCCGTCGACGCAGATTGAGCCTTTCTCGGCGATGTAGCGGGCCAGTTCATCCGGGGCTTGAATGCGCAGCCGCCAGGAACGACCGTCGGGTCGCCACTCGGTGACCGTACCGACGCCGTCCACATGGCCGCTGACCAGGTGGCCGCCGAGCCGGGTGGTGGGGGTCAGCGCCTTTTCCAGGTTGACCGGCGTACCGGATTGGGCCGCGCCGAGGCTGGTGCGTTCCAGGGTCTCGCGCGAGGCATCGGCCCAGAAGCCGTCGCCGGGCAGTTCGACGACGGTCAGGCAGACGCCGCTGACGGCGATACTGTCGCCGAGTTGCACATCGCTTAAATCCAGCTTGCCGGTGGCGATGCGCAGGCGGACATCGCCGCCGCGCGACTGGAGCGCGGTGACGGTGCCAACGGCGGTGATGATGCCGGTGAACATGGTGGGGTTCTCGAAGGGGGCGCGGCGCGAGTTTGGAATAAGTCGGTTTGTTATGACGATGTGAATCTTCAGGCTTCCTGACACATCGTTTTTACCAGGATGCCCATGATCTTATTAACGTCAGCAATGTAATACTCAGGGCGGTCTATATAAATCACGTCATTTTCATATTTAAGAAACTTCCAGTTGCTTCCCGTAGTGACGGCCCCATATATCGAGCTGACAGGATTCCCTTCACGGTCATTAAATATCCTTACGGCAATCATTTCAGCGATGCACTGACCTAACCCATTGGCTACTTGATCATTTTTAGCCTCAACAATCGCCAGAACGGGCGCGCTTAGATAGAACTGCTCCGATGATTTACTCAGAATATAATCACAGAAACCACTTAAATCCCTGTTTTTATCGACATCCAGATTAACGCCCGAAAACAGGCTAATCTGGTCGTTGAGTTGTCGCCTGAGCTCCAGCAGGATGTTGGCGATGATGAACTCCGAGCGCGCTTTCTCTGTGTTGATAGCCAAGGCAAGAGGCACATTATAATCCAGCGTCATGCGAAGATATTCGCTAATTTCCACTTCTTCCGTTTCCAGGAACAGATTCTTGTTTTCGATAAAATTCAGGTTGAATTCCTGCTTGGCTCGCTTGAGGCTAAAATCACTATATGACATGGCGATTCCTGCCCATTTTATACATCAAACCATTGAAGAAGATTGATTCGATTTAATGATCGAGATGAAGATTCCCAGAATTTTTGCTACATTGGAAATATGATATTCATCGCTATCAATCCAGACTGTTTTCCGGGTCAGTTTCAGGAAGTTCCATAAACTCCCCGTAGTGACGGCCCCAAAAATGTTTTCTATGTTAAGATTTTTGTTTTCATTGAAAATTTTCGCCGCCAACATTTCCGAAATGCACTGCCCCAAGCCAGCTTTCAGGTTATCGTTTTTGGCTTCGACAATCGTAATGATAGGGGCATCCAGAAATAATTGTTCAGCGGAAAGACTGATGATGTAGTCACAAATTCCATTCAGGCCCCTGTTCTTGTCGACATTGAACTCTATCCCTGAAAAAAGACTTACTTCCTGATCCAGTATTTTGATCACCTCCACCAGAACCGGGGTAACAATAAGCTCGGAACGTGCCTTTTCCGTATTGATTGAGGTGGCCAGTGGCACGTTGTATTTCAACGTTTCCTTGAGATGGTCACTGTAGTCCAAGATCGATGTTTGCGAAAACAGGCTTGCCTTTTCCATCAAGGCTAGACCCAGTTTCTCTTTTACGTCAGTTAATGTGAAGTCACTGTAGGCCATGAGGTTGTCCTTAAATATCGGCATCGAACTCCAGGTTATTCATCGCCTTTAACCGGCTTTAATCTGATCCGCCAATCCTTTCCCACTACCCTTGTGTCCAAGATTTCCAATTCCGTCCGTTCGTTCATCCGCGTCAATTCCGGCAACCGGAACAGTCCGCGTGCCTTGTCGCCAAGCAACAGCGGCGCCATGTAGATCACCAGTTCATCCACCAACCCCGCCCGCAACAATGTCCCGGCCAAGGTCGGGCCGCATTCCACATGGACCTCGTTGCACTCGCGGCGAGTGAGTTCCGCCATGACGGCGGGCAAATGCAACCCCCATTCGGCACGCGGCAGAATGACGATTTCCGCTCCCGCCGCCCGGAGCGGCTCGTGCGCGGCGGGATCGGCAACGGCGGTGAAAATCACGACCTGACCCGGCAACCGCAAGGTCTGGGCGGTCGGTGGCGTGCGCAATTCGGTGTCGAGAATCACCCGCAACGGCTGGCGGGTCGCTTCCGGCAAGCGGACGTTGAGGCTGGGATTATCGATCAGCACCGTCCCGACGCCAGTCAGCATCGCCGAGGCGCGCGCGCGCAATCGCTGCACGTCTTGCCGCGCGGCCTCGCCGGTCAGCCATTGGCTTTCGCCCGAAGCCAGCGCGGTGCGTCCGTCCAGGCTCATGGCCAGCTTGAGGCGGACGAAGGGTCGACCCTGGATCATGCGCTGGATGAAGCCGGGATTCAGCGCCCGCGCTTCCGTTTCCAGCAAGCCGCATTCCACCACGACGCCGGCCTCCCGCAGGATCATGAAGCCCTTGCCGGCAACCTGGGGATTGGGGTCGGACATGGCCGCCACCAACCGGCCGATCCCGGCTTTGAGCAGAGCGTCGGTGCAGGGTGGAGTACGGCCATGATAGCAACAGGGTTCCAGGGTGACGTAGGCGGTCGCGCCGTGCGCCCGTTCGCCGGCCGCATCCAGCGCGTTGATTTCGGCATGGGCTTCGCCGGCGCGGGCGTGCCAGCCTTCGCCGACGACGATTCCATCCTTGACCAGCACGCAACCCACGCACGGATTGGGATCGGTGTGGCGCAAGCCGCGCCGGGCCAGCACCAAGGCGCGCGCCATGTGGCGGTAGTCGTCGGGTCGCCATTCGCATCCCTTGCCTTCAAGCGCGAAGGCATTGGAGATCGACGAAAGGTCAGCCATTACTTGGCGTCCGCCGGATCGGACGACGCGCCTTGCAAGCGTTCGATTTCGAGCCGAAAGGCGTTGACATCCTGGAAGCTGCGATAGACCGAGGCGAAACGAACGTAGGCGACCTGATCCAGGTCGCGCAGCTCGTCCATCACCCATTCACCGATGCGCTGGCTGCTCAGTTCCCGCTCGCCGCTGGCGCGGGCACGGTTCTTGACGCGAAGCAGGGCTTCCTCGATCCGTTCGGCGCTCACCGGGCGCTTTTCCAAAGCCCGCAACAAACCGGTGCGTAGCTTTTCCTCCAAAAACGGCTCGCGGCGACCGTCGCGCTTCACCACCGGCGGCATCAGCAGTTCGGCCACCTCGTAGGTGGTGAAACGGGCGTTGCAATGCGGGCATTCGCGGCGGCGACGGACCTTGTCGCCTTCCGCAGTCAGCCGCGAATCGATCACCCGAGTATCGGACGCCCCACAGAACGGACAATGCATCGTTGCCGCCTCACGCGCCTACCGGGAGGATCAACCATACACCGGGAAGCGGGCGCAGAGTTCAGCGACCTGACCGCGCACCCGGTCGATGATCGTGTCGTTGCCGAGATCGTCGAGGATGTCGCACATCCAGCCGGTCAACTCGCGGCATTCGCGTTCCTTGAATCCGCGCGTGGTGATCGCCGGCGAGCCGACGCGAATGCCGCTGGTCACGAACGGCGACTGCGGATCGTTGGGCACGGCATTCTTATTGACGGTGATCCAGGCCCGGCCCAGCGCGGCGTCGGCGGCCTTGCCGGTCAGGCCCCTGGCGATCAGGCTGACCAGGAACAGATGATTGTCGGTACCGCCGGACACCACGTCGTACCCCCGTTCGAGAAACACGCCAGCCATGGCGCGGGCGTTGGCGACGACCTGTTTCTGGTATTCGACGAACTCGGGTTGCAAGGCTTCCAGCAACGCAACGGCCTTGGCGGCGATGACGTGCATCAGCGGGCCGCCCTGGGTGCCGGGAAAGACCAGCGAGTTCAGCTTCTTTTCGATCTCGGGATTGGCGCGGGCCAGGATCAGGCCGCCGCGCGGACCGCGCAGGGTCTTGTGGGTGGTGGTGGTGACCACGTCGGCGACCGGGAGCGGATTGGGATACAGGCCGGCCGCGACCAGTCCGGCGACGTGCGCCATGTCCACCACGAACCAGGCGCCGACCTGGTCGGCGATGGCACGAAACCGTGGCCAGTCCACCACCCGCGAATAGGCCGAGAATCCGGCGATGATCATCTTCGGCCGGCATTCCAGCGCCAACCGTTCCACCTGTTCGTAGTCGATTTCACCCGTGGCCTCGTTCAAACCGTACTGCACCGCCTGGTACAGCCGGCCGGAGAAATTGACCTTGGCGCCGTGGGTGAGGTGGCCGCCGTGGGCCAGGCTCATGCCCAGCACGGTTTCGCCCGGCTCCAGCAGCGCCATGTAGACGGCGGCGTTGGCCTGCGAGCCGGAATGCGGCTGCACGTTGGCGTAATCGGCCTGGAACAGGCGCTTGGCGCGGTCGATGGCCAGTTGCTCGGCGATGTCCACGAACTCGCAGCCGCCGTAATACCGCTTGCCCGGATAGCCCTCGGCGTACTTGTTGGTCAACACCGAACCCTGGGCTTCGAGCACACGCGGGCTGGCGTAGTTTTCCGAGGCAATCAGCTCGATATGGGCTTCCTGGCGCTGTTTCTCGCCCTGCAAGGCGGCCCACAACTCGCTGTCAAATCCGGCGATCCGCATCTCTCGACTGAACATTCGCGACCTCTGCAAAGGCAAGCGCCCGCCGCGTTGAAAAGTAAAGAGCGGGCGAACCGATGGAAAATGTTGAATATTACCTTACTTCGCTTGCGAGAGGCAGGGTTTTGATGGCGACTGGCGCTTCCGAAGGATCGGCGCGGGAGCGTTCCAGGGGCATTGCAAGTGCGGTTTCTTCCCGGTCCTGGGACCGCGCCGCCGCGTTCCGACGGCGCGGGGCAAGCGGGAGGAAATTCCGACTGTCACGGTTCCTTCATCAAAGCATCATCAATTTGTTGCCGCCGCCTCCGAACATGCGGGGCATGGACCTCGACCACCCGCTCCAATCCCGCCGGCGCCGGCTGCGCGTCGGCATCGTCACCGAAACCTATCCGCCGGAGATCAACGGCGTCGCCCTCACCATCGCCCGCTGGATCGAGGGTTTGCGGCAACGCGATCACATCGTGCAGCTCGTCCGCGTGCGTCAGGGCGGGAACGATCGTCCCCAGTCGACCGAGTCGTTGGACACCCTACCGTTACCCGGTTTCCGCATCCCCGGTTATCCCCAACTGCAAGGCGGCTGGCCAGCGGTTCGATCTCTGCTGACCCATTGGCGGCGAGACCGTCCCGACCTGGTCCACATCGTCACCGAGGGGCCGCTGGGCCATTCCGCCCTGCGGGCGGCGCGGCGGCTTGGCATCCCCATCTCGACCAGCTTCCACACCAATTTCCACGGCTACAGCCGCCATTACCACCTCGGCTGGCTAGCGACGCCGATCGTGGCCTATTTACGCCATTTCCATAATCAGGGCGCGCAAACCCTGGTTCCCACGATGGAATTGGCGGAACAGCTACAGTCTCTCGGCTTTCTCCGCACCCAGGTCCTGGCGCGGGGGGTGGATACCCGGCTGTTTTCACCCCAGCGCCGCGATCTGGCGCTGCGGGAAACATGGGGCGCGGTCCCGGACGTGCCAGTAGCGCTGTATGTCGGCCGACTAGCGGCGGAAAAGAATCTCGACCTGGCGATCACCGCCTTTCAGGCCATCCGTCGAATCCAGCCCGCCGCCCGGCTGGTGCTGGTCGGCGACGGCCCGCTGGCCGCTCGCCTGCGCGCCCGCCATCCCGAATTCGTGTATTGCGGGATGAAGCGGGGCGAGGAATTGGCGGCGCATTACGCTTCGGCCGACCTGTTCCTGTTTCCCAGCCTGACCGAGACCTTCGGCAACGTGATTCTGGAAGCGCTGGCCAGCGGTCTGGCGGTGGCGGCGTTCGACTACGCCGCGGCCCGCGCCCAGGTGGAGCCGGGGCGCAACGGTTTGCTGGCGCCGTTTGGCGACGCCGGCGCCTTCGTGGCCGCCGCCACCGCGCTGGCGCGGGATTCCGGCGTGCTGCGGCGCATGGGCCAAAACGCCCGCCAGGCTATGTTGCGATTGGACAGCGAGCGGATTTACGACCGGCTGGAAACGCTGTTCCTGCACGCCATCACGGGAGAAGCCTCCTCATGCGCGAACCCCTGCTGAATGCTGTGATCAAGCAGTCTCAACCGGCGTCGGCGCGCTGGTCACGCCTGACCGAGCGGGAACTGGCCTGGTGCCTGCGGTTTCAACAGATCGTTCGTCACCGCTGGGTGGTGCGGCTGTTCGCGGTGGTCAGTCGACTGGGCGATGGCATGTTCTGGTACGCGCTGATGGCCGCGTTGCTGCTGATCCAGGGCGTGGCGGCGGTTCCCGTGGTCGGTCGGATGCTACTGGCGGGCGCGGTTTGCCTGGTTCTGTACAAGTGGCTGAAGGCCAAGACCACCCGCCCCCGGCCCTGCGCTCGATACGACCGAATCCAGTCTCGCGTGGCGCCGCTGGACGAATACAGTTTCCCGTCCGGCCATACCCTGCACGCCGTGTCGTTCACCCTGATCGCCGTGTATCACTATCCGTCACTGGCCTGGTTGCTGCTGCCGTTCGCGGTGCTGGTGGCCTTGTCGCGGGTCATTCTCGGCCTTCATTACCCCAGCGACGTGCTGGCGGGCGCCCTGCTGGGGGCTGGTCTGGCGCTGCTGGCGTTGCAAGCGCCGTTCATCCAGGTTTAACCGCTCGGTCAAGGCGCTGCAATACAGGGTTTCTACTCTGGGCGACATCGTTCGATGTCACTGCCCGTGGAGGCTGCCTTGAGTACCGAATCGCTCATCTCTTCCAGCATCGCCCGTCCTCGCCAGATCCCCATGACCCCGCCGGCCGCCGCGCCGCGCGCCCTGGACGTGGCCCTGGCCCGGTCCCGCGAGGAGATTCAGGCGGCGCAGCGCTTGCGCTACGCCATCTTTGCCGAGGAGATGGGGGCGAGGCTGCACAATCGCATTCCCGGCCTCGACCATGATCGTTTCGACGCCTACTGCCAGCATCTGATCGTGCGCGACGGTCTGGGGCAGGTTATTGGCTGTACCCGCATTCTCACCGACGAAGCGGCGCGCCGTGCCGGCGGCTTCTATTCTCAAACCGAGTTCGATCTCGCGCCGGTGCTGGCGCTGGCGGGGCGGTTCATGGAGATCGGCCGCACCTGCGTGCATCCCGATCATCGCAACGGCGCGACCATCGGCGCCCTGTGGTCCGGCCTGGCGGCGTTCATCGCGGAGCAGCGCATGGACTATCTGATCGGTTGCGCCAGCATTCCGCTAGGCGCGGACAACAACGAAGCACGGGCGCTCTACGCCGAATTGGCGCAGCGTCACTTGGTTCCCGAACCGCTGCGGGTGAAGCCGCATCTGCCTTTGCCGCGCCGCGATGGCGTCGCCCACAGCCAGTACACCGTGCCGCCGTTGCTCAAAGCCTATCTGCGGCTGGGCGCGCAAATCGGCGGCGAGCCGTGCCTGGACCCGGATTTCAAGGTCGCGGATGTGTTCATCCTGCTGTCCACCCGACGAATCGAGCGCCGCTACGCCCGGCATTTCCTGGACCGGGATCAATGAGCGCCCCCTGGCGAACCCGACTGGCCCGCGCTGTTCGGCGCGGCGCGCGATTGCCGCTGTTGACGCTGCATATCCTGCTCGGAATCCTGATCGCCGCCGCCCTGGGGCCGGGCCAGCGGCGGCGCTATGTCTCCACCCGCCCGCTGACGTGGTGGAGCCGGGGGCTGTGCCGAATCCTCGGTGTGCGGTTGCGGTCGCGCGGGACGCCTCACGTCGGCGCGGCCCTGTTCGTGGCCAACCATATCTCCTGGCTGGACATTTTCTGCATCGCCGCCGTCTGTCCCACCCACTTCCTGGCCAAGCGCGAGGTGGCCGGCTGGCCGTTGTTCGGCTGGCTGTGCCGGCGGGCGGGTACCGCCTTCATTCGGCGCGGCGGCGACAATGGCGCGGGCGAGGCGACGGAGCAACTGGTCTGGCGCCTGCGGCAGGGTGGGCGGGTGCTGGTGTTCCCGGAAGGGACCTCCACCACCGGCGAGACGGTTCGGCGATTTTATCCCCGGCTGTTCCAGGCCGCGATCCTGGCCCGCTGTCCGGTGCAGGCCATTGCCCTGCGTTATCCTGGCACCGGGGGCGTCAACCCGACCGTCCCCTTCGTCGGCGATGACGAATTGCTGCCGCACCTGTGGCGGTTGTTGGGTGAACCGGGCCTCGTGGCGGACTTGCAATTCGGCGCGATTCACTCGCCGCCGCATCCTTCCCGCGATGCGCTAGCGCAACGGACCCAGGCGGAAATCGGCGACTGGCTTCTGGGACGGGACTCAGTTTCACCGGAACATCGCGCCGTCGTCGGCTGAGCCCCTCACCAATACCGCCCGAAATCCGGCCCCCGCTCCGGCAGTTTGCGTGGTCCGCCCCGGTCGTCGATGGCGACGTAGACGATCACTGCCTCGGTGACCTTGTCCGACAGCAACTGGCCGTCGCGAGCGCGCTGGACGAAAACCTCGACCTTGACGGTGATCGAGGTCGAACCCACCTTCTGAATCCGGGCGAAGCAGCTCACCAGATCGCCCACGAACACCGGCTTGTGAAACTCCATCGAGGTCACGGCCACGGTGGTCACCCGCCCGCCGGCATACTCCACCGCCACCACGCTGCCGGCCACATCCATCTGCGCCATGATCCAGCCGCCGAAGATGTTGCCGTTGGGGTTGGTGTGGGCCGGCATCGCCAGGATGCGGACGGTCGGCTGGCGATCGCGGGGAAAGCTATCCTGTTGTTCTATAAATGTCATGGCAACTCCTCCAAACGGGGCCGCGATGGAAAATCGAACGGCGAGCGATGAACCCGACCGTCGGATCCTGGCCCCGCCGCCCGTTCAACCAGCCCGGAACTGGACTATGATAATGCAATGACCAATTGATGACCCCCAGGCGGGAGGATGCAGGGCAATGGCGCGAAGTAGAACGGTGGCCGTCTATGACGGTGATGAGCTGAGCCGGTACGGATTCGAGGACCACCCGTTCGGCGAAAATCGCATCCATGCGTTCTGGGACGAGATGCACCGGCGCCAGTTCGATTATCAGGTTCGGGTGTTCCCGCCGGTCATGGCCAGTGAGGACCAGCTCAGACTGTTCCATACCACTCGCTACGTGGAAAAGGTCAAGAGCTTCTCCAAGGTAGGCAGCGGCGTGCTCGATTATGGCGATACTCCAGCCTACCAGGGCGTGTTCGAGGACGCCTCGTTCGTGGTCGGCACCGTGGTGGACGCCACCCGCAAGGTGATGAATAACGAGGCGCGGCGCGTTTTTGTCCCCATCGCCGGCCTGCACCACAGCATGCCCGACACCGCTTCCGGTTTTTGCGTGTTCAACGATGTCGGCGTGGCCATCCGGGTACTGCAGCGGGATTACGGGCTGGAACGGATCGCCTATGTGGACATCGACGCCCATCACGGCGACGGCGTGTATTACCCGTTCGAGTCCGACCCGACCGTCATCTTCGCCGACATCCACGAGGATGGCCGCTACAACTTCCCGCAAAGCGGCTTTCCGCACGAGGTGGGCAAGGGACCGGCCAAGGGCCGCAAGCTCAATATCCCGCTGCTGCCGCTCTCGGCCGACGACGACTTCATGCTGATGTGGGACAAGATCGAGGGCTTCCTGCGTCCATGGGAACCGCAATTCATCTTCATGAACTGCGGCGCCGACGGCCTGGATGGCGACCCCCTGGCCCATTTGCACTACTCGTTCCGCGCCCACGGACGCGCCGCGCGCGGGCTGTGCCAGATCGCCGAGGAATTCGCCGAGGGTCGGATCGTCGGCGTGGGTGGCGGCGGCTACGATCCGCGCAACATCGGCAAGGCCTGGGTCGCCGTCATTGATGCCTTCCTGGAAACCCCGATGCGTTGAAGCTTTGGCAACCCTACGATATCGATGCGCGGACTCTTAACCAGGCACTCTTCGGTGGTGCATTATCGGAGCGTGCCACGAGGCGATGGAACGAATGTGACAACTCAGTCATAGCCAGCGTCTGGCTGAACGGCCACGGCCCCATCTGGACGCGCCACGCGAGAAGCACCAGCGCAAATACGAGCTGACGCCCCTGCTCAAGACCCGGTGAAACGCAACCTCACCCCTCCTGACCCCGGCCGCTCGACAACGGCGGGAATTCGGGATGGGAAGAGTCCTGCTGCCGCACGGCGGGGTTGTAGCGGAGGCAGTTGGGCACGCAGGCGCACTCGAAGGCGATCTTCATCGGCGCGATCCGGCCCTCGTTCTTGAGCTGGAACAGCCTCGGCACCACCCGGTCGCGCAAGCTCTCGGGATCGATGGTATTGACGTAAATCTTGGTGCCGCCCTCGAACCCGGCCGGGGTCGAGACCCGCCACTTGAGCAGCACCCGCCACGGCATGGACACATCCACATCCGGCGGTTTGTAATACCATTCCTCGTTGCAAGGAACCTCGGACCCGCTGGCGGCGTGGCAGGCATGGACCAGATCGGACATGCCGCGCAGTTCATCCGGGGAATGATTCCACGGCTGACTGCGCTCGCTCTTGGAAAAAATTTCCAGCGTGGGAAACCGATGGCCAAACCCGGCGAAGGCGATGGCGTAATCGTTCTCGGCCACCACCAGGTTGCGATAGCCGGCGAAGTTGACCGCCGCCTCGTTGTAAAAATTGGGATTGGTCCGAACCCGCTCCAACTCCACCTCGTTCTGGACCCCACGCTCGTCGATGGCCACCAATTGCTTGTGGAGGTGATCGAAGGACGCGCCGGCCGGCTTCAGCCAATTCTGGAACACCGCGATATAACGGATATAGCGGTTGTTGATGTAGAGGTCGCGCATGGCGTCGATGGTGAAGCGCAGATACTGATAATGCTCTTCCGGGGTCAGGGCGCCGGAGGACGCCAGTTGATGATCGTGGGTGGCGCCGTCGACGAAATGGCGCCGAGCCACGATCACTTCGTGGCCGCCGCCGAAGAAGGCGTTGGCAAACTGGAGCCGCTCGTCCAGGGACATCCGGTCCCAGACGGCTTCGTCCACCCCAGCGGCCTTCAAGCGTTGTTCCACCACCTTGAGGACGTGGTAGCGGCCAGCCTCGGAAGCTAGATAGTTGCGCTTGTGCGCTTCGAGCGCGTCCGGCAGCCTGTAGCCGAAATTCTTCTGCCAATAATCGAAGGAAACGATCTCGAACAGGTTGGGGATCCGGCGAAATTCGGCCACCGTGTCGAACAGCGCGTCGAAGGGGAGATGGCGCAACGTGGTAAATTTGTCGTCGATCCTGACTAGCCGCGCCTTCTCGGGCGGCGTCTCCAGATAACGCCGGGCGCAAAACGCGCAATGCGCGTCATGCCGGGCCGGGTCGAGGGGAACGGGAGTGTGCGAACTGACTCCCAGCGGCCGGTTGCCCCGGCCCGGAACGGTCCACACTTCCGTGCCGGTGAACGGATTGACCTGCTTGATGGTCCCATCGGCCATCCGCATCAGATAACTGGATTCGGGAATGGTCCGCAACGACATGTCGAAGTTCACCTCATTCGCGACCGAAGATGGGTAAGGCGATAGACCATCACCGTCAGGCATACCGCAATCCGCCAGGCATGGTCGATGGTGGTTCGTTCCGCTGAAATAGAGTATCGTCAAAAAAATGGCAAAGGTGAAATACCCCTGACCGCGTCGCGCCGTCGGCCTTCGCTTTCCACTGCTTTCTTTGGCACCGTATTGGATCAGGATCGTACCGATGAACCATCCCCCCGTCACCCGCGCGCTGTTCGACGAAGTCATGGCGCCCAACTACGCTCCGGCGGCGATCGTCCCGGTGCGCGGCGAAGGCTCCCGTCTGTGGGACCAGGACGGGCGCGAGTACATCGACTTCGCCGGCGGCATCGCCGTCACCGGCCTGGGTCACGCTCATCCCAAACTGGTCGCGGCGCTGACCGAACAGGCGCAAAAACTCTGGCATGTCAGCAACGTGTTGACCAACGAGCCGGCCTTGAAGCTCGCCCGCCGGCTGTGCGAACTGACCTTCGCCGAGCGGGTGTTCTTCGCCAATTCCGGCGCGGAGGCCAACGAAGCCGCGCTCAAGCTGGCGCGTAAATATTCCGCCGACCATTTCGGCCCGGACAAGCGCGAGATCATCGCCTTCACCCCCTCGTTCCACGGTCGAACCCTGTTCACCGTCACCGTGGGCGGCCAAGCTAAATACACCGAGGGTTTCGAGCCGCTGCCACCGGGCATCACCCACGTTCCGTTCAACGATCTGACCGCCTTCGCCGCAGCGATTTCCGACCGGACCTGCGCGGTGATCGTGGAACCGATACTGGGCGAAAGCGGCGTCATCAGCGCTACCCCGGAATTTTTGCAAGGTGTGCGCGAACTTTGCGATCGGTACCAGGCGCTGCTGATCTTCGACGAAGTGCAATGCGGCAACGGTCGCTCCGGGCATCTCTACGCCTACATGGGTTACGGCGTCACCCCCGACATCCTGACCACCGCCAAGGGCCTTGGGGGCGGCTTCCCGATCAGCGCCATGCTCACCACCGCCGCGATTGCCGCCAGCCTCACCGTCGGCAGCCACGGCACGACCTACGGTGGCAATCCGCTGGGCTGCGCGGTCGCCGGGGCGGCGCTGGAACTGTTCGGCGACCCCGGACTGCTGGCCGGCGTGCGCCGCAAGCACGACGCATTCATGGCCGGCCTGCGCCGGATCAATGAACGCTTTGGCGTCTTTCGGGAATTGCGCGGCATGGGGTTGCTGCTCGGCTGCGAGTTGGTGGAAGCCTGGCATGGCCGTAGCCGGGATTTCATCAAGGCCGCTCTGGACGAGGGTCTGCTGGTGCTGGTGGCCGGGCCGGACGTGATTCGTCTCGCCCCCTCGCTGATCATCCCCGACGAACTGATCGCGGAAGGTTTGCAGCGTTTTGAACGGGCCATCGCCCGGCTCCGCGCCCAACCCGCCCCCTAGACGAGGAGTTGGCTGATGAAACGCGACAAGGTAGAACCCGTGCAGGTCGAGTGCCCGAAATGCCGGCATACCGAAATCATCTACATCCCCATCGAGGAAATGCCGCGTTGTCCCCACTGCGGTATCCGCATGGTGATCCGGGAGTTGCTGGACGAAGGCAAATCGACTTGAGCGACTCGTCAAGCTCGCTATCCCCGCTGGAAATGAAACGGTAATATTTTAGACGGCCGCGCTCCGCCCCGTTCTCACGGCGCGAAGACGCCACTACACTTAAATTCCAATAATCGTCGCCACCCCAAGGAGAATCCCCGCATGAAACTCCGTCTGATCGCGCTCGCCGTTCTCGCTCTGTTCGGTCTGAATCTGCCACCCGCCTGGGCGGGCAAGTTGGAGCAAATCAAGAAGGACGGTCTGCGGGTTTGCCTGGAGCCGGCCTACATGCCGTTTGAAATGACGGATAAGCGCGGCCAAATCATCGGCTTCGACCCGGACCTGGCCGCGCTGATGCAAAAGGACCTGGGCGCGGCCAAGCTGGAACTGGTCAGCACCGCGTGGGATGGCATCATCCCCGCCCTGCTCACCAACAAGTGCGACATCATCATGAGCGGCATGACCATCACCGACGAGCGCAAGCAGAAAGTGGATTTCTCCGAGCCTTACATGCTGGTGGGCCAGACGATTCTGCTGCGCAAGGATCTGGCCGGTAAGGTCAAATCCTACAAGGATCTCAACAAGCCCGAGTACAAGGTTGCCTCCAAGCTGGGCACCACCGGGGAAATCGCCGCCAAGAAATACATCCCCAAGGCGCAATATTTCTCCTATGAAACCGAGGCCGAGGGTGTGATGGAAACGGTCAACGGCAAGGTGGACGCCTTCGTTTACGATGGTCCCTACAACCTGGTCGCCAACGTCCAGCGCGGCGAGGGCAAGCTCGTCTTTCTGGACCAGCCCTTCACCGACGAACCGATCGGCTGGGCCATCGCCAAGGGCGATCCCGCGTTTTTGAAAGCGCTCAACGGTTTCCTGGCCAAGATCAAGAAAGACGGTACCCACGACAAGCTGCACCAGAAGTGGTTTAAGAACACCGACTGGCTGAAAGACGTGCAGTAGCCGTGCCGCTGAAACGACGCACTGCCCAGCGGCCCTGGCAGGGGTTGCTGGCTGTGATTCTGCTGGGGCTGGCGGCCAGTCTGTGGTACGCCACCCAGCGGATTCATTACGAGTGGCGCTGGGAGCGGGTGCCGCAGTACTTCGCCTATCGGGCCGAAGTCGCGCAAGACGCCCCGGTCCCCGGTCAAGTCAGCGCGCTCACCGCCGAAGGCCGCTTCAACCGGATCGTGATCACGCCCGAGGGCGGCGGCCAGCCGGTCGCGGTGATGGCGGAAAAAGCCCAGGTCAAGGTCGGTGATGCCGTCGCCGAAAACGATACGGTCGGCGTCAATTTCGAATGGCGCGTCGGGCCGCTGGCCCAGGGATTGTGGGTCACGATCTGGATTTCCTTCGTTTCCGGCTTCATCGGGCTGGCCATCGGCCTGATCACCGGCCTGTGCCGGATCTCGAAAAACCCCACCCTGCGCGGGCTGGCGATCATTTACATCGAGCTGATTCGAGGCACGCCGCTGCTGGTGCAGATTTTCATCTTCTACTTCTTCA
Organism: uncultured Candidatus Competibacteraceae bacterium; assembly: GCA_937960715.1. Classification (GTDB taxonomy): domain Bacteria; phylum Pseudomonadota; class Gammaproteobacteria; order Competibacterales; family Competibacteraceae; genus Contendibacter. The sequence goes on from CALGOO010000244.1 coordinate 22,424, forward strand.
TCGGCACCGTGTTGAACCTGGATCGCATCGTGGCCGGCGTCGGCGCGCTGGCGCTGTTCGTTGGGGCCTACACCGCCGAGATCATCCGCGCCGGCATCCAGTCCATCGCCAAAGGCCAGACCGAGGCGGCCCGATCGCTGGGGATGAACGCCACGCAGACCATGATTCATATCGTGCTGCCACAGGCGTTCAAACGGGTGCTGCCGCCGCTGGCCGGGCAGTTCATCAGCCTGATCAAGGATTCCTCGCTGGTATCGGTCATCGCCATCACCGATTTGACCAAGAGCGGGCGGGAGATCATTACCTCCAGCTTCGCCACCTTTGAAATCTGGTTCACGGTCGCCCTGCTCTATCTGCTGGTCACCGCCGTGCTGTCGCAACTGCTGTTTTGGCTGGAACGGAGGTTTGCTCGCAGTGATTGAGGTCAGAAATCTGATCAAGACGTTCGAGGGCCGTGGTCAGGTCGTGCGGGCGGTGGACGATGTCTCCACCCAGGTCGCCAAGGGCGAGGTGGTGGTGATCATCGGCCCGTCCGGCTCCGGCAAGTCCACCTTCCTGCGCTGTCTGAACGGCCTGGAGGAATTCAACGACGGTCAGGTCATCATCGACGGCATCGACCTGACGGGGAGCAAGACCAACCTCAACGCGGTACGCCGCGAGGTCGGGATGGTGTTCCAACACTTCAATCTCTTTCCCCACAAGACCGTGTTGGAGAACGTGACGCTGGCGCAGCGGGTGGTGCGCAAGCGCGGACCGACCGAGGCCAACGAGAAGGCGATGAATCTGCTGACCAAGGTCGGCATCGCCGAGAAGGCGAACGAATACCCGTCCCGGTTGTCCGGCGGCCAGCAACAGCGGGTGGCCATCGCCCGCGCCCTGGCGATGGACCCGAAGGTGATGCTATTCGACGAGCCGACCAGCGCGCTGGACCCGGAGATGGTCGGCGAAGTGCTGGATGTGATGAAGCAACTGGCGCGGGAAGGGATGACCATGGCGGTGGTCACTCACGAGATGGGCTTCGCCCGCGAAGTCGCCGACCGAGTGATGTTCATGGACGCCGGGCGGATTCTCGAAGACGCTCCGCCCGCTCGGTTCTTCACCGCGCCCAAGGAACCGCGGGCGCAGGCGTTTCTCAAGCAGGTGCTTTGACGCCCGGCGGTTCACACCGAATCGGGATCGATGCCCAGCCGCCGCAACCGCTCCGCCAACCGCGCCGCGCGTTCCGTGGCCAAGGTGGCTTCCTGTTCAGCGATATCCGCCTTGCGTTGCGCGTCATCCGCCTTGCGTTGCGCGTCATCCGCCTTGCGTTGCGCGTCATCCGCCTTGCGT
>CALGOO010000245.1 GCA_937960715.1 uncultured Candidatus Competibacteraceae bacterium
CCCCACTGGGGGGAGGTGCCTGAACGCTTACGGTTTATGAACTCTTCGGTAACAATGGTTCCATCTTCTGGCGCTCGTTTCAATACTGGCCAGCCCTGCTCGTCGATAGAGAAAGGTGATTCTAGAGTTGTCGAGAGCCTTGAGGGCACGAACGGTGTGGATAAGGAATAAAGTTCACGCTGAATCGCTTTCAAAATCAAATCATTGAGCGTGTTTCCACTCTGAACGGCGCGGATTTTTGCCTCGTTGTAAAGAGGCTCTGGAATATCAATCATGGTTTTCATTCGATTTCCCGCCTAAAAATTCCTCCCTGGCACTTCCAGTTCGCCGACGGGAATCACTGTTTCGAATGGTGGTTTGCCGGCTTGGCCCGGCGGAGCCGTTGGAGCGTCCGAAGCACGGGCGGTTTCTTCGCGCAGGTTGATTTGCACAGGGTTTTCTCGATCTCCTCGCGCGTCGACGGCTTGTCTTGTCACGTAGTCCTTCCCATCGATTCGCACGCTCGCCTTGATTTCATGAGTCCCTTGGGGAGCCTGTATGCGCAGGGCATCGCTGGACCGTTGAGGTGTCACGCCGCGATAGACGTTATCCACGAAAACTGCCGCTCCCGGTTGATCGGAGGTAATCACGAGCCAAACATCGCCGGCGACCGCGCCTTGAATGCTGAATACCAAAGCAAGCCCACTCAGGCCCTTCCACCACTTTTGAGCCATGGCTATTCTCCAGAAAAGCAAGCCCACCGGTAAGGTGGGCTTGGGGATTTCCTACTAGAAACGATAGGTCATGGCAGCGGTGAGGGTAAATAGCTCTTCAGTGAGAGTGCCATTAGTTACTTCATCATTGGGGTTACCGATTTGTGTACCACCACCTTCTATACGAAGACTAGTTTGTCCACCAGACAAACCAAAATCATATCGATGGTAATTAAGGCCGATAGAGTATCCAAAGTTGTCGGTCAGTGATTGAGTCCAAGATAACCCAAGCGAGTAGGCGTTGGAACTACCATCTAATTTGATACTAGAATAATATATCGTATCAGGAGGTGGAATGACTGTCACCCTTTCCTGATAATTTCCATTATATTCACCATCCAAGTAAGCATAGGCGATTTTGAATGTGAGTACACCTGGGCCAGCTTGGAAAGAATAAGAAGTCCCTAGAAACGGGCCATTTTGTTCGAATTTTCCGTCTATACTACCATTGGCATTAAGAGCATAATTATCAACCACATAAAAATTATATGACTGGTCCCAATTAGTCTTTCCTGATTTATAACCAGCAAATACCGACCATTGATCGGTAATTATATAGCCCAAAGATAAAGCCCAATCATAGTGTCTTGCATCAACGTCACCGAAATGATAGACGAAGTAACTATCTTGTCCATCGATACTCGAGTAAGCTGCCTGATTGAGGGTTGATTGATAATAAAAATCACCAAAAAAATGCCCAATTGCTGCGGTTCCACCAATCCCACCGATAAAACCAGAAAGTGGGAGTTTAGTATCAAATTGCCGATTAAATTTTGGGCTTCCTATGAAGGAAGACCCGTCTTCTGAGACATATGTAAAACTGCCTGTTTTCAATTCATAATCAGCATACCCCGCATACACCCGTGGCTGAAAAGTCACGTCCCCCCACGAGAAAGTTGAACTAGCCTCTTCGGCCGAAGCTGCCATGGGCAGGGCGCCCAGTACGACCATCGAGCAAAGTACCGTAGTTTTCATTTTCCATCTCTCCCCATTGGTTACCTTCGGTTGTCTACATCACAGTCTCTCAGTCGCCGTTCGTGGCGACCACCTTGAAAAGCTGCACTTTAAACGGGACTTCCTTGAGTTTAACGGTGATACCATACTGGAGTAGTTCGGGAGTCCATTCGATCTGTTGCAAATGAATGTAACCTTGCTCTTGACCGAGGCTGACGAGGCGATTTTCTTTCAAGGTGGTCACAAAAAACTTGCCCAGTCGATGAATGAATTTGAGATTTTCCGCAGCGGCATACCCGTTATCAAACAGGATTGTTTGCGCTTGAATTCCTTTTTCTTCAAAGGCTTGGCGAAGCATATCCCGGAAGTGGTCATTTTTTGTTTTGCCATCATCCGCCGGGGCATAAACGCGAAAATCCAGTGGATGATAATCTCCTCGATAGGCATGGACTAGATTAACAATTCCGATCCCTTTCACTAAGCCATGTGCATTTCCACTATATTGACGCTTCACCATTTCGATTTTTTGGGAATAGCTTTTATCCTGAACACTGTCATCCACAATAAGAGAGGCTTCACTACTGTTCGTGATCAACCGTTGCGCTAATTCCCATACCGTATGCGCCGTGTGTTTTTCACGCCGCAAATAATCATTAATCGCATCATGACTGATATCGTCCAAATGATCAGCCAGATTAGTACAAGTATAGTTGATCGGCGTACTAATGATGTACTCCACATAACGTTGCTTAGTAATTTTCATTCAGCTATTATATCAGAAAATTGAGTTTATAAAACTATAAGCGAAAGTCCTGTCTCAGAATGTTCCAAACACACGCGGTTTGGCAGTGGTTTCTGGTTGAGTTGGCTTTTGTGGAAGGTTTTCTTGCCGCTGTTGTTCAAGCTTCCTTTGTTGCTCCTGCCGTTGCTTTTCTTCCTGGCGCTGTTGTTCCAACCGCTGCTGTTCTTTACGCTGCTGTTCAAGCCGTTGTTGTTGCTCTTGGCGCTGTTGCTCCTGCTGGCGCTGCTGTTGTTCAAGCTTCTTTTGCTGATCCCGCTGCTTTTCTTCCTGTCGCTGCTGCTCTAGACGTTGCTGTTGCTGTTCCTGTTGCTGCTGCCGTTCCAGTTTCCGCTGCTGCTCTTTCAGTTGTTGCTCCTTTTGCTGCTGCTCGCTCTGTCGCTGCTGTTCCAAGCGTTGCTGCTCTTTCCGTTGTTGCTCCTTTTGCTGTTGTTCGCTCTGTCGCTGCTGTTCCAGGCGCTGTTGTTCCGCCGACCATTCGGCGCGCACCTCCTCGCGCAGGCGCAACAGATCCACCTGATCCGGAATCACCGCCAGCCCTTTGTCAATCAGCCCCAAACAGTCCTGCAATGCTCCTACTGACCGCCGCTGTCGCGCCTGTTGCAGATACTCCTGGGCAATCCGCTCCAACCCTGCCCGAGCCTGGGTATTACCCACATCCAGCTTCAGAACCTGCCGATAGGTTTCCTGCGCATTTTTCCCTGCCGGCGTGATCAGACGCTTCGCCTTCAGGTGGCCTTCCGCCTGCTCCAGTAGTGTTTTGATCTCCTGTTCCCGCTGGACCAGTTCCGCCTGTCGCTTTTGCTCCGCCGCTAACTGAGTGCGTATCGACTCACCCAGGCGCAACAGCTCTGCATGATCCGGAACCAGGGCCAAACCCTCCTGGGTTTGCTGCAAGCTGGCTGCCAGGTCACCCTTTTGCCGTAACTCGACCGCCCGCGCTAGAGATTGATCGGCTTCCTGCTGGCGCCTAGCCAGTTCCGCCTGTTGACGAGCTTGTTCAGCCTTTCGACGCTCAGCTTCCTCCGCCTGACGCCGCGCTTCCTCTTCCTGCTGGCGCCTGGCCAGTTCCGCCTGCTGGCGAGCCTGTTCGGTCTGCCGACGCCTGGCCGCCGCCGCCGCCTGGCGCTGTGCTTCTTCTTCCTGCTGCCGCCGTTGGGCTTCCGCTTGCTGGCGGATCTGCTCGGCTAACCGCGTTTTGACCTGGTCGCGCACGGCCAGCAAACCTGGATGATTTGGCATGACCGCCAAGCCTTGCTCGATCTGGGTCAAGCTGGCATCCAACGCGCCCTGCTGAAAACTGCCTTGCGCCTGCGCCAAAAATTGTTCGGCTTGGCGTCGTCGCTGCTCCTCTCGCTCTTGGCGGGTTTTCGCTTCCGCGACTTCACGCGCGACCTCTTCCCGCAAGCGCAACAGCCCGTCATGGTTGGGGACTTTCTCCAACCCCTGTTCGATGAACTGGCTGCTGGCCGCATAATCATTCTTCCATCGGGCTTCCACGGCCCGCGCCAGGGACTGATCCACCTCCCGGCGCCGCCGTTCGGCTGCTGCCTCCTGCTGGGCCTTTTCGGTTTTGCGGCGCTCCGCCTCTTCCGCCTGGCGTCGCGCCTCTTCCGCCCGTCGCTGCGCGGTTTCGGCTATCCGCGCTTTCACCTGGTCGCGCAGGGCCAACAAATCCGGGTGATCGGGCACGGCCTGCAAGCCTTGTTCGATATGCGCCTGGCTGATTTCCAACAACCCTTCGGTAAAACTGCTCCGAGCGTTCTCCAAATATTGTTCGGCCTGCAATCGCAATTCTTGCTGGCGTTCCCGTTCGGCTATTTGGGCCTTCCGTTCGGCGATGCGCTGTTCGGCCACCTGACGCAATTGCACTAATCCCGCATGGCCTGGGGCCACCACCAACCCTTTTTGGATCGGGTCCACGCTCTCCCTCGGTGCCCCAGCGTCCAGGCGCTGCCGCGCCAGCCGTTCGTATTCCCTGGCGATGTTCTCCAATCCCGCCAGGGCCAGGGCATTGCCCCGGTCCAGCTTCAACACTTGCCGGTACGCCGCCTCCGCACTCTCCTCGGCTTCGTCCGTCAGCAGTCCGGCCTTGAGCCGCGCTTCCGCCTGCTGCAACAACGTCGCGATTTCGGTCTCGCGCGACACCGGCGCCGTGTTGGCGACGACCGGTTGCGGAGGCTCCTTGGGCATTGCTTCGCTGCTTTCCGTGGCCGTTCTGGACCGGAAGGCGTACACGACCACGATTAAGAGCACCGAAACGCTGATCATCCCCAGCCAGAGGAAGCGGCGCGGTCGTTTTAGCCATAGGTTGCGAAGGGTTCCGCTGGCGAATTCCACCATGGCCAACGGAGAACCGCCGGTCGTCGCCTTGGGCTGCGAACCGGTATCGCCAGGCACGATGCAATTGAGCGCCGCCAGAAATTCGCTGATATCCCGATACCGATCCGTGGGTTTTTTCGCCAGCAGCTTGTTCAGGATCGGTTGGAGATTCGCGTGTTCTCTGGGCAGACCGGGGATGGGATCATGCAAGTGCTTCAACACCACGGCGAGCGAACTATCCGCCTGATAGGGCGGATACCCAGCGAGCATCTCGTACAGCACCACGCCGAGACTGTACAAGTCGGACTGAACCGTGACGCCGTGGCACATGGCCTGTTCCGGACTCATGTAGCCCGGACTGCCGACCGTTAACCCGGTCATCGTGCGGACCGTGCTCGATCCGGTCATCACACGAGCGACCCCAAAATCAGTCAGCACGGGCGTTCCATCGTGGCGGAACATGATATTGGATGGCTTCACATCCCGGTGAATCACACCCTTTTCATGGGCATAGCCGATCGCCTTCGCGATGGTCCTGATGATGTGAATCGTGGACTCGAAGGGCAACCCCCGCTTGATCCGGTCCCGGAGCGTGCCGCCGGCCAGATACTCCATGGACAGAAAAAGCTGGTTGTCCTCGGAAACCCCAATGTCATAGATGGTGACGATATTGGGGTGCAACAACCGGGCGAGAATGCGGCCTTCCTTTTTGAAGCGTTGCGCGAAGTCGTCCTGATCATCGGGTCCCCGCGCCAGGATCTTAACCGCCACCGGACGGCCCAGCGAGTGCTGCATGGCGCGATACACGGTCGCCATTCCCCCGCGCTCGATCTCGCACTCGACTGCATAACCTGGGATTTGAACGAAGCCCCGTCGGCGCGAATTTTCATTCCCTTGGCCCGCCGCTGGGAAAGCGCTTGGAGTGGAGGGCTGAAAACTCAAAACTCCCCCCTTATTCCGGCTCTCGCTGGCTCTGGGGCGGGGGAAGAATCTTGCTGTGAACTGGATGGAACGACATGATGAGTCATTGATTTGGTCTGACGCAACCCGCCTCATCAGTATAGTAAAAGAACTGGGCTTTCACTATCTAGACATCACCCATGCAGGGCAGTCGCGCTATGTGGGGGGTTGACAGCAGGCTGATTGCTAGGATAGCGGGACGGGATTGATCTGGTGGAGAGGACTGATGCTGCCCCAATTGCCCGACCCGCGCCCGTATTTTGCCGATCTGCCGGATCCCCGTCGGGAGACCCAGAACAAGCTCCATAAACTCCATGACATTCTGATGATCGTGCTGTGCGCGGTGTTGAGCGGGGTGGAGGACTGGGTGGGGATGGCGGACTTTGCCGAGGAGAAGGAAGCCTGGTTGCGGGGGTTTCTGGAGTTGCCCAACGGCATTCCCTCGCACGACACCTTGAGCGATGGGCTGGGGCGGATCGAGCCGACCGCCTTCCAGGCGGCCTTCACCGCCTGGGCGACCGCAGCCTTGCCGGGCTTGGGGAATGAACAGGTCTGCATTGATGGGAAGGCGCTGCGGGGCAGTCGGGACGGTGCCAATCCGGCGGTGCATCTCGTCAGCGCCTTTGCCGGTCGGGCGCGCTGGGTGCTGGCCCAGCGGGCGGTAGCCGAGAAGTCGAATGAAATCAACGCCATTCCGGAGTTGCTGGGGTTGCTGGACCTGCAGGGGGCGGTGGTCTCGATCGATGCCATGGGCTGCCAAAAGGCCATGGCCGATCAGATCATCGAGGGGGGGCCGATTACGTGCTGGCCCTCAAGGCTAATCAGCCAACGTTGCGCGCGGATGTCCAACTCTGGCTGGATACCGAAGTGGCGCGCGGGCGGTTGGCGGTGATCGAGACGGTGGAAAAAGATCACGGGCGGATTGAACTCCGCCGCTATGCCCTCAGTGACCGGATTGACTGGCTGGAGGCCAAGCCGGCGTGGCGGGGGCTGCAGGCGGTCGGTCGGGTCGAGTCCACGCGGATCATCGGCGATCAGAGCCGTACCGAATGCCGATATTTCCTGTCCTCGTTGGCGGACCGGGAGCGGTTTGCCGCCACCGTGCGCAACCATTGGGCGCTTGAGAACGCCCAGCATTGGGTGTTGGACGTCCAGTTCGGCGAGGATGCCTGCCGGACCCGACGCGACCACGCCCCGGAAAACCTGGGCGTGATCCGCCGCATGGCCCTGAACGTGCTGCGGCACAATGGCCCGCCGCGCGATAGCCTGCGCCGCCAGAAACTGCGCGCCGCCCTCAACGATGACTACCGGTTGCGCTTGCTCCTTGGCCAGCCCAGTCCAGCTACCCTATAGCGCGATTGCCCTGACCCTTGCCCCAAGGCAATTGTGTTTTTCTCATTATTTAACGCGAGTTCCGGATAATTATTCCTGACAAGTTAAAAGCTTAAGTTCATTTTGGGACAGGTTGAGGGAGGGTTTGCGAGGCTGGTAAGTGTAGGCCACTAATGCGGCCAATACATTGATCATGGCGTTGACGACACTGCGATGGCGGGTGTGCTCGATCTGCTGGATGTTTTTGATCTGATCGTTGATGGTTTCGATGATCGCACGCTTACGCAACAACAGCTTATCCACCATGGGCATCAATTTGTTGTGCATGTTCTTGCGGATTTTGGTGATCAGGCGCAAGCCCCGCTCCCAGAGAACGTGGAACAGTTGGTGGGAAATGTAGCCGCGATCACCGATCAACTTGCCGGTCAGACCCTGGGTCAGCTCGGGTACCGGCTGGCGGTCGTCGACGTGGCCGGGCGTGATACGAAAGGCCAGGAGTTCCCCGCGCTCGTTGACGACGAGATGGAGCTTGCAGCCGTGGAACCAGCCCATGGAGGTTTTGCCCCGCCGCGCCACTGTTTTGAAGACCTTGTGGCTGTGGATGCGGCGGTTGTGGCGGACCACCAGCGAGGTGGCATCGACGAAGGCGATCCCGGTGTCCTCCCCCCGGCGGGGGTTCCAGTAGATGCGCATCGGCATCAAGGCGGTGGGGATGAGTGCAACAAACCGATTGTAACTCAACAGGTTGGGAAACTCGCCCCGGCAATGCCGGCACAGGTGCAACAGGTAAAAGGCCTTGAAGTTGCGGTACCGCGCCTGATGAAAATAGACCAAGATCGTCATGATTTCACTGAGGGTCAAGCGACTGGCCCGCCGCCGCTGGCGGGTGCCGTCGGTCAGGAGCTGGCGATGCCAGGCGGGCAGGAACACCCGGCAGAAGTCATCGACATCACAGAACAGGTCTTCTAAGCTCATGGGGGTGGCTCCCGGCGTGGTAGGTGTGGTAACCAAAGAACCTTAGCAGGTTCCGCGCCGGGGGCCACCACCCATCCTTATCCGGAACTCACGTTAAATCAACTAAAACATCAACTGACGACCCGGAAACCCACCGATGACCCCCGACTCCCGCCACGCCCTCGCCACCCGCGCCATTCACGGCAGCACGCTCAAGGACGCCCACGGCAGCCCGCACCTGCCGCTTTACAACACCACCACGTTCGCTTTCGCCTCGACCGCCGACCTGCTCGACGTGGTGGATGGCCGGAAGCCGGGCAGCCTCTACACCCGCTACGGCCTGAATCCCAGCCTGTTCGCCCTGGAGGAGACGCTCGCCAGTCTGGAAGACGCGGAGCTGGCCTGGGCCTTCTGCTCGGGCATGGCGGCCGAAACCGCGCTGTTTCTCGCCCACGGCCGCGAAGGCATCGTCTGCATCGGCGACGCCTACGGCGGCACCCTGGAACTGCTGTCCAGCCAGTTGCCGCTGCTGGGCATTCCGACGCATCTGATCCTCGGCGGCGAGCTGGATCGGCTGGACGCACTGCTCGCCGGTGGCGCGAAACTGGTGTTCTTCGAGACGCCGACCAACCCGGCGCTGGAACTGTTCGACATCCGGGCGATTGCCGACCTGGCCCACGCCCACGGCGCGCGAGTCGCCGTGGACAACACCTTCGCCTCGCCGGTCAACCAGCGCCCGCTGGAACTGGGCGCCGACTTCGTCGTCCACAGCGCGACCAAGTATCTGGGCGGTCACAGCGATCTCACCGCCGGCGCGTTGATGGGGTCCAAGGAACTGCTGTTGCCAGTATGGAACTGGCGCAAGAATCTCGGCTCGACCATCGCCGCCGAAACCGCCGCGCTGCTCTCGCGCAGCCTGCGCACCCTGGTGATCCGGGTTCGGCAACAAAACGCCACGGCGCAGGCGGTGGCCGAGGCGATGGCGCGGCACCCGAGCATCGCCCGCGTGTACTATCCGGGTTTGCCCGACTTCCCCGGCCACGCCCTGGCGAAAGCGCAGATGCACGGCTTCGGCGGGATGTTGAGCATCGACGTGGCCGGCACGGGCGCGGACGCTACCCGAGTCGCCGACCGGCTCCAGTTGTTCGCCCTGGCGCCGAGTCTGGGCGGAGCGGAAAGCCTGGTCACCCAACCCTGCACCACCACCCACCACGGTCTCACCCCGGAGGAGCGCGCCCGCCGGGGCATTGCCGACTCGATGCTGCGCCTGTCCATCGGTCTCGAAGATCCCGCCGACCTGATCGCCGATCTGGAGCAGGCGCTGGCGTGAGCGAGCCGGTCTATCTGGATTACAACGCCACCACGCCGGTCGCCCCGGAAGTGGCTGAAGCGATGTTGCCGTTCCTGCGCGCGCAGTTCGGCAACCCCTCTTCGTCTCATGTCTGGGGTGAATTCGCCAAAGCGGCGGTCGATGACGCCCGGCAACAGGTGGCGGCGCTGATCGGCGCGACGCCGGACGAAATCGTCTTCACCGGCTGCGCGACCGAGGCCAACAACCTCGCCCTGCTCGGCGGCGCCGCCGCCAGCGGTGAAGGCAAACCAACACCCTGCACGTCTCGTTTCCCGGCGTGACCGGGCGGGCGTTGCTGTACGCCGCGAGCGCCGAGGTGGCCGCCTCGCTCGGGTCGGCCTGCCACTCGGCACACGACGCCGTCAGCGGGGTGCTGGCCGCGATGGGCATCGACGCCGCCCGCGCGGCGGGCGCGGTGCGGCTCTCGGTCGGCGTCATGACCTTGGAAGAAGACATCGATCGCGCCGCCGCCGGCTTGATCGCGGCCTGGCGGCGGCTGGTGGATGATTGAACCCCGCCCGCTGCGCCTCAAATCAGCCCGGCGACCAGGCCCGCGCCGATCAGTAGCATCATGCCGGCCACGACCCGCTGCACCGCGCGCAGCGTGACCTTCTGGAGCAAACGCTTGCCGAGCACCGCGCCCGCGAACGCGCACAGGACGGCCACGACGACCGGCGCGACCACCTCTCGCGACTGGACCAGGTGGCTTGCCATGAAGCTGGTACCGTACACCAGCAGTCGCGTGGCATCGACGATGACCGCCGATACCACGCCGGTCGCCACGAAGGCGTCCTTCGACAACCCGGCCTTGATCAGGAACGCCGAACGCAGCGCGCCCTGATTGCCCGACAGCCCTCCGAAGAAGCCCGAAAGCGCTCCACCGACTGGAAGCCAGCGCGGCGGAAAAGCCAGCGCCTGAAAGCGCGGCCACAGCTCCAGCAGCGCGAACCCCACGATCAAAACCCCGATGACGGCCTTGACGGCGGTGATTTCGAACGTCGATTCGCCCAGGGTATAGCGACTCAGTACCGGCAGGCGGTCGAACAGGCCGAGCAAACCCGCCCCCACCAGAGCGGTGACGGCGGCGGGCACGCCGAACCGGGCCACGACCCGCCAGTCGGCCTGCCCGAACAACAAGCCAAACTTGAAGAGATTGTTGGCGAAATGCACGACCGCCGTGGCCGCGATGGCGAGCGGCACCGGGAAGAACAGCGCGAACACCGGCATCAGGATCGTGCCCAGACCGAAGCCGGAGAACAGCGTCAACCCAGAGGTCAGAAGGGCAACGACGCCAATCAGAACGAGTTCCATGAGAACACCTTCAATCATTCATCGAATTTCGCTATCGAATTTCGATTATTATTAACGCAATCGACGGCGAATCAAGAAGGCGAACGCATGGCGATGCCGCAAACAGCCGGTCGCCGGCCATGATCGGTCGTTCTCGTGTCGCGAAGAACGGCCGTCGAGCAACGTGCCGCGAGACCAGGGCGATGACCGACAAAGACCTGTATGGCGGACTGATCCGCTTGCACATCCTGCATCACGCGGCCGAAGAGCCTCTGTTTGGCCTCGGCCTCATCGAGGAGCTGCGCCGTCACGGCTACGAAATCAGCGCCGGGACGCTGTACCCGATGCTGCACGGATTGGAGAAAAAAGGTTATCTGACGTCGCGGCGCGAGCGCGCCGGGCGGCGGGAGCGACGGGTCTACGAGATCACCGAACAAGGGCGGATGGCGCTGATCGAGGCCAAGGCCAAGGTCAGGGAACTGTTCGGGGAATTGATCGAAGGGCGCTGAACGCTGCGGCGCAGCATAAGCGGGCTTCGATTCGTCAGGGAAGATTTAGAGCCTATCCGAATAACGGGTGGAATAGGCAAATGAACAAAGCACCTTGCTCCAAGCGAACGCGTGTCCGAACGCCGAACAACCGGACGACCACGGGTTTTCGGGTTTCGGGTACCGTGCCCGTTGGCTTGGCGGTGGCCGGTGCCAACCGGCATGACATGAAGCTGGCCCGCGAAACCCTGGAAAGCGTGGTGGTGCCGCGCCCCGAGCCCACCGCCGAACACTCCCAGGGGCTGTGTTTGGACAAAGGCTATGACTACCAGGAAGCGCGCGACATCGTGGCCGAGTTCGGCTTCATGGCCCACATCCGCGTCCGGGGTGAAGAAGCGATCGCGCTCGAACGCGAAGCGGGCTTCCGCGCCCCGGAAAACCTGGCTTTGATCCGCTGGGTGGCCTTGAACATGCCGCGCCACAACGGCCCGCCGCGCGACAGTATCCGCCGTCGCAAACTCCGCGCCGCCCTCAACGATGATTACCGGTCGCGCCTGCTCCTCGGCCAGTCCAGTCCGGCTACCGCAAGCGCGATTGCCCTGGCTCTCTCGCCTGAACTCTTCTCTGGCTCGCCGGAGAGGGATTTTCGCGCGACCCTCGACCTCAAGCCGGGTTTCGAAATTGGGTAAGTTGGTTACCATAATGGGCAGGAATGACCAGGGGCGGCAAAGGATTGCGAGGGGGCGCGCTTGGTGGAGCGAATGGGTGAGGATAATGGATAACGGTTAGGGTTTCGGTTGGTCATGGCTTTGCGATTACCCCGGCGCCAAAGCCGCTGGATGCCATTTCTGAAATTTAATATTAAATAAATCAATGAGTAAGATGCCATTTGGGCGGTGTTTGCCGGTCGGTCTGGGCCTGCTGGCCGGTTCGGCCGCCGCCACCGCGCCCGATTTGACCGGGTTCAGCATCGAGGACCTGATGCAGGTGAAGGTGGTGTCGGCGGCGAAGGTGGAACAAGCCTTGCAAGACACGGCGTCGGCGGTTTTCGTCATCACCGCCGACGACATTCGCCGGTCGGGGGTGACCAACGTGATGGAAGCGCTGCGGCTCGCGCCTGGCGTGGAAGTGGCCCGCATCGATTCCAGCCGCTGGGCCATCACCATTCGCGGCTTCAACGGCCGTTTTGCCAACAAGTTGCTGGTGCTGATCGATGGCCGCACGGTGTACAACACCCAGTTTTCCGGGGTGTATTGGGAAATACAAGACTTGTTCCTACCCGACATCGAGCGCATCGAGGTGGTGCGTGGACCGGGAGGCGCCCTGTGGGGCGCCAACGCGGTCAACGGCGTGATCAACATCATCACCAGGAATAGCAAGGACACCCAGGGCGGACTGGTGGCGTTGACCGCCGGTAACGAGGAACGAGCCATCGCCGGGGTGCGTTATGGCGGCACGCTGGGCGACAGCGCGCAATATCGGCTTTACGGGCAATTCACCGAGCGCGACGGTCAGACGGCCGCCGCGACCGGTGGCGACGCGAGCGACGACTGGCGGATGGGGCGGGGCGGATTCCGGCTGGACTGGGCGCCGTCGGCCCGGGACACGGTTGCGGTGCAGGGCGACGTGTACGACGGCCATTTCGATCAGAATTACACGTTGCCCACGCTCGCGCCACCGTATGTCGAATCGCAATTGTCGCGGGCCACGGCCTCGGGCGGCAGCGTGCAGGCTCGCTGGGAGCGGCAATACTCCGCCACGGCGGGGATGGGTCTGCAAGCGTATTATCAGTACGCGAAGCGCGACGATCCGCTTTACGTCGCCGACTCCGATACCTTCGATCTGGATTTCCAGCACAATTTCGCGCTGACCGATCGGCAAGCCATCGTCTGGGGCCTGGGTTACCGGCGCGATTCCGATCAATTCACCGATACCTTGTTCAGTTCCGTCAAACCCAGCCAGTTGACCACGCAACTCTTCAGCGCCTTCGTGCAGGATCAAGCGGAGCTGATTCCGGAACAGTTGCGCCTGACGGTTGGGTTGAAGGTCGAGCACAACGATTTCACCGGCTGGGAATGGCAGCCCAGCATCCGAATGTTGTGGACCCTGAATGCCGATCATCGGTTGTGGGCGGCGGTATCCCGTGCGGTCCGCACGCCCTCGCGCGGCGAGCAGGATTCACGGGTGAATCTGTTTGTCTTGCCCCCTTCGCCACTCACGGGAAATTTGTCGACGCTTTTTTCGATTTTCAGTCCCCAGAACCTTCAATCCGAAAATCTCATCGCCTATGAAATCGGCTACCGCTCCCGGTGGTCGGAGCGATTTTCCGTGGACGCGGCGGCTTTCTACAACGACTACGACCAGATTATCGCCACGGTTCCGGGAGCACCGTTTCCGGAGACGCGCTCTTTCCCGCCCTATCTGGTGGTGCCCCTGGAATTGCAAAACGTGGGGGCGGGGCATAATTACGGGTTCGAACTGGCGGCCGATTGGCGTCCGACCCAAAACTGGCGCTTGCAACTCGCCTATTCGTATTTGCATCAGGATATTCAGGGAAGCGGTGGCGAGTCGCTCTTTAATTCTGGCGTCCTGAATCAGATTTCCCTGTTTTCGACCTGGAATGTCCAGGATGACCTCGATTTCGATGTGTGGTGGCGCTACGTCCATCGGGATGGGGCGCTGCGCACTTTTTCTCCCTACGGGAACGTGGAAGTCGATCCCTATTCCACTTTGACCCTGCGCCTGGGGTGGCGTCCCCGCAAGGATTTGGAGTTGTCCCTGGTGGGCGCCAATTTGCTGGACGGAAATCACGTGGAATACGTCCAGGAAGCCTACACCTTCCCGGTCGAAGTGGAACGCAGTATCTATGGTCAGGTGAAATGGAATTTCCGATGAACCCGCCCGCGAGATGGCCCGCCCCCACCTGGAGTGGGAGCGGAAGCAGGGTGCCGGTCGCCAGGCGTCGCCCGGCGATTTCATGGCGCCATGGGTTGGCGGTCTTGACCCATTTTTTGCTGAGCGGGTTGTTGCTGGGCAAGGTTTGGGCGGCCGAATTCGACGAGTACGCCGTCAAGGCGGCTTATCTGTACAATTTCGCCAAGTACGTGGAATGGCCGTTAGAGGCGTTCGCCAGCGACGACGCGCCGCTGTGGATTTGCATCGCCGGCGCCAATCCGTTTGGCGACGCGCTGACCATGCTTTCCGGGAAAAGAGTGGAAAACCATCCGGTGGAAGTACGCCACCTGCCAGCGATGACGGGTCTCGACCGCTGTCATATCGTGTTCATCGGCCGCGTCGAGCAAGGGCAATTTAAAACCGTGCTGGCCAGGCTCGCGCGCCTGCCGGTCCTGACCGTAAGCGATATCAACGACTTCGCCCGGATGGGTGGCATGATCGGTCTGGTCGAGGCCGACCAGCGCATCCGTTTCGACATCAACTTGACCACTGCCCGGCGGGCCAATCTCAAGCTCAGCTCCCAGTTGCTCAAGCTGGCCTCCATCGTGGAACAAAACGGCGGAACGCCTTGATGATTACCTTCACCCGGCTTTCGGTAAAAACCAAGCTGATCGCGGTCGTGTTGCTCACCAACACCCTGGTGTTGCTGGCGGTGGGGATGGCGCTGGTCGTCAACGAAATCTTTTCCCAGCGCAAGGCGGCCCAGGCGCAGCTTTTGACGCTGGCCAACGTGATCGGCGCCAACACCGCTTCCGCGCTCCTCTTCAACGATCTCAAGGCCGCCGAGCAGAACCTGGCGGTGCTGCGCGCCAAGCCCGATGTGCCCTATGCCATCGTCGACGATCCCCAGGAAAGGATATTGGCCGAATACCGGGCGGCCGGACTGACCGACGCCCAGCGAAATTCGCTGCTGAGATGGCGCGATGAACTGGAAAACGCATCCGGACAACAGGGGACGACCGCCACCGAGCAAGCGGCTTTCGAAGAGACCGGGCTGCTTGGTGTCCAGGATCGAATGCTGGCGGTCAAGGCGCCGATTCAACAGGATGGCCAGAAGCTCGGTCATGTCGAAATCTATTTGGATATGCGAGATCTGAGCGAAAATCTGCGCCGCTATTATTGGATTCTGACCGGACTGTTGTTGGGTTCGCTGACGCTGGCGGCGGTGCTGGCCATGCGGTTCCAGGCGGTGATTTCGGAACCGATCCTGCGCTTGCGGGCCGCCATGAGCGAAATCGCCGGCACGCGTGACTACACCGTTCGGGTGACGCGCGTCAGCGAGGACGAACTGGGCGCGCTGGTGGACGGCTTCAACGACATGCTGGCGCAAATCCAGCGGCGCGACGCCGAATTGGCTGGCTCCAACGCCCGCCTGGAGGCCAATGTCACCGCTCGCACCCATGATCTTTCGTCCGCCAACATGGAGTTGAAAACCCTGGTTCGGGAGCTGAACGTGGCCAAGGAACGGGCCGAGGCGGCCAACCAGGCGAAATCGCAATTCCTGGCCAACATGAGCCACGAAATCCGCACGCCCATGAACGGCGTGCTGGGCATGACCGAACTGCTGCTGGCGACCAGACTGCAACCCCAACAGCGGCGCTTCGCCGAGCTGATCCAGCAATCCGGGGCGAGTCTGCTGGACATCATCAGCGACGTCCTGGATTTTTCCAAGATCGAGGCGGGCAAGCTCGAACTGGAAAAGATCGACTTCGAGGCGTTGGAAATGGTCGAGGGCGTGGTGGCCCTGTTCGCCGAGCGCGCGCAGCGCAAGGGCCTGGAACTGCTGTGCGATCCGCCGCTGGAGCCGGTCGCGGTTCGGGGCGATCCGGCGCGATTGCGCCAGGTGCTGACCAATCTGGTGGGCAACGCGGTCAAGTTCACCGAGCGGGGCGAGGTCGTGGTTCGCGTCGTGGTGCTGGAGGCGACGCCCGCCACATGCGCGCTGCGCTTCGAGGTCCGCGATACTGGCATCGGCATTCCGGCTGGTTTGCAGGAGCGGATTTTCAGCGCCTTCGACCAGGCCGATGGTTCGATGACCCGCCGGTTTGGCGGAACCGGTCTGGGCCTGGCCATTGCCCGGCAACTGGTGGAGCTGATGGGGGGCGCCATCGCGGTGCGTAGCAGCGAGGGCCAGGGATCGACGTTCGCGGTGACCCTCCGATTGCCGCGCGCGGAGAGTTCGGCGCCGCCGCCGGGAGATTCGGGCATTCCGCCAGGAGTGCGTCTGTTGATCGTGGACGACAACGCCGCCAGCCGCGAGGTTCTGGGCCGCCAGCTGCAAGCCTGGGGGGCGCGCGTCGACGCGGTCGCCAGTGGTCGCGAAGCCTTGGCCAGCTTGCGGGTCGTCCAGGCCGGCGACGATCCCTACGCGCTCGCGCTGCTGGACGAGGCGATGCCCGAGATGAACGGGTTGGAGCTGGCGCGGGCGATTGGCGCCGATCCCCGGTGGCGAGGCATCCAGTTGCTCCTGTTGACTGCGCTGGGTTTGCCGGAGACGCTGGACCGATCGGCGCGTCGGGCGGGAATCACTCAACTACCCAAACCGGTGCGCGGAATTTCGCTGCGGCAATGCCTGCGCGCGTTGCTCGGCAGCGAGACCAGCGCGCATCCGCCGGAGCGCGCGGAGCCGGTCCTGACCCGGCGCGACGCCCGGGTGCTGCTGGTCGAGGACAACCCGTTGAATCAGGAAGTGGCCAGGCTGATGCTCGCGCACTTCGGCTGCGCGGTGGAGGTGGCCAGCCATGGCCAGGAAGCGCTCGAATTCCTGGAGCGGGACGATTGCGACCTGGTCTTGATGGATTGTCAAATGCCGGTCATGGACGGATTCCAGGCCACGACGCTCATTCGCGAGCGCGAGCGGCTGAACGAAAACGGACGGTCGGGCAGGCGCCTGCCGATCGTGGCGCTGACCGCGCACGCCGTCAGCGGCGATCGAGACCGTTGTCTGGCCGTCGGCATGGACGATTACCTGGGCAAGCCCTTCACGCGGAAAGAACTGGCTGCGGTCCTGAACCGCTGGTTGCCCGCGCCGCTTCAGCCTCCGGCGGGGGAGGAATCGTCACCGGCGTCTCCGTCTTCCCCCACGCTGGCGACGCCGGCGGACGCCGTTTTGAAGCCGAGCGTCGATCCGGGAGTTTTGGACAGGATCCGAGCACTTGAGCGGGATGGCGCCACCGGCCTGCTCGCCCGCCTGATCGGGTTGTACCTGCAAGGAACGCCGGCGCTCGTCGAACGGATGCGGCAGGCCATCGCCGCCGACGATGACGGGGCGTTGCGCGCCGCCGCGCACAGCTTGAAATCCAGCAGCGCCAACATCGGCGCGCTCAAGCTGCGCGATTTGTGCCGGGAGTTGGAATTGCGAACTGGTCACCAGCACGGCGCGGACTTTACTGGACAAGTCGCCGCGATCGAACAGGAGTTCGTCGCCGCGCGAACCCTTCTGCGGCAAGAACTTCCGGAGCACGAAACGTGAATCCGCTGCGAGACCAGTCCCTGATCCTGGTGGTGGACGACGACGATGGGCAGCGCCTGCTGGCCAGCGCGGCGTTGCGGCAGGGTGGATTTGCCGTGGCGGAGGCCGGCGACGGTCAGCAGGCCCTGGTCGCGTTCCAGCGTGAACTGCCCGATATCGTGTTGCTGGACGTGGTGATGCCGGGGCTGGATGGCTTCGCCGTTTGCGAGGCGTTGCGGCAATTGCCCGGTGGTCAGTATTGCCCCATCGTCATGGTCACGGGGCTCGATGATGTCGCATCGATCGAGCGTGCTTACGAAGTGGGGGCCACCGATTTCATTACCAAGCCGATCCAGTGGCTGGTTCTGCATCATCGGGTTCGATATATCCTGCGCGCCAGCCAGACCGAGGAGACCATGCGCAAGCTGTCCTGGGTGGTCGAGCGCAACCCCATTTCCATTCTGATCACCGACGTCCATGGGGTCATCGAATACGCCAATCCCAGATTCAGCCAGGTAAGCGGCTACTCCCTGGAGGAGATTCGCGGCAATACTTCCTATTTTCTCCAGACCAGCGCCGTGAGCGCGGAGGAGTATCAGCGGCTGCAGCAGGCCATCGCCACCGGCGGCGCTTGGCAGGGTGAGTTATGCAGCCGCCACAAGGAGGGCAAGTTTTTTTGGGAAGTGGTCCATGTCTCGGCCATTCGCGATGCAAGCGGCGCGATCACGGATTTCGTCTGGTTGCGCGAGGATATCACTACCCGCAAGCAAACCGAGGAGCGCGCTCGCTTCCTCGACCATTCTCATTTTGGCCACAACTCGCCAGAGTATCACTCCCCTTGACGGGAAGCGCCTTGATGGGCGTACCAACGCTGTCGAACGGCACCGATACCGCTCTCCATCATGCCAGGGAGCAGGGGCGGAACGCCTGTCGGTTTTATGCGGACGGGATGAACGGCTAGCCTTCGCCCTTCGCGCCTTCCGGCAACACCGGCTTCATCCGGGCGCTGAGGGTGGACCGCGGTTCCGGCGCGCCCAGGCGGCGCTGGTAAATGGCGACGTATTCCATGACCCGTTGCACGTAGGCCCGGGTTTCGCGATAGGGGATGGTTTCGGCCCAGACATCGGCCGGCACGGCGGCGGTGGCCGGCAACCAGCGCGCGACCTTGCTGGGACCGGCGTTGTAGGCGGCGGTGGCCAGCACCGGATTGTCCTGCAAGCGATCCAGCATCCGCCGCAGATAGTGGACGCCGTAGCGAATGTTGGTGTCGGGTTGCAGCAAGGGTGGATCATCGGCCGCGACATCCCGCAATTCCCCGGCGATTTGCCGGCCGGTGGCGGGCATGATCTGCATCAGCCCCAGCGCCCCCACCGGCGAGCGGGCGGTGGGTCGAAAGCCGCTTTCCTGCCGGATGATGGCGTAGACCCAGGCGGGGTCCAGCGCGCCGGCGCGGGCCTGATCGAGCACGCCATCGCGATAGGCCAGCGGGAACCGCAGCTCCAGATCGTCCCAGTGCTCGGCCCGCGCGATGGTGGCGATGGCCTGGCCGTGCCAGTCCCAACGCTGGGCCAGCAGCGCGGCCTGGCGCAGCGCCGGGCGGTCGAAGGCGCGGACGGCCTGCCGCCATTCGGCGTCGGCGTCCGGCTCGCGACCCAGGATGTACAGTTCCCGCGCCCGCTGTAAGCCCGGCGATTGCTCGAGCAGGGCATCCAGCTCGGTGGCCGGGATTTCCAGCGGGGCGCTAGCGATGGCGTAGGGTAGACCGAGCCGGTCGGCGGCCAGAAAGCCGTAATAATCGCGCTGGTCGGCGATGGTCCGGTAAACCGGTTTGGCGTCCTCGGCGCGACCGAGCATCTCCAGCGCCCGGCCACGCCAGTAACGCCAGCGGGGGCTGTCCCGTTCCGGCGCGGGCAGCCGATCCAGCCAGCCCAGGACGGCGTTCCAGTCGCCTTGGCGCAGGCAAACCCGCACCCGCCATTCCGCCACGTCGCGGTCGACCGCGCTGTCCGGCAGGGCCGCCAGCCGTTCCAGCGCGCTCGGGTGATAATCGCTGGCGAGCCACAGCGCCAGCCGCCGTTCCACTTCGGCCAGCCGGGGCGCGAGGGCCGGGGCGCGCGTTTTGAGGGTGTCCAGAGCCGCCGCCGCGTCGAGCGCGCTGCGTTGGCCCCAGCGTTCCAGCCCGTCGCTCAGGATCGCGGCGGCGCGCGGATCGTCGGGATTGAGCGGGCCCGCGCTCAGGGTCAGGGAGGGATTTTCGGCGATGCCCAGCCACGCTTCGGCCAGCCCCTGGTCGGCGGCTGGCATGGCCGCGCGCAGGGCGCGCGCCAACTTGAGGTTATTGGTTTCCATCGCCAGGGCGAAGCGTTGCCAGAGCCGTTCCGGCGTGGGTTCACCCCGAGAGCTCCAGACGGCGATGACCGGATCGCAGGCGGTGGGCAACGCCGCGCCGCGCAACCACAGCGCGGCGAAGTCGCGCAGCGCCGCGTCGTCCTGACCGGTGGCGAGCAGGGCTTGTCGTCGCCAGCAGTCGAGTTCAGGATTGCGGGTGGGGGTAAAGTCGCGGAGGTAATCGTTCCAGCGGCGGGCGGCGGCCAGTTGGCGCAGCCAGGCATCGCGTAGCCGGGTGGCCGGGAGCGAGTCGGCATGATCGCGCAGGAATTCCCGGACTTCGTCAGCCGGCGATTCCGGCAGGCGGCGGACCAGGTCTTGATAACGCAGGTAGGGGTAGAGTGAGTAGGTTCGCAGTGGAGCCAGGTCCGCGGCGACGCCGTCGCGCAACGACCGCTCGGCGGCCAGAAATGCCTCGCGTGAGGCCGACGGCGATTCGGTCGCGCTCACGTCGCCACCGAGGCCGAGAGCGAGCACGGCCGCCAGCGCCGCTCCCCACCATCCGCGGCGCGCCACCGGCCGCCGGGGCGCGGCGGCTGGATGCAGGTAGCGCGCGCCGCGTGGGGAGCGGAGCGGATTCATCTCTGTTCGATTACCGGTCGTTGCCCGCGAACAGGGGAACGCTGACGGGCTGGGTCGAATTGACCGGCAAATTGACCTGGACCGGGGGTCGGCTGGAACCGCGATTGCCGCCACTGGCGCCGACGAGGATCCGTCCATTGGTCGGTTGCAGATAGGGGCGCGGCAGCGACGTCGAACCGGATGAGGTGGGAACGTTGGTCAGGCGGGCGGGCCGGCCGCCCTGGCGGGGGATGAGGACGGTGACGCCGCTGGAGCTTCGTGGGTAGGAACCGCTCCCGTAATAGCCGCCGTTCCCGTAGTAGCTGCGATTCCCGTAATGATCGCCGTTCATCGCCAGTGGACTCGTACCGCTGGTGCTCGCGGCGTACAGGCCGCCGCCACCGATTCGGTATTGCTGGTAGTAATCCAGCACCTTGACCACGTAACCCTGGGTTTCCCGATAGGGCGGAATCTGGTTGCCGTATTTTTGCACCGCCCCCTCGCCGGCGTTGTAGGCCGCCACCGCCAGTCGGGTGTCGTTGAACTGGTCGAGCAGCCAGCGCAGATAGCGGGCGCCGCCGTCGATGTTGGCGATGGGGTCGTAGGGGTTGTTGACGCCGAACCGGTCGGCGGTGCCGGGCATCAACTGCATCATCCCCATGGCGCCCTTGGGCGACACCGCCCAGGGATTGTAGGAGGACTCGGCGCTGATGACGGCGTGCAGCAGAGCCGGTTCGAGCCGGTGCCGCGCCGCGATGCGGTCGATGTCGGGAGTGAAACGCTGACGGTTGCCTTCGTTGACCCGGGACAGGCGGCGCGTGGCGCGTGGCGCGGTGTAGCCGCGTGGCGCGGTGTAGCCGCGTGAGGCGAAGACAGCGGAGTTGGGGCTGTAGAGATTGGTCGGGGCGAAGCTGGAAGTCTGGGAAGCGTCCTTGCGATAGGCCGGGGTGCGCATCACCAGTTTGTAGCGGGGATCGTTGGGGACGTTGCTGAGGTGCCGAACGCCGTTGCTGTCCACGAAAGCGTAGATGTCCGCCCGCGCGGGGCCGGCCAACATGAGCGTCATCGGAACCAGACTGGCCAAGAGCCGCCACTTCATGAGGTTCTCCTTCGTTATTCGCATGAAGCCCGGATTGCTGGTTGGAGCGGTCGAGAACCGTCCCGGCCCGGGCGGGAGAGTCGAGCGTCTATCGGTCAACCGGACTAAGATTAGCACAAACCGCCGGGTCGCAATCGATCCGGCGCCCCGAACCCGCGCATTCCCCCGCATTTTGTGCCCGAGGAGCCTGGATGTTCAGAACCGCCGAGTTGCAACGCAAGCTGCCCAAGGAGGACTATCGCCAACAGGTTCCCCGCTTGCGGGAGGAACTGCTGATGACGCAGATGGAATTGCGCAAGGCCGATTTCCCGGTGATCGTGGTGTTCGCCGGGGTGGACGGCGCCGGCAAGAGCGAGACGGTCAACAAACTGCACGAGTGGCTGGATTCGCGCTGGCTGGTGGCCCGCGCCTTCGGCGAGCCGTCCGACGAGGAGCGCGACCGGCCCGAATACTGGCGGTTCTGGCGCGAATTGCCGCCCAAGGGGCGCATGGCGCTGTTTCTCAGCTCCTGGTATTCGATGCCGATTCTCGATCAGGTCTACGGCCATACCACCCTGGCCGAGTTCGACGAGCGGCTGGAGCGGATCAAGACCTTCGAACAGACCCTGGCCGACGACGGCGCGCTGATCCTGAAGTTCTGGATGCACTTGTCCAAGGACGCGCAGAAGGAGCGGTTGCGCAAGCTGGAAAAGAATCCGCTGCTGCACTGGCGGATTTCCAAGCGCGACTGGCGACACTGGGAATTGTACGACCAGTTCATCACCGCCGCCGAGCGGACGATCATGAAAACCAGCACCGGGCTGGCGCCGTGGAAGATCGTCGAGGGTCACGACGAACGATATTGCAGCGTGGCCGTGGCCACCGTCATGCGCGATGCGATCCGGTTCCGGCTGGAGGAGGCGAAAGCCGCCCCCGGCGCGGGCAACGGCGAGGCTACGGCCCGGTTGCCCAGGCCGGACGCGGACAGTCTGCCGCCGGTCACCATCCTCTCGCGGCTCGACATGGGCAAGACGCTGGGCAAGGACGACTATGAGGCGGGATTGAAACAGTACCAGGCCAAGCTCAACCAATTGCAGCGCGCCGCGCGCGAGCGCAAGGTTTCGACCATCCTGGTGTTCGAGGGCTGGGACGCCGCCGGCAAGGGCGGCAGCATCCGCCGCGTCACCGCCGCGCTGGACGCCCGCGACTATCAGGTGATCCAGATCGCCGCGCCCACCGACGAGGAGGCCGCCCATAACTATTTGTGGCGGTTCTGGCGACACCTTCCGCGCGCCGGCCGGGTCACCATCTACGACCGCAGTTGGTACGGGCGGGTGCTGGTGGAACGGATCGAGGGGTTCGCCCGCACCCGCGAATGGCAGCGCGCCTATGCCGAAATCAACGACTTCGAGGCCCAGTTGGTGGAGCGGGGCATCGTGCTGGTGAAATTCTGGTTGCACATCACCCCGGAAGAACAGTTGCGACGCTTCCAGGAACGCGAGCAGATCGCCTACAAGGCGTGGAAGCTGACCGACGAGGACTGGCGCAACCGCGAGCGCTGGGCCGACTACGAATTGGCGGTCAACGACCTGGTGGAGCGCACCAGTACTCACCAGGCGCCGTGGACCCTGGTCGAAGCGAACGATAAGCGTTATGCGCGCGTCAAAGTCTTGCGCACGCTGTGCGAGCGGCTGGAGGCGGCGCTGGCCGGAGAATCCAAAAGAGCGCGTTCCAACGACAAAGAACCGACCAATTCCAAGGTGTGAAGATGACCGAACAGGCTGAAGTGGCGCCCGGCGGGAACGAAACCGCCGAAGTCGTGGAAGAACCGAAATCTCGTGGCGGTCGCGGACGACAGCCCGCGGCGCCGACCGCCGAACCGATCGCGCCGGTCGAAACGCCGGTGATCGATCTTGACGCGCCGGAATGGTATCTGAACCGCGAGCTGACTTGGCTAGCCTTCAACCGGCGGGTGCTGCACGAAGCCCAGGACGAGCGCACCCCGTTGCTGGAGCGGGTGAAATTCCTGGCTATCGTCAGTTCCAATCTGGACGAGTTTTTCATGAAGCGCATCGGCGGCCTCAAGCAGCAGATCGGGGCGCGGGTGCGGGAACTGACGGTGGACGGCCGCAGCCCCGAGCAGCAGTTGAGCGAATGTCTGGCGGTGGTGCGCGACCTGGTGGAGCAACAACGGGTGCTGGCCTCGCAGTTGCACGAGCTGCTGAAGGCGCGGGGCATCGTGTTGCGCAGTTACCAGCGATTGAACGAGGTCCAGCGCAAGCAGATGCGGGATTATTACTGGCGCAACATCTTTCCGCTGGTGACGCCGCAGACCATGGACCCGGCGCACCCCTTCCCGTTCCTGTCCAACCTGTCGCTCAACCTGCTGGTGACGGTGCGCTATCCCAACGATGAAGCGACTGGCCTGGCGCGGATCAAGGTTCCGGTCGGTTCGGGGATTCCGCGTTTCCTCAAGGTTGGCGACGAGGAATTGTACGTGCCGCTGGAGGATGTGATCGCCAACAATCTTGACTTGCTGTTTCCGGGGATGGTCGTGGAGGGGAGTGAACTGTTTCGGGTGACCCGCAACGCCATCGCCGACCGCGACGAGGATCAGGCCGACGATCTGTTGCACCTGATCGAGACCGAGTTGCGCGAGCGCCGGTTCGCGCCCATCGTGCGACTGGAGGTGGAAAAGCACATGGACGCGATCCATCGCGGGATGCTGGCCGCCGAACTGGGACTGGACGAGGCCACCGAGGTGTTCGAGATCGACGGGATGCTGGCGCTGCGCGATCTGTTCCAGATCGTCGCCATCAACCGGCCCGAATTGCACGATCCGCCGCATCATCCGCTCGATCATCCCAAACTGGGGGACCGGCGCAGCATCTTTCACATCATCCGCGAGAGCGGGCCGATTCTGCTGCAACATCCCTACGAGTCGTTCGCGACCTCGGTGGAGCGGTTCGTGCTGGAAGCGAGCGACGATCCCAAGGTGCTGGCGATCAAGATGACGCTGTACCGCACCTCGGCGGATTCCAAGATCATCGAGTATCTGATCGACGCCGCGCAGAATGGCAAGCAGGTCACGGTGGTGGTGGAGCTGAAGGCGCGGTTTGACGAGGCGGCCAACATCCGCTGGGCGACCCGGCTGGAGGAGGCGGGGATTCACGTCACCTATGGGGTGGTGGGGCTGAAGACCCACAGCAAGGTGATTCTGGTGGTGCGGCGCGATTTCAACGGCCTGCGTCGTTATGCCCACATCGGCACCGGCAATTACCATGCGGGCACCGCCCGGCTGTATTGCGATCTGGGTCTGCTGACTTGCGATCCGGTTCTCGGCGAGGATTTGACCGAGTTGTTCAACTATCTGACCACCGGCTACGTGCCCAAGCGCAATTACCGTAAGCTCTTGCCGGCGCCCAAGGTGCTCAAACCGGGGCTGCTGGCCCGGATCGAGCGGGAAATCGGCCATGCCAAGGCAGGCAAGCCAGCGCTGATCCAGTTCAAGATGAACGCGCTGGAGGACAGGGACGTGACGGCCGCGCTGTACCGGGCCTCGCAGGCGGGCGTCAAGGTGGATTTGCTGGTGCGCGATACCTGCCGGCTGCGGCCGGGCATTCCGGGCCTGTCGGAGACGGTGCGGGTGATCAGCATCGTCGGCCGGTTTTTGGAGCACACCCGGATTTTCTATTTCCTCAACGGCGGCGCCGAGGAGTATTTCATCGGCTCGGCGGACTGCATGAAGCGCAATCTGGAAAGTCGGGTCGAGGTGGTGACGCCGGTGGACACGCCGGAATTGCGACAGAAATTACGGCAGATTCTCGATGTGCAGCTCAAGGACCGTCGCGGCGCCTGGGACATGCAGCCGGACGGGAGCTATGTCCAGCGGATGCCGGGCGAGGGCGACGATCCGCGCGGTTCGCAGCAAGTCTTGATTGACCTGGCGGAACAGCGACAGAAGGAGGCCCAGCGGCTCAAGAAGCGCAAGCCCAAGGGCATCGCCCGGCGAGCGGGGCTGTGAGGGGTTGTTGAATCGCGCAACTTTGCATTTGAAATGCAAAGTTGCGCGGCATACTTCAACAAAATCCGCGCCAGGCGTACGAGCGCTGCCGGTTGTCGAACTGTAATACCAATTCCTGATAGGTCTTATATTTCTCATGTAGGGCGGGTTAGCGAAGCGTAACCCGCCGAAACCGCGATCGAATCGGCGGGTTACGGGCTGACGCCCTAACCCGCTACGATTCTGAACCACAAAATCCATTGAGAAACGGTATAAATTGGCGGTGCTTCGCGACCTGATTTCAACCCGCTCGCCGCCGTGTTGGTTGTGGCTGGGCATCGGTTGTTGACCGCGCCAATTGCTCCCAAAATTCCAGCCCGTCGCCGCCCATTTCTTTCGCCAACCTTTCAAAATTCGTCAAATCTTCAGCCAAGCCGATTTCCTTAGCGACTTGATAGGCCTCGATCCAGCAGACAAACGCCTATTGATACTTAGAGGGTTGATAATTAGAAAGAGCGCACGGATGCGCGATGATCCCGCCGGTGCAATGACGAATGTCATAGGGCAGGGGGTGCCCGAACTGAAGCGCGTGGAGTGGCGCAGCCCACTCGTCAGTTCGCCCGGTGGGACCGCGATGAAGCGCGAATGAGCCAGACGAACGAGCCCAGTCGGAAACGAGATGAAGTTCAGTCACGGCGCAATCTTCCCGCCCATAGATATGACCCATATATCTGCTGGAGGTTGGAGAAGGTTTCGGCTTCCCCAGCCCGGTCGCCGATGGCCCGACTGATGGCCAGTGCCTCCTCCAGATACCGCAGCGCCACGTCGTAATGCCCCCGCTTACTGTCAATCTGCGAGAGGTTGTTGAGGGTCTTGCTTTCCCCGGATCGGTCGCCGAGCGACTTAGCCAGCTTGAGCGATTCTTGATAGTGATCCAACGCCTTGTCGTACTGGCCAAGGCTCTCATAAAGGAGACCCAGTTGATTTAAAAGGCGGTGGTTAGTTTGTTTTACCTGCTTGTCTTGATGGGCCAGAGCTTGTGAAGTTCTCAGCAATTCTTCAATTCGAGTGATTGCTTTTTGCTTATCCTCCACAGAAAGTAGAGACACATAGTTATGATTGCCGAGTGCCTCGATGCTTTCCAATATCCAAAGAGTGCTGTCCGTCTGAAATTCATAAACGCCGGAGCGCCACGCCCAAAAATCCGGTGCGCCGCGCGCAACATAATCCAGCGCGAAATCGGGTAGCCAAATCAGCAATGCGGCCGGAACGGATTGGCGAAGCAAATCCCGCTCGTGATTGAGCCGCCCCAGTACCGGCGAGTTTTCGCCTTGCTCGCGCAGGGAATATTCCAGCCCATAAACGCATACCGCAACCAGCGGTTGGTCGGGATTCCAAAGCGGCCTGACTTCGTCCAACAGGCTGACAATCGGTTTCTCCAGTGTGATTTCGAGAACGCGCTGATCATGCAATCGATCCAGCAGCGAGCGCCGCAGCGTCTCGCGCTGGGCTGGGTGGTTGCATTTAACAAAAGCAAGCCGGAATTCGTCACCCCAGCGAATGACGCGCTCGATTTGATCAAGAATCGAGTCGTTATCTATTTTTTTTATACGCCGCTGGCGTTTGCTGGGCATGGCTTAACGAGATTGGGATCTGGTGGTGCGTCTTGGAGACTTGAATTTCTCCAGCGCCTTAACCGCCGGATTGACGACGTACCACACCTCGCCATTCAAGTATTCCAGCACGCTGAGGTTGTAGAGCAGCATTTGATCGTCCTTGCTGCCCGGTAATTCTTTCGTCCGGTCGATAGTCCGCAAGGTCTTGAAGAAGTCGGGGTGGTTCAGGGCGCGCTCGAAATCATTGCTGATTCCCCTGACCGCTTGTTCGATGACGCGATGGTTCAGCGGCAAAGTCCCCGCCGCCGTGCAGGCGGAACGAATGAGGATGAGCAAATTGCGAAGATGGCCGCCGCTCATGCGGCACAGATAATTCCAGGTGTCGAGCGAATCGAAGGCGTCTGTCCATTGGGTGATGCTTGCCGCGTTGAGGCGTTTCAGGACGATTTTCCGCAATGCCTCCATTCCGTCAGGATTGTCGCCGTCATCCTGATTGGCGACTTTCACCATGGGCAGGACCGCCGGATCTCTGCCGAAGATGTTCAACAGCGCCGTTGCTTTTGGCGAATACACCATCGAAATCGGCAGGGTATAGACCACATGGCAGCGCAGAGCGTGCAACTGAGTTCCGCGATTGAGGAACAACCGCTCGTGAGTCGTGATACCGCCCTCCAAGTCGCGCAACACGATGCGATCCAGGTTATCCACGATCAGTACCAGGTTCCGGTATCCCTTGTCCTTGAGCCGGATGACCGCTTCATCGAGCAAATCGTTGGCGGCTTGAATGAGATTGGAAACGTTCGGTTCCAATGCCTCGCGGATTTTGAGACGAGCGTCAGGGCTGCTTTTGATGGTCGCCGTGAACTTGGCAATCTGGGCATCCAGTTCCAGCTTCTCGAATTCCACCTCGCTGCCCAGGAATCGCTTGAGGTCGCCCACGAAGCGACTTAGCCACGTCGGGCGCAACTCGACATTGACCCGCTCCCGCAGCGCCTTTCCGACTTGGCGGATAATGGCGAGCAGCAAATCCGGGAAATCGACATCGTTGACGTCGATATCTTCCTGGTCGGCCTCAAAGTACACCACGAAAAATTGGTCTTCGCCCTCCGGCGGTTCCGCCAGGTTTTTCTGCAAGCGGAGCAGTTCGGTCGATTTGCCGCCCCCTCGATGGCCGGAGAACAACAGGTGCAGCGGCGTTTCCGACCAGCGTATGGCGTTCGTCAGTTGCGCGATCAAGTCGCCTTCGCCGCGTGTATTCTCGCAAGGCACGTAGCGCGGATCGCCGGGTTCCAGCGGCCTTGCCGGGTCGCATTGTCGGTATACTCTGGCGATGTCTTGGTCTTGCGCCATCCCGGTTAATCTCCGTTCAAGATACCTGGCTTATTTGTAACCGTTCAGTCCCCCCCTTGAAAAAGGGGGGTGAGGGGGGATTTTTGGCCCCGTTGCCCGTGCGAAATCCCCCCCGGCCCCCCTTTTCCAAAGGGGGAGGTGAATGCTTACGCTTAATTTTAGCCATAATTATGCACCTTCCTCGCCAAGAAGGACGCGAATCCTCATGCCCTTATTGAGCATTGACCACCTCTCCATCGCCTTTGGCGCCGAAAAGCTGCTGGACGACACCAGCTTTCAACTCGATGCTGGCGAGCGGGTTTGCCTGATCGGCCGCAACGGCACGGGCAAAACCACGCTGCTGCGCTTGCTGGCCGGCGAAATTCAGCCCGACGGTGGCGACATCTGGCGTCAGCCCGGTTTGCGCGTCGCCACGCTGGCGCAGGAGTTGCCCGCCGACACCACGGCCACCGTGTTCGAAATCGTCGCTGGCGGACTGGAAGGGCTGGGGACGTTGCTGGCCGACTACCACGACGCCGCGCTGTGCCTGGCTCAAGACCATGCACCGGAACAGATGCGGCGGATGGAACAGTTGCAGCACGAACTGGAAGCCCGCGACGGCTGGCGCTGGCAACAGCGGGTCGAAACCGTCATCAGTCGGCTGCAACTGCCGGCCGATGCGCCACTTGCCGAACTGTCGGGCGGTTGGCGGCGGCGGGTGTTGCTGGGCCGGGCGCTGGTTCGCGATCCCGACGTGTTGTTGCTGGACGAGCCGACCAACCATCTCGACCTGGAAACCATCCAGTGGTTGGAAGACGAGTTGCTGGAATTTCGTGGCGGCCTGCTGTTCGTCACCCACGACCGCGCTTTGTTGCAACGGCTGGCGACCCGCTTGCTAGAACTGGATCGCGGTGTGTTGACCTCCTGGCCGGGCGACTACGCCGCGTTCCTGGAAAAGAAGGCCGCCCTGCTGGAAGTGGAAGCTCGCCACAACGCCAAGTTCGACAAGAATCTCGCTCAGGAAGAGGCTTGGATTCGCCAGGGCATCAAAGCCCGGCGCACCCGCAACGAGGGCCGGGTACGGGCGTTGCTGGCCTTGCGCGAGGAGCGCCGCCAGCGCCGCGAGCAACTCGGCAAGGCCAGCTTCGCGCTGGAACAGGCGGAAACGTCCGGCAAGCTGGTGATCGAGGCGCAAAACGTCCGCTACGCCTGGCAGGGCGAACCGCTGATCCGCGATTTCTCGATCCGCATTCTGCGCGGCGACCGCATCGGCCTGATCGGTCCCAACGGCTCCGGCAAGACCACGCTGCTGAATCTCCTGCTGGGCCGCCTATCGCCGTGCGCCGGCCAAGTCCGGCACGGCACCAAGCTGGAAATCGCCTATTTCGATCAACTGCGCGAACAACTGGACCCCGAACAAACCGTGCTGGACAGCGTTGCGGGTGGGCGGGAAACCCTCGAAATCAACAGCCAGCGCCGCCACGTCATCGGTTATCTGGGCGATTTCCTGTTCACCGCCCAGCGAGCGCGTTCGCCGGTCAAATCGCTGTCCGGCGGCGAGCGCAACCGGCTGTTGCTGGCGCGGCTGTTCACCAAGCCGGCCAACCTGCTGGTCATGGACGAACCGACCAACGATCTCGATCTGGAAACGCTGGAACTGCTGGAAGAACTGTTGCTGGACTACAGCGGGACCTTGCTGCTGGTCAGCCACGACCGGGCGTTTCTGGACAACGTGGTGACCAGTTGCCTGGTGTTCGAGGGCGGCGGGCGCATCCGCGAATACGTCGGCGGTTACAGCGACTGGCTGCGGCAGCGGCCCGTGCTGGAATCGACGCCCGCCGTCAAGCCCAAATCCGCGCCCACGCCGGCGAAATCGCCGCGACCGACCGCGCCGGGCAAGCTGAGCTACAACGAGCGGCGGGAACTGGAGCGGCTGCCGGCGCGCATCGAGGAACTGGAGCAACGTCAGCGGGATTTGCACGCCGCGACCGCCGACCCTGTGTTCTACAAGCAAGAATCGGCAGTCGTCACCCAGCGGCTGGAGGAGTTGCGGGCCTTGGAAGCGGAACTGGAAGCCGCCTACGGACGCTGGGAGGAGTTGGAAGGGCGGGGGTAGGCGAGGTGAACCCGACGCCTTCAGGCCCCTGATCGCCGTTCGTTCAGAAACGGTTGCAGCAACAGACCCGTTAGCGTGGTCGCCCGCTGGTTGCGAAAATACTCCAGCCCGATGGTCATTCCGGCATGACCGTCACGGGGCTGGTCTTGATACGTCCCGAACAGTCGGTCCCACCACGGCAGGTTGAAGCCAAAATTGCTGTCGGTTTCCTCCGGCCGCACCGAATGGTGAACCCGGTGCATGTCGGGCGTCACTACCAGCCAGCGCAGCGCCCGATCCCAGCGTTCCGGCAGTCGCACGTTGCCGTGGTTGAACATCGCGGTGGCGTTCAGGATCACCTCGAACAGCATGACAGCGACCGGCGGCGTCCCCAGCGACACGACCACCGCCAGCTTGATCAGCATGGATAGCACGATTTCCAACGGATGGAAGCGCAGGGCGGTGGTGACATCGAAATCCAGGTCGGTATGGTGCATTCGGTGCAGCCGCCACAACAGCGGCTGTTTGTGAAACAGCACGTGTTGGGCGTAGATCGTCAAGTCCAGCAACAGCAGGGAAGCGACGCAGGCCAGCCCGAACGGCGCATCGAGCGCATGGAACAGGCCCCAGCCCTTCGCTTCCGCCAGTCCCGCCGCGCCGACTGCCAGCACCGGGAACACCAGCCGCATCACCAGACTGTCCACCACGATGATGCCGAGATTGGCCGGCCAGCGTCGGATGCGCGGCAGGCTCGGGGACCGGCGCGGCTGGCGCCATTCCCACAGCATCATCAAGACCAGCACGGCGAGGAAACAGCCCAGGCGGATGGCGGATTCGTGGTGGAGCAGGTTGGTCATGAGTGAAACTTCCCGGCGGACGGTTGGAATGAGTTGAGGCCAGGGCAATTGCGGCTTGGGTTATAATTTCCTCCACCCCGTAATGAGTGATAGGTGACGACCTTTGACCGTCACCCACCGTGGAGGATATCACCGTGTCCCGATTGCCCCAGATCATTGTCGGCCAGTTTCCCGGCGCCCGTCCCCGTCGGCTGCGCCGCGACGACTTTTCCCGCCGGCTGGCGCGAGAGACCGTGCTCACCACCGCCGATCTGATTCAACCGCTGTTCGTGATCGAGGGCGAACGGCGCCGCGAACCGGTGGCCTTGATGCCAGGGGTGGAGCGGCTGAGCATCGACCAATTGGTGCGCGAGGCCGAGACGCTGGCGATGCTGGGCGTGCCGGCGGTGGCGCTGTTTCCGGTCACGCCGCCGGAGGCAAAGTCGCTGGATGCCGCCGAGGCGTACAACCCGGACGGGCTGGCGCAGCGAGCGGTGCGGGCGCTGAAGGCGGCCGTGCCGGAACTGGGCGTGATCACCGACGTGGCGCTGGACCCGTTCACCAGCCACGGTCAGGACGGGTTGGTGGACGAGTCCGGCTACGTGCGGAACGATGAGACCGTGAGCGTGTTGGTGCGGCAGGCGCTGTCGCACGCCGAGGCGGGCGCCGACATCGTCGCGCCCTCGGACATGATGGACGGGCGCATTGGCGCGATCCGCGAGGCGCTCGAATCCAACGATTTCATTCATACCCGTATCCTGGCCTATTCCGCCAAATACGCCTCCAGCTTCTACGGACCGTTCCGCGACGCGGTCGGTTCGGCGGGCGCGCTGGGCAAGGGCGACAAATACAGTTATCAGATGGACCCGGCCAACAGCGACGAGGCGTTGCGCGAGGTGGCGATGGATTTGGAGGAGGGGGCGGACATCGTGATGATCAAGCCCGGAATGCCCTATCTGGACATCGTGCGCCGGGTCAAGGACCAGTTCGCCGCCCCCACTTTCGTCTACCAGGTCAGCGGCGAATACGCCATGCTGCTGGCCGCCGCCCGCAACGGCTGGCTGGACGAGAAAGCGGTGGTTTTGGAGTCGCTGCTGGGCATCAAGCGAGCCGGAGCGGACGCGGTTTTGACCTATTTCGCGGGACGGGCGGCGGATTGGCTACAGCAGGGATGAGCAGGAACTGGAAAATTCCGCTGTTCGGGGCGCTGTGCGCGGCGTTGAGCGTGTTGTTTCTGGCGGTCATGCGTCCGCCCGGCGGCCAATCTTCCATCCCCGGCCAGGATCTGCCCTGGCAGATCGACGTCGGCCCGGATGGCGCGACACTGACCGTGTTCGGCCTGATCCTGGGCCAGAGCACGGTGCGGGACGCGGTCAATAAACTGGGCTTGCGTTACGAACTGGGCGTGTTCCAGGGCAAGGACGGCGAGTTGAGCCTGGAAGCGTATTTCCGGGACGCGGTGGTTGGCGGGTTGAACGTCCGGCTGGTGTTGACGGCGCGTTTGCCCGAACCGACGCTGGATGCGTTGCGTAGCCACGCTGGCGCCGGCAAGCCCACCGTCGGCGGCGGCCGGCGCTATTCGGTCGCCGAAGCCGATACCACGTTGGGGCTGGAAGCGGTCATCACCGCGATCACGTACATGCCGGTGGTCAAGTTCGACGCCGACCTGGCGCGCAAACGCTTTGGTGAGCCGGCCGAGCGCATCGCCGTCCAGGACGGAACGCACTGGCTGTATCCGGCGCGGGGACTGGACCTGCTGCTGGGCGACAAGGGCGAGGCGCTGTTGCAATACGTCCCGCCGGCGGAATTCGCGCGACGATTGCAAGCGCCGCTGGGCCAGAACCGAGGAAACGAGGAGTGATGACGACGCAACCCGACCAATACGCCGTGATGGGCAATCCCATCGCTCATAGCCAGTCGCCGCGCATTCATGCCCTGTTCGCGGCCCAGACCGGCCAGCGCCTTGAATACCGCGCCATTCAGGTGGAGCCGGGCGGGTTCGCGGCGGCGGCGCGGGCGTTTCGGGACGCGGGCGGCAAGGGTTTGAACGTCACCGTCCCGTTCAAGCAGGATGCCTGGGTGTTCGCCGACGTGCTCAGCGCGCGCGCCGAGCGAGCCGGGGCGGTCAACACGTTGAGTTTCGAGCCGACCGGCGCGCGGGGCGACAACACCGACGGACCGGGACTGGTGCGCGATCTCAAGATCAACCACGGTTGCGCGCTGGCGGGCCGGCGCATTCTATTGCTGGGCGCGGGCGGCGCGGCGCGGGGAGTATTGCAGCCGTTGCTGGCGGAACGACCGGCGCAACTGGTCATTGCCAACCGCACCGCCAGTAAGGCGGCGGAACTGGCGTTGCGCTTCGGCGATCTCGGGCTGGTGACCGGTTGCGGCTTCGCCGATCTGGCGGGGCGGTCGTTCGACCTGATCATCAACGCCACGGCCGCTGGCTTGAACGACGCCGTGCCGCCGTTGCCGGACGGCGTGCTGGCGGCGGATGGTTGGTGCTACGACCTGATGTATGGTCGCGAACCGACCGCTTTCGTGCGCTGGGGGGGGGAACGGGGCGCGGTCCAAGCCTTGGACGGCCTGGGAATGCTGGTGGAACAGGCGGCGGAAGCATTCCATCTATGGCGCGGGGTCTGGCCTGAAACCAGGCCGGTCATCGCGGCGCTGCGGGGCTGATCGCGTCCTCGCTTTCCTCGCACCGAACGCGGTTGCGCCCGGCCGCCTTGGCTGCGTACAGCGCCTGATCGGCTCGTTGGATGAAGGTGCTGGCGTCATCCGCCGGGCGCAGTTGGGCGATGCCGATGCTGACGGTGAGGCAAAATGGCGGTCCTGGGGCGCCGGGGTCGATGAGGGCTTGGGCTGCGGCCGCGCGCAGCCGCTCGGCCGCGACCAGGGCGATGCCGAGTCCGGTGTTGGGCAACAGCAGGGCGAACTCCTCGCCGCCGAGACGCCCCACCAGATCGTATTTC
>CALGOO010000246.1 GCA_937960715.1 uncultured Candidatus Competibacteraceae bacterium
GGGGTGACCAACACCAGCAACCAGGTGGTGGCGGTGAAGGTGCGGTTCCGCGAGGCCTACAACTCGCGCGACGTGTTCGACTTCAACCTCATTCTGTCGCCTTACGACCTGTGGACGGCGTGGGTGACGGACAGCCCGAACGGACCGGTGATTCGGACCGAGGACAGCAGTTGCACGGTGGGCAACATCGTGGGCGCGGGTGCGACCGGGGTGACGTTCCCGGCGCCGGTGTCCTATGTCGGCGCGGCGGCCGACGGCGGGCCGACCACGGTGGACCGGATGCGCGAGGGTTACGTTGAGATGATCATGATGGGCGCGGCCCCGGTCGGCGCCGCCGTCACGCCCGATCCATTCCCGCTGGCTCGCGGCGCCATCCACGTCAACGGCGCTGCCCCGCCGGGGTGTGCCGCGCTGGTCGCGGCGTTCCAGGATCCCACCAAGCTGGGCGCTTATGATGCGACCGCTTTTCCTTGCACCAGCACCACCAGCGGCACTCCCAACACCTTGCGGGGCGAATTTTGCAATTATGCTCGGAACCCCGCCCCCGATACTCAAAGAGGATGGGTCCCGCTTGCCCCGCTCAAGGGCACGTTCGCCCTGGTGAATGGGGCGCAGGGCTTCAACGCCGTGGGTCTGCCGACCGCTTTGGCCAACTTCCGGGAGGGGAGGAATAATGGATCGATGGTGACCTTGCAGTTGCCGCCCAACCTCGCCGGTCCCGGTGGTTTTTCCGATTCCTGGCACGAGCCCAGCCTGTATTCGGCCAACACACCGGGCGCCACTCTCAACCTGATGGATGAGCCGTTGTATAGTAATGCTAACGGGAGGGCTCGCGCGGTCAGTTTCGCGCTGGAGAAAACCAACGTCATCAACGAATGGTCGCGGCGCACCAACCCGGCAGCCGGCTGGGTAACGGCGACCGACTGGGTGTTCACCTTCCCCACCAAGAGTTTCTTCGTCGATAACGATCCCGGTAACGAGTATGCGGGGCGCAACGCGGGACGCGGGAATTGCGCGGGTACCGACGCGGGCTGTAATAGCTCTCCTCCCGCCGAAGCCAATCCCTTCACCGAGATGTTCGTGGACACGGGCGTGGAACCCACCGTGCGGCGTGGCGTGTCCTGTGACCCCCTGCTCTTCACCCTCCTGAACCGCGAGGAACAGGCGTCCCAGGGGGCCGGCTTCTCGCCGGGTGGCAACCCCCAACTGTGTTATGAAACCAACGTGCTGACCTTCGACCGAAGCTCAACCTCAAGTTCGTCGGGTACCGCCAGAATTCTGGATGCGTCGAGCACCGGCGGCATCCTGGGCTCACCGAACGCCGTCACCATCAACTTCCCGGAGAATTTCAGCTTCGGCTGGATGGACGTGCGCTTTGTCAACGCCGCCAGGGAGCGACGTGGCCTGCCGGCAGTCGGCTTCGCCATCACCAGTCGGGATGACCAAACCGGTTTGTTGAGCGAAGCGGCTCTGGTGGATCATTCGTCCATTCGCACGTTCCGGCGCTCGGGTGAGGGGTGTCAGGGCGAATGCCTTTAGGGCGAATGTTGGGCGGGGATGATGGGACCCTGTCTTGAATCATCACCCCCCTGATCTCCACCCCTCTTCCTCCGTGGGGAAGAGGGGTGAATGGCGAACCGCCCTCCTGTTTTCCTGCGTCCTGCTGTCGATCGTTCTCAACACCCTTTATCAGTATCTGGGCGCGGGGCGGGACGATGTCTTCATCACCCTGTGGGCTGGGAAAACGCTGGGCGCCGGGCCGTGGTTCATCAACTACAACGGCGAAGCCCAGGAAATCTCCTCCAGCCTCCTCGGCGCGCTGATCGCTAAATTCGCCTACCTGTGCTGCGCGGACACCTATTATCTGACCAATAAACTGCTCGGCGGAGCCGCCGCCCTAGCCACTCTGTTGGCCATCTGGCTCAACCGGCATATCTTCTTTCGTCACCTGCCAGATGGCGCGGCCATCGCCACAATCGCCTTGCTCGGTTTCAATCCCAGTTTCGCCTACTGGAGTCTGGGCGGACTGGAAACTCCCTACTATGCCTTGTTTATCTTCCTCTACACAGCCCTCGCCATCCGGGTCTTCAACCCAGCCAAGGACGTAACCCACCGTCATTATTTCTCGCTCGCCCTCGTCCAAATTCTCGCCATCCTGTGCCGACCCGAGGGATTCTGGCTGATCGGCATGACCCTGATCCTGACAGGGTTGTATTGGCCAGCCCTGCCAGACCGGCGCCTACCGATCATCAAGGCCGCGATTCTCCTTCCCCTGTCTTTTCTCGCTGCCCTGTTCGCCATCCGCCACGCCATGACCGGTGCGATCTTTCCCAATCCGGTCTATGCCAAGGTTTCGATCAGCCACCTGGGTGGATTCCGGGAAGGCTGGAATTACTTGACCGGGTTTTACACCCTTGGACCAATCGGCGTTCTGCTGGCCGCGACCACCCTC
Source organism: uncultured Candidatus Competibacteraceae bacterium (assembly GCA_937960715.1). Classification (GTDB taxonomy): domain Bacteria; phylum Pseudomonadota; class Gammaproteobacteria; order Competibacterales; family Competibacteraceae; genus Contendibacter. Next base: position 2,453 of record CALGOO010000246.1, read on the forward strand.
TGCTCCATGGCACTGGCTGGCTACGCCGCACTGCGCCTCTTGCCACCATGCCGGAAATTTCCTCCGCCGGACGGTCGCTTCCTGGTTCCGGCCCTGCTCATCTGCGCCTACGAAGCCTTCATCGTCCTCGTCAAGGGCGACTGGATGGAATATCACCGGTTTCTCGTTCCGGCCCTGGCGTTAAAGATGTTGTTGCTGGTCATGCTGGGCGAAAAGCTTCTTGCCCTGACGCCTGCTTCTCGCCGTCGGCCGACGTCATTCGCCGCGACCGTCCTGCTGGTTCTGGTGGTCGCCGACGAATGGCGCCATCGCGCGCCGCAGGACTGCTCCACCCGCCTGACCGTCAATTTTTTCGCGAAATTTCAAGATCGCCCCAACGACGCCACCATCGGCCTCAACTGCGCCCACCAGCGCGACGGTTACGCGATTCGTCCGTTCATCGACCATGAACTATCCAACTACCTGGCACAACAGGGCCATCTAACCATCGTCACCTATCAGGGCGGCTATTTCCCCTATTTCCTTCGGGAGCGATTTTCGCCGCGCGAAATCACCCTGGTGGACACGACCGGCCTGCTGAATCTGGAAATCGCCAAGGTGGAGGGAGAAAAAATCCCGACGGGTAATAAGTACCTGGATGATATTCCGGCCATTCTCGGCGGCGAGGTTCCGGGACTGTCGGAGCGGGTCTTGCGATACCATCCCAACATGATTTATATGCTGGCTGACAGCGAAGCCGGTCAAGCCAGGCTCAAGGCCATTGGCTTCGAAAGAGTTCACCAGGCGCCGGGCGGCGTTGTCTATCTGAAAACTGGTGCATCAACCCCTTCGCCGCGCGATCCAGACCACTCGCGCTAAGCCGAACACCTGTATAATCATGGCTAAAACCAAAAAGCCCATTGCCAACCATATCGTTGCCAACCAAACATCGACGCAGGCTCAGCAGCTCTTTGCGCAAGGACTGGTCTTGCATCAACAAGGACAGTTCGCCCAAGCCCAGGCAATCTATAAGAAAATACTTAACATTCAACCCAGGCATTTCGATGCGATGCATATGAGCGGAGTCATTGCCTGTCAAAGAGGAAAATACCAGCTTGGATATGAGCTGATCAGCAAAGCCATTGATATCAACCCAAACAATGCCGTTGCTTATAATAACCATGGCCTTGCGCTACAAGAACTCAAACAATTCGATGCCGCCGCGGTAAGCTACGAACGAGCCGTCGCCCTCCAGCCCGACTATGCCCAAGCCTACAATAATCTTGGCAACACATTGAATGAACTTAAGCAGCTTGAAGCCGCCGTGGCCAGTTACGAACGCGCCATTTCGATCAAGTCCGACTATGCCCAAGCTTATTACAATCGCGGCGTTGTGCTCCAAGAACTCAAGCGGTTTGATGCCGCCGTGGCCAGCTATGAGCGCGCCATCGCCATCCAACCCAATCTTGCCGAAGCCTACAACAATCTTGGTGCTGTTCTACAAGAGATCAAACAATTCCATGCCGCCCTGGCAAGTTACGAGCGCGCCATCGCCATCCGGCCCGGTTACGCCGAGGCTCATTACAATCGTGGCAATGCACTGAGTGATCTCAAGCAGATTGGCGCCGCGTTACAAAGCTACGATCAAGCATTTCAAATCAACCCAGACTATGAATTTTTGTATGGAATGCGATTGCACGCAAAAATGCTCATTTGCGACTGGGATCACATCGAAACACAGCTCCTGGAACTCGAAAAAAAGATTCTTCATGGCAACCCAGCCACCCCACCATTTCCTTTGCTTGGAGTTAAAGACTCGCTTGCGCTACAAAGAAAAGCCGCCAAACTTTTCGTTCAACATAAGTATCCAGCCAGTCACTCAATCGGCTTGATATCCAGGCATCCCCCAAAAGATAAAATTCGTGTCGGTTATTTTTCCGCTGATTTTAGTGAGCACCCTGTTTCCTATCTGACAGTCGGCTTATACGAGACGCACGACAGAGCCAGGCTCGAGATCATAGCCTTTTCATTTGGTTATCACGCTGATAGTGAAATAAGAAAAAGGCTGTCGTTGGCATTCGACCGATTCCTGGATGTTCGCGATAAAAACGATCGGGAAGTGGCCCAACTATCCAGAGACTTAAGAATTGACATCGCTATTGATTTGAGCGGTCATACCAAGGGTAGCCGTCCCGGTATATTTGCCCACCGGGCGGCTCCAGTGCAAGTCAGCTACCTGGGTTATCTGGGCACGATGGGCGCGGAGTACATGGATTATATTATAGCGGACGAGACCCTCATTCTTAAGGAGTACCAGAAGTATTATTCCGAGAAAATCATTTATCTTCCAAGCTATCAGGTCAATGACTCAAAAAGGCTTATCGCGAATGAAAAATTTTCCCGTGAACAGTTGGAATTACCAGCGGATGGTTTCGCTTTTTGTTGCCTCAACAACAATTACAAAATCACGCCCACCATCTTTGGAAGCTGGATGCGAATATTAAAGGCCGTCGATGGGAGTGTGCTGTTCCTCTATGCCGAGAATGAATGGGTGATGGCGAATCTCGCCAAGGAAGCCCAAAACCGGGGGATCGGTAACCATAGAATAATATTCGGGAAATGGCTGCCCCGTCCGGAATACTTGGCCCGGTACCGCTCCTTTGACCTGTTCCTGGATACTCTTCCTTACAACGCGGGAACCACAGCCAGCGATGCCTTGTGGGCCGGTTTGCCGGTTCTAACCTGCATGGGCGAATCCTTCGCCAGTCGGGTTGCCGCCAGCCTGCTCAACGCCATTCACCTACCCGAACTGATCACGCATACCCTGGAAGACTACGAGCGGTTGGCCATCGAACTCGCAACGCATCCAAGCAAGCTGGCGGAAATCAGGCGCAAGCTTGAAACAAACCGGCTCACGACGCCACTGTTTGACACTGAACTCTTTACCAAACACCTGGAAGCCGCCTATGTCCAGATCCACGAACGCTATCAGGCGGATTTATCTCCCGATCATGTTCATATCCAACCCTAATAATCTTCAGTTGTTGAGCTAAATTGATAAAGGCGTTGTGACCATGGCCAAAACCAAAAAAACCACTCCCAGTTGTACCGTCACTAACCAAAAATTGGCGCAACTTGAGGATCTCTTTGCGCGAGGGGTGGCTTTTCATCAACAAGGTCAACTCGATCAAGCTCAGGTATTCTACAAAAAAGTACTCAATATCCAACCCAGGCATTTCGATGCAATACATCTAAGTGGAGTTATCGCCTATCAGAAAAAAAACTATCAAGCCGCAAGTGAATTGATTAATAAAGCCATTCAAATCAATCCAGTTTATGCCCCTGCCTATAGCAATCTTGGCGCTGTGCAAAAAGAACTCAAACAGATGGATGCCGCCTTGGCCAGTTATGAACGCGCTGTCGCTATCAAGCCTGACTACGCGGAGGCTTACAGCAATCGCGGCGTTGTACTTCAACAGCTTAAGCAACTGGATGCCGCCGTGGCTAGTCATGAACGCGCTATTGCTATCAAGCCTGACTACGCGGGAGCTTACAACAATCTTGGCGCCGTGCTTCAGGAACTCAGGCAATTTGATACCGCTCTAGCCAATTATGAGCGGGCCATTACCGTCATGCCTAACTACGTGGAGGCCTATATCAACCGTGGTATTGTGCTTCAAGAGCTCAAGCAATTTGATGCCGCGCTACAAAGCTATAATAAAGCACTCCAACTAAATCCAGACCATGAATATTTATATGGCCTATTATTATCCACAAAGATGCAGATTTGCGACTGGAACGGGGTAAAGGCTCAATTTATTGAATTTGAAGACAAAATCCTGTGCAATAAAACAGTAACGCTTCCGTTTCATTTGCTCAGCATCAAAGATTCCCTTGGATTACAAAGACAATCCGCAGAACTTTTTGCGCAGCATAAGTATCCCGCCAATTATTCGCTTGGCTCGATATCCAAACGCCTTTTGGAGCGGAAAATTCGTATTGGTTATTTTTCCGCTGATTTTGGCGAGCACCCTGTTTCCTATCTGACAGTCGGCTTATACGAGACGCACGACAGGTCCAGGTTCGAGATCATAGCCTTTTCATTTGGCTATCACGCTGATAGTGAAATAAGAAAAAGGTTGGTGCTGGCATTCGACCAATTCCTGGATGTTCAGGATAAAAGTGATCGGGAAGTGGCTCAATTATCGAGGGACTTACAAATTGATATCGCGGTTGATCTAGGTGGCCATACCAAAGATAGTCGCCTTGGTATTCTTGCCCACCGGGCGGCGCCGATTCAAGTCAACTATTTAGGTTTTCCAGGGACGATGGGAGCGGAATATATCGATTATATTATCGCGGACCCTACACTGATTCCGCCTGGACTGCAAAGGCACTACAGTGAAAAGGTTATCTATTTACCTGACAGCTACATGGTGAACGATAGACGCCGTCCAATATCGGATATCCAATTCATTCGCCCAGATTTAGGCTTACCGGAAATTGGATTTGTGTTTTGCTGTTTCAACAACAGCTATAAAATCACCCCGGTAATTTTTGATGTCTGGATGCGGCTACTGAAAGCCGTGAACGGCAGCGTACTTTGGTTGCGAGAAGATAATAGAATCTCCTCGAAAAATCTCAGACAGGAAGCCGAACGGCGTGGAATCAGCGCCGCGCGACTGATTTTCGCCGAGCGAATGGAGTCATTATCAGAGCACTTGGCGAGATACAGACAAGCGGATTTGTTTATTGATACGCTACCCTACAACGCTCACACCACAGCCAGCGATGCCTTGTGGGCCGGTTTGCCGGTTCTAACCTGCATGGGCGAATCCTTCGCCAGTCGGGTTGCCGCCAGCCTGCTCAACGCCATTCACCTACCCGAACTGATCACGCATACCCTGGAAGACTACGAGCGGTTGGCCATCGAACTCGCAACGCATCCAAGCAAGCTGGCGGAAATCAGGCGCAAGCTTGAAACAAACCGGCTCACGACGCCACTGTTTGACACTGAACTCTTTACCAAACACCTGGAAGCCGCCTATGTCCAGATCCACGAACGCTATCAGGCGGATTTATCTCCCGATCATGTTCACATCCAACTTGAAGCCGTACAAAAACGCCCCTAAATTCCCGAATTCACCAACCTGCCACGGCAGCTTCCAGAAAGTCCTCAAACTCCCGCACCACCCATCGATCCTCGAACAATTCCGTGCTCGCCTCACGCAACCGCGCGCTAAACGCCGCCCGGTAGTCCGGCTCGCTGGCGAACCGCACCGCTCGCTCGATGTAATCCGTCGGATCGGTGGCAATCCCCTCGTCCAACCCCATCTGCCGATAGGCGGCATGAACATGGCGCCCCCGACTGAACGCCCCTGGCAACGTCACGATCGGCAGACCGACCGCCAGCGCATCGTAAGCAGTGATGCCACTGCCGAAATGTAAGGTATCCAGCGCCACATCCGCCGCGGCTAGCAGACTGAGATAGTCCTCGGGCGTCAGCCATGGCAAAAACCTAACCCGCTCGACCACATCGGGCAGATGGGTCCGCAAGCGTTGGCGCAGGGCCGCTGTCACCGCCGGCTGGATATCCTGGACCAAAGCCACTACTCCGTCGGGATCGCGGCGCAGCAACCGCCCCAGCAATTCATCAAAATCGGGATGGATCTTGCGCAGGTTCTGCATGCATAAGTAGAGGCGCTGGCCAGCAGCCAAGCCGAAGCGATCCCGCTCCACTGGCGCCTCTGGCGGTTTGGGGCGATGGAAGTAGACCGGCAGACGTTGAAACCGCACCAATCGCTCGCTGTAGTGGGCATCGCCATCAGCCGTTTCCAGGTGCTGGGCCGAAAGATAGTAATCCATCTCCGGGATGCCGCTGGTCACCGGCCAGCCCCAGCCGGTGCATTGGACCGGAGCCAGCCGAAAGAACGGCAAAAAATAATTGATGCTGTCCGTACCGACTTCCCAGTGATACAAGACCGTGAACCGCGCCTGCCGCAGCCGTTCCACACTGTGATCGAAGCGATCGGGCAGCGGTAGATAGCGAACGGCGGGATTGCGAATACTGGCCCGGAGCAAGGCTTCGCGACCCTGCTGGCTACAAGCCACCGTCAGATCGAACCGTTCATCCGACAATTGATTCAACAGTCCGCCCATCCCTCTCAGAAATGCCCCTTCATGGCCATGCGTGACCACGAAGCCCACATGCGGCTTATGACCGGCCAGCGGCGATGGTTCGACTTTCGACAGGAGATGTTGAAATAGAGCGGCCCAAGCCTCCTTGAGCGGCCGGTCGTCGTGGCCCTGGTAAATCAGCGCCAATGGTGGTTCCAGACCGCTAACGTGCAATGATCCCGGATCCAGCCGCAAATCGGGTGGTTCGCGCCATTGCTCCAACCTTGCCCGCAAGGCGGTGCGGTAGCCGTCGATAGCGGCATGGCTGGCTGGCACCGGCGGACAGAGGCTTTCGACGCGCAGCAGGAACAACGCATGGTCCACGTCCCTGGCCGGCACTTGCTGGTAGCACTCCTGGGCCTCCTCGATCAAACCCTGTTGTTCCAGCATCTTGCCCAGATTGATCCGAGCCTCGACCGAGTCTGGTTGATAACCCAGCGCCTGCCGATAGCACTGGGCGGCTTCGTCGAGACGGTTTTCCATATGGCTCAACACCATACCCAAATGGTGGTGAGCATGGGCCAAATCAGGCTGGAGCTGGATGGCGCGCTGAAAACATTCCATGGCCGCATCGTAACCCCCCTGCTGGCGCAGGATGTCACCCATGCAGCAGTACACCAACGCTTGATTGGGATTGAGTCGCAACGCCTGTCGATAACAGGCCAAGGCTTCGTCGTGGCGACCCTGTTCCCTGAGCAGGTTGGCGAGATTGACATGGGCATCGACCATGCCCGGCGCCAGTCGCAAAGCCTGCCGATAACTTTGTTCGGCTTGCTTCCAATCCTCTTGGCGCCGCAGGGCTTCGGCCAGATTGTAGTGATAGGACGGGTTCTGGCCATTCAAGGCGATAGCTTGGCGGATATGCTTCACCGCCGCGGCTTGGTCACCCTCCCGACCATGAATGATGCCGACCAAGTGGTGAATATCGGGATGCCGGGGCGCGTGCTCCAACAGCAACTCACCCATCTCCAACGCCGTTTGGTACCAGCCCTCCCGCGAGGCGCGCAAAGCGCCTTCGAACAACTGGGTGAAGAATAGCGGGACGCAGTGCTTTCTGAAGAAAGGAAGCAGGGTATTTTGATAATCTTCCATTATTTTATTATAAAAATCGGAGTCTTCCTTCCTCGTTTGGCTTTCATAATGATAAGCAACCGCATGACCTATATTATAGTTCTTCCTGCCAGCCTTCAGCATTTGAAAATTCAGTTCGACATCCTCAAAACACTCCTTGTAGCTTTCGTTAAAGTAGTATTTTTCAAACACCGATCGCTCTATCATCAAGAAAGCCGCGGTATTTCCAACAACTTCCACAATATCCCGATCGTACTGATAATAGCTATTTATATTTCGATGGGTTAACAAAACCATCCTGTCAAGACCAAATTGTACCTCCATGCCATTGTGTTGAATTGAGTTGTCACCATAATGCAATCGAATGCCTACGGTTCCAACACCCTTCTTTTCCCTGAACAAGCGCAAGCAACGATCAATGGCATCATTCAAAAGCTTGATATCATTGTTGCAAAAAAGAATATAATTGCTTTTTCTCATAAGATGATTTTTTACCATATCGTTGTTGATCCTCGCAAAACTATAATAGTCATATTCGACGACTCTTATCCCAATCAGATTCGTTGTCCTATCAATTCGTTTTATCCCATCCGCCAATATTTTCTTGTTTTCATCCGTCGATCCAGTATCAGCGATCAAGATTTCATATTGGGCGACATGGGTATACTTGACGATCGACCGAATGCTATCGAGCACGAGCTCTATTTTATTCCTTGTAGGAATAATGACCGAAACAAGAGCATTTCCAGAGCTGAATTTATTTATTGCCGATGAATCATACTCAATTGTCGTTGGATTTATTCCATGAGGCAACAAGTCTTCATATTTCTCTGAGAAAAGCAATAGGTTTTCCCACCATTCCTTGCTCTGACTGCCACCAGATTTATGAGTCAAATCAACTGAAAAAGTTACTCCTACCTTAACGCCAGCCAAGTGATTCGCAAAAGTAAAGGAAATATCGTAATAATGAAATCCCTTAAATTTTTCATCGAATTGTTCTTGGATCCTGCCTTTATGCACAGCAATGAATACTCCATCCAAACAAATAACCTGGACAGGATGATCGTAGCGGTTCGAATAAAAGCTATCGATCACCTTCCCATCGATTCCATGTTTGAGCCTCCCCACCATTCTATTTGCCATTGCCCACCATGGTTGAACAACCCCGTCGCTATCCTTTATCAAATCGGTTGTACCAGCAACGCCTAATATACCATAGTCAGTATCCTGAAATTGCTTGAGTAGAGCTTGCCCCCAATGATCGTGATTGAACACGATATCATCATGAACGATGACGACAATGTCATTTTTTGATTCCTTCAATCCTCTATTGTACAACTCGGTAAGTGAAAACTCGCCCTGGTTGACGTAGGGAATGATTTCGGCATCAGGAACGCCGACAGTATTCCTGATATGATCGATAAAATGAAAGTCAATCCTCCGAGTGCTGAAGACAACCGAAAGGGATAATTGACCTGATTGATTCAGAACTGAAGTAGCGATATTTGAAGCAACTTCCGCTTCGACAATAAATTGGTAGGTTAAAGCATCGGGCCGCGCCAGCAGAGCATCTTTAAGAATTGGCGAGAGGCCATCCAGACTACGATCAAACTCGGAGAAAGCAATATCTAGAGTCAAACTTTCCTGTCGACAAATACTTAACCCATAATTGGATAGCCAACGATCCAGGGATTTTCGGGTAAAAAACCGCAAGTGAGTCTCATCCAAAAGTCCTAGAGGGCGATAGCGAAATTCCCCAGCCAGTAGCTCCGCTATCAGGCCAGCATAAGCAACATTGGGAATAGAAAGCAAAAACCGACCATCGGCGGCTAATAACCTCATCGCCTCGGTAACGATGTGCCCAGGGTTACGCAAATGCTCCAGAACATCGGCGCAAACAATATAATCGTATTGCTCGCCCAGAAACAGATCGGTTAAGGCAGCTTGCTCCAGGTCGGCCATTATCAAGCGACGGTACCAAGGAGTGGCCAATTGCGCGGCGGCGGAGTTTTGTTCGACACCGTCTACCCGGCAATTCAAAGATTCGGTGAGGTAACGCCCCAGAATCCCTGGACCACAGCCTATATCCAGAACACTACTCGCGGGTCGTATCCAGCGAGCAATTTGACTTAATGAATTTTGATTTTCAAGATCGAAATTTCGCTGATGCAAATTCATAATGGATGCTTGAATCGATGGTTAAGCGTGGATGATCTTCAAGGCGGCTAGAATCAGGCCATCCCAATTTTTCAAGAGGTTAATTCTCCACAGCAATGCTTGAACCGCTTCCGACTACCGCAAGGACATAGCTCATTGCGGCCGATCCCATGGTTATTATAAACAGCAGAATATGCCTCCTGTGCTATACGCTGGATATACTGAGTTCCATGGGCTGGATCAAAGTGGCTCTTTTCAGACAGGCACCAATCATCATAACCATGTCTCTCAAGCATGGGCCCAAAATATTTTCTAATAAGATGAATATCATCCGGCAACATGGCCGTTTTCCAATTCCCTGATTTCTTAGTCCTCCGGACCCGCCCATATGGACCAATATCTCGCGAACTTGATAACTCGACACCAAGATAATTTTCCAGGCCACTGATATTTTCAGCCACGAAGTCCTCATACCGTAGCACAAAAAAATTTTCTCCGTGACTGAATACCCAATCCAAGTATCTTACTTCATCTTCAACAGCGTCTTTTAGCTCTTTTTCCACATTAAAAATCATGGACATTTCTTGAAACATACGAGCTATGGATAAACTTTCCGGCGCGCTTTCCTTACGGCGGACACAGTCGATCCAGCGATCAACCTGGTCTCGCTTTGCTCCATTCATTATAAAATTATAATGGCGATACATCATCTTACTAATAACGGTATCTCTCGGATCGCGAATGATGGCGACTTTGAAAGGAGGTTTGAACTCAACTTCACCTAGAGCGATAGCGTTAAATAAATTAAGCCGGCGTCGCCAGTGGCCATATAGGATTTTTACTACCAGTGGTCGTTTAGAATTAGATAAATTTTCTACTTCACTAATAGTTTTAGGCTCC
>CALGOO010000247.1 GCA_937960715.1 uncultured Candidatus Competibacteraceae bacterium
GGACGGCGCGCCCGAAGATGAGGTACCGCTGGAGCCGGACGATGGCGCCGAGGCACCGACGCGAAGGTAAGCGCCGGCGCGGTCGGGGCGGAAGGTCGTGACCGAATTCGCGCGGTGTCTGGACCGATTGCCCGAGCCGCTGCGCCGCGAGGTGGCTCAGCACTGGGAAGCCTTTGGAACCGCCGCGCGAGGGACGGGCGTCCCTCTGCCCAAGGGCGTGGTGCTGGAGCAACTGGTGACGGTCTGGTCGGGCAGCGAGTTCGTTGCCCGCGCCTGCGTCCGCCAACCGGCACTGTTGGCGGATTTGCTGGACAGTGGCGATCTGGCGACCCGCTACGCACCGGGCGATTACGTGTTCCGGCTGGAGCGGGCGCTGGCGCAGGCCATGGATGAAGACCGGCTCGGCGTGGCGCTGCGCCGATTCCGGTGCCGCGAAATGGTCCGCGTCGCTTGGCGCGATTTGGCCGGTCTGGCCGGGCTGGAGGAAACGCTAGGCGATTTGACCGATCTGGCCGAGCATTTGGTCGATGCGGTGCTGGCACGATTGCACGGCTGGCAGAGCCGCCGTTTTGGCGAGCCGCGTGACGCCGAAGGCCAACCGCAACGGCTGGTGGTGCTGGGTATGGGCAAGCTCGGTGGGCGTGAACTTAACTTTTCCTCCGACATCGATCTGATCTTCACCTATCCCCACCAAGGCCAGACCGACGGCGCGAAGGCCATCGGCAACGAGGAATTCTTCCGCCGGCTGGGCCAACGGCTGATCAAGACCCTGGCCGAACCGACCGCCGAGGGCTTCGTGTTCCGGGTGGACATGCGGCTGCGGCCGTTCGGCGATTCCGGGCCGCTGGCGATCTCGTTCGCCGCGTTCGAGGACTACTACCAGAATCATGGCCGGGACTGGGAACGCTACGCCATGATCAAGGCCCGAGTCATCGCCGGCGACCGGGAGGCCGGGGAGCGACTGCTGGAGGAACTGCGACCCTTCGTTTATCGCCGCTATCTGGATTACGGCGCGTTCGAGTCCCTGCGCGAGATGAAGGCCCTGATTACCCAGGAGATGGAGCGCAAGGGGATGCGGCGCAACATCAAGCTGGGGCCGGGCGGCATCCGCGAGATCGAATTCATCGGCCAGGCGTTCCAGCTCATCTACGGCGGGCGCGATTCGGCGCTGCGCGCGCGCGGCATCCTGCGGGTACTGGATCATCTGGCCGCCAGCGGCCGCCTGCCGGAACCGGCGGTCGCCAGCCTCAAGCGGGCCTACGACTTCCTGCGCCGGGTCGAAAATCGCCTGCAAGCCTGGGCCGATCAGCAGACCCACGATTTACCGGACGATGAACGGGCGCAATTGCGACTGGCCTTTGCCATGAGCCAGTCCAGTTGGGGCGCGTTCACCCTGGATCTGGCTCGTCATGTCGAGGCCGTGAGCCAGCAGTTCGCCCAGGTGTTCGGCGGACCGATGACGACCCCCGAAAGCGATGGGGGCGAAACCGCGCTGGCGGAACTGTGGCGAAACGAGGTGGACGAAGGGGCCGCGTTGCAATTGTTGGCCGACCATGGTTTCAAGCCGCCGACGCCAGCCTGGAATCGGTTGCGGGCATTGAAGGATAGTTTTAGTTATCGGACGATGAGTCCGCGCGCGCGCGCGCGGCTGGACGCGCTGATGCCGCCGGTGTTGCGGGCGGTCGCCGCCACGCCGGAGCCGACCGCGACCCTGGAGCGGGTACTGAGCCTGCTCGAAGCCGTCGCCCGCCGGTCGGTGTATCTGGCGCTGCTGATGGATCATCCGCATACCTTGGCGCACCTGGTCAAGCTGTGCGCCGCCAGCGGCTGGATCGGCGCGCACTTGGCCCGTTACCCCTTGTTGCTGGACGATTTGCTCAATCCCGCCGTGCTGTACGCCCCGCTGGATCGTCGGCAACTGGCGGCGGAATTGGATCTGCAACTGGCGCGGGCGCCAGCCGACGATCCCGAGGAACGGTTGAACGCACTGCGCTATTTCAAGCAGACGCAGGTGCTGCGGGTGGCCGCCGCCGATGTCAGCGGCGCCATGCCGTTGATGATCGTCAGCGACCACTTGACCGAAATCGCCGAAACCCTGCTGCGCGCGGTGCTGGATCTGGCCTGGGCCGACCTGCGGCCAAGGTTCGGTCAACCCCGCTGCGTGGTGGACGGCGTGGAGCGGGATGCCGGTTTCGCCATCGTCGCTTACGGTAAGCTGGGCGGCATCGAACTCAATTACGGCTCCGACCTGGACCTGGTTTTCCTGCACGACAGCGCCGGCGATCGGCAATTTACCGACGGACCACGCTCGATCGACAATTCCAGCTTCTTCGCCAAGTTGGTGCAGCGCATCATTCATTGGCTGACCACCCGCACCGGCGCGGGCGATTTGTACGAGGTGGACACTCGGTTGCGGCCCAGCGGCCGCGCCGGCCTGCTGGTCAGTTCCTGCGAGGCGTTCGCCGAATACCAGCGCCATCACGCCTGGACCTGGGAGCATCAAGCCCTGGCCCGCGCGCGGGTCGTGGCGGGGCCGGCGGCGCTGGCCGAACGGTTCCAGGCGATCCGCCGGGGCGCGCTGGGGGGCGCGCGCGATCCCGCTGCGTTGCGCCAGGAGGTTCGCGACATGCGCGAGCGGATGCGCGCCGAGTTGGACGCCAGCACCGCCGAGAGCTTCGATCTCAAGCAGGGCCGGGGTGGTATCGCCGATATTGAATTTATGGTGCAATATGAGATTCTGGCAAACGCCAGCCGCCACCCGGATTTGCTGATTTATCCCGACAACATCCGTCAGCTCGATGGGTTGGAGCGGTGCGACGTCCTGCCTGTCGCCGACGCCGCCCGGTTGCGCAACGCCTACCGGGCGCTGCGTCGGCGCATCCATCGGCTCAAGCTGCAAGAGCAGCCGGCCCGGGTTCCGGTGGATGAGGTGCGGGACGAGCGCGAAGACGTCATCCGGGTCTGGCGACGATTGATGGAAGGCGCTTGATGGCCTGTCCCGTGGAATGAAGGATTGAAACACATAGCGAGGAGATTCCGATCATGTCGATGGCCGACCGTGACGGTCTGATCTGGTACGACGGTGAACTGACCCCTTGGCGTGAAGCCAACACCCATGTGCTGACCCACACCCTGCATTATGGCATGGGGGTTTTCGAGGGCGTTCGCGCCTACGCCACCGACCGGGGCACCGCGATTTTTCGGCTTCAGGCCCACACCGACCGGCTGTTTCGCTCGGCTCACATCGTCGGCATGCCGATCCCTTACGGCAAGGAGGAGATCAACGCGGCCTGTCGGCGGGTGGTCGGCGCCAACAACCTGGCCAGCGCCTACATCCGCCCGATGGCCTTCTACGGCTCCGAAGGCATGGGCCTGCGCGCCGATAATCTGAAGGTTCACGTCATCGTCGCCGCCTGGGAATGGGGCGCCTACCTGGGCGCGGAAAATCTGGAGCGTGGCATCCGCATCCGCACCTCCTCGTTCAGCCGTCACCACGTCAACGTCACGATGTGCAAGGCCAAGGCCAACGGCAATTACATGAACTCCATGCTGGCGCTGGCCGACGCCCTGCGCGACGGTTACGACGAGGCCATGTTGCTGGACACCGAGGGTTATGTCTCCGAGGGCAGCGGCGAAAACATCTTCATCGTCCGCGATGGCGTGATTTATACGCCGGACCTGACCTCAGCCCTGGAAGGCATCACCCGGGACACCATCCTGCGCTTTGCCGCCGATCTGGGGATTCCGCTCAAGGAAAAGCGTATCACCCGCGACGAAGTCTACATCGCCGACGAGGCGTTCTTCACCGGCACCGCCGCCGAGGTGACCCCGATTCGCGAAGTGGATGGTCGCGCCATCGGTGCGGGTCGGCGCGGTCCGATCACGCAACGCCTGCAAGCGCTGTATTTCGATCAGGTGCATGGCCGCCGCGACGCCTATTCCGAATGGCTGACGCTGGTTTGAGGTTGTCGACAGCTCCCGATCACCACGATAAACAGGAGAATCGTTTCATGGTTGCCGCCGCCGCTGTTTCCGCCAAGGCTGTGCCCAACGCCCAGAAAACCTACGAAGTCAGCCGCGCCGAGTTGCCGGTGTCCTGCCCGATGCCGGACATGGCGGTGTGGAATTCCCATCCCAAGGTCTATTTGCCCATCGAGGCCACCGGCAAGGCCAAATGCCCTTATTGCGGGGCGGATTTCGTGTTGGTGAATTGAGTGGTTCTCCGGGCGCAAGCAAACTGACCGCGGATGCCGTTCGTCGTTTGGCGGTTCAGCGATGGCAAGGCTGGGCATGACAACCAGACCCAGGGGTTGGCCGAAGCCCTGGCCCGCTTGCGGTCGGTCGAAACCCACACGCTGGATCCGCTGCCGCTCTTGATCGCGTCGAGGGGCTTGTTACTCGGTCGCTTGTCCTTCTGGAACGATCTGCCAGCGCCGGATTTATTGCTGGGCGCCGGTCATCGTACCCATTGGTCGCTGTTGGCGGCGCGTCGAATCCGGGGTGGCAAGACCGTGGTGCTGATGCCCCCCAGCCTGCCCTTGCGCCTGTTCGATCTTTGCCTGATCCCGGAACACGATGCGCCGCCTACCCGCCCCAATGTGCTTGTCACCCGCGGGGCGTTGAGCCGTGTTCAACCGGCCGCTGCGCTGGACCCCCGACAAGGATTGCTGCTGATCGGCGGGCCATCCGCGCATTTTGGCTGGGATGACACGGCGTTGCGCCCACGGATCGCGGCGATTGTCACCGCCGATCCCGCGATGCGATGGACCCTGACCACGTCCCGCCGCACGCCTCCCGGTTTTCTAGAAGGTTTATCCGGCATGGCTGACGCGCGGCTGACGGTGGTTCCGGTCGCGGCCACCGGCCCGGATTGGTTGCCGGCGCAACTGGCACGGGCTGGACGGGTGTGGGTGACCGCCGACAGCGTATCCATGGTTTACGAGGCGCTGACCGCTGGCGCGGCGGTTGGCGTGTTGGACATACCGCGAAAACATTCCAGCCGAATCAGTCGAGGGCTTGACCGCTTGGCTGCCGACGGTTGGATAACTTCATTCGCCGACTGGCAACAACGCCGGCACTTGCACCGCCCAGCCGGCGTTTGCAACGAAGCGGAACGTTGCGCCCGCTGGATCGTCGAGCGGTGGCTCGGCTGAGTGTGGCGCAATTGCTGCCGGCCCTGAACGGCGGCGGCGTGGAACGGGGAACGCTCGAAGTCGCGCGGGAACTGGTCCGGCGTGGTCATCGCTCGGTGGTGATCTCCGCCGGTGGGCGCCTGGTTCCGGACTTGGTCAATGAGGGCAGCGAACATTGCCCCTGGCCACTCGGCGCCAAATCGCCGCTGACCCTGCGCTGGGTCTGGCCGCTGCGGCGCTGGCTGGCCGAACAGCGCATCGATATCCTGCACGCCCGCTCCCGATTGCCGGCCTGGATCGGCTGGCTGGCCTGGCGGGGGATGGACCCAGCGACCCGACCGCGCTTCGTCACCACCGTTCACGGCTTGTATTCGGTTTCCCCTTACAGCGCCATCATGGCGCGCGGCGAACGGGTGATCGCGGTGTCGGAAACCGTGCGCGACTATCTGCGACGCCATTATCCCATGTTGCCTGCGGAACGGATTCAGTTCATTCATCGCGGCGTCGACCCGGCGGCTTTCCCTTGGGGCTATCGACCTTCCGCCGCGTGGCGAGCCGATTGGCGACAGCAATATCCCCAACTGCAAGACGCGCCGATACTGACCCTGCCGGGCCGTTTGAGCCGGCTCAAGGGCCATGAGGATTTCATTGAGCTGATCGCCCGGTTGCGGGCGCGCGGTTGGCCGGCGCGCGGCCTGATCGTCGGCGGTGTCGAACCGCGCCGACAACGTTATGCTGGCCAACTCCGGCAAAAGGTGCGGTCGCTCGGTCTGGAGGATGCGATTCTGTTCACCGGCCACCGCGCCGACATGCGTGATATTTACGCGACCTCGACCCTAGTGCTGTCGTTGTCGGCTCAGCCCGAATCCTTCGGGCGCACGGTGCTGGAGGCGCTGAGCCTCGGTACGCCGGTCGTGGGCTATGATCATGGCGGCGCCGGTGAGATTCTGGCGCGACTCTATCCCGCCGGGCTGACGCCGTTCGGTGATCGGGATGCCCTGACGGCGCGGGTGAACGAACTGCTGACCACCGCGCCGCTGGTGCCGTCGGAGCCGATTTTCCCCTTGCGGCGGATGCTGGATGAAACGCTGGCGCTGTATGAGTCCTTGCATCAAGCGCCCAGGGACCGCGCATGAAACTCGCGCTTTCCGGGCGAACGCTGATCGTGCAACCGCTGCCTGGCATCGGCGACATGGTCTGGCATCTGCCGCATATTCACGCCATCGCCGCGACCACCATGGAGGGGCGGGTGGACCTTTTGACCAAGCCGCGTTCCCAGGCGGATCGGTTGTTGCGCGCCGATCCCCGTGTCGGACAAATCCTTTGGCTGGAACGGGAAGTGGGCCGTCACGCCGGGCCACGCGGTTTGCTGCGCTTGGCGGCGTTATTGCGACGGCAAGACTATCAGCGCGCGTGGTTTCTGCATGGCAGCGCCCGCTACGTCCTGGCGGCGCGGTTGGCTGGTATCTCCGAGCGGATCGGTTATGGGTTTGGCCTGCAATCGCTCTTGCTGAACACCCCGGCGCGGTTGGCTCCCGGCCTGCGCCATGCTCACCCTATCGCCCGGGCTGATGCCTTGCTCGATGGTCTGGGTCTTTCCCGCGCTGAATCGGGGCCACGCCTGGCGGTGGACCCCAGCGCGGAACGGGCGGTCGTTGACCGGTTCGCCCCGTGGCCCGCGCCCTGGATCGCGCTGGGTATCGGCAGCAGTGAACCCTGGAAACAATGGGGCGCGGCGCGATTCGCGGAATTGACGTTGGCGTTGCATCGACGGCGAATCGGCTCGATTTTTATCGTTGGCGGACCGGCGGAACGGGGGTTGGCCGACGAGATATTGGCGCGCGTCCGGGCCGATGGCGCCACGGCGGCGGATGCGGTGGCCCTACCGTTGGAACAGACGGCGGCCCTGCTGGGCCGATGTCGCGTCTATATTGGCAACGATACGGGCGTGCTCAACATGGCGGCCGCGTTGCAAGTGCCGGCCGTGGGCCTGTTCGGTGGCTCGACGCCATTGACCCATTCCCATTTCATTCACGCGATCGCGCCGCCGCCCGGCGAACGGGGCATGACGGCGATCACGGTTCCCCGTGTTCTCGAAACGCTCGCCTGGCTGAGTTGGCCCGATGAAACTCACCACGCTCCCTGACGATCTCCAGAACGCCTTCTTTCGGAACGGCTGGCTGTTGCTGGCGGCGTTGCCGCTGACCCAACTGGGTGGACGCGCGTTGTTCAACGGCGTCGCCGGGTTGTATGCCGTGTGGGGACTGTTCAGCCTTTGGAGCCGCCGCGCCCGGCTGGATCGCACCACCGCTTTGTTGTACTTGACTCTGCTGGGCGTATTCCTGCTGGGAATTCCCGGCGCGATTGATCCAGTGGATGCGCTCAAAAGCTGGGCAACTTTTTTCATGTACAGCTTGAGCTTGCCGCTGATGCAGGTGGCGTTGCGAGAATCCCCGACTCATCCGGACCGTCTGCTGAACGCCATGGCGTTGTTTGGCGGGATCACCTTGATAGGGTTGGTTTTGCTATTGCCCTATCATGTCCTCGGCTGGTCCGGTCAGCCGTTCGATCCCGGCAGCCAATTGCGGGAGGACAATCTGCCCTTTCTCTTGCCGTTCATGCTGATCTGGGTCTGGCGACAAGGCGCTGGGCGCTGGCGCCATGGGGCCATGGTCGGCATCGTCGCCGTCGCCCTGGGTTATGTGGCGCTGTCCGAGGGTAGGGCGGCGCTGCTGGGCCTGACCGTCGGTTTGACGGTGTTTTGTTGGCTGGTTTTGGGCTGGCGACTGCGCTGGAGCGCGCTGCTGGCGGCGCTGGCGCTGGTGGTCGGCATCCTCGCCAACACCGTTCCTTTCCAAAAAAGCGAATTGGACCCGAACCGCCCGCTGGATGCCTTCACTAGCGGGCGCACCATCCTGTGGCGGCAGGCGTTGCAACATCCCCCCGATCGAACTTGGCTGGGCGTGGGAATCGGCAATGGGTTTCATGCCCGCGAGGTGTTGAGTTTCGAGATGGGTGGCGACCGAATACAGGTCAAGCATCTCCATAATTTCCTGCTGGATGCCTGGTACGAGACCGGCCTGCTGGGACTTGGTCTGTTGGTGATCCTGATCGGCGCCGTGTTCGCGCGGTTAGGGCGGGCCTGGCGGCGGCTGTCCGCCGAGGACCGCCAGCGCGCCGGCGTGCTGCTGGCGGCGGCGCTGGCCATTATCACCGCCGGGTTGCTGAGCTTTGGCTACACATCCCGATATTTCGCCTGCTATGGCTTTGCCTGCCTGGGAGGATTGAGCTATTTCGCTATGTCGCCACCAGCAGCCGCTGATAAAAATCCAGATAGGCGCTGACGATATGCCGCTGGCTGTAATGGGTTTCCACTTTCTTGCGGCCTTGGAACGCCAGTCGCGTTCGCAGCGGCTCGTCTTCCAGAAGCAGCCGAACGCCATTGGCCAGCGCACGCGGTTGTCGATGGGGAACCAGCCAGGCATCTTCACCGTGGGCGACGAGCTCCAAGGCTCCTGCGGTCTGGGTGGACAACACCGCGCGGCCATGTCCCCAGGCTTCCAGGATCACGTTGCCCAGCGTTTCGTGGCGCGACGGGCAGATAAAGAGATCGGCCAGTTCGTAGTAGGGATGGGGATCGAGTTGCCAGCCGACCCAGCGGATTTGGCTGCCGATGCCCAGTTGCTCCGCATGCTTGCGAAGCTTGACGTTCAGGGGACCGTCGCCGACGATGACCAAAATCAGCGGTCGGTGGTGAAAAGCCGTTTCGAGCATGGCCAGGGCAGTCAGGAGATCCTCAAACCCCTTGACCGGGTGCAATCGACCGACCGCCGCCAGAACCAACGCATCCTCGGGAATCACCAGTCGCCGCCGCCAGTCTGCCAGTTGCTCCGGCGAGCTGGCGGCGGGAATGTCGACAAAGTTGCCGATGTGGGCGATGCGCGCCGCTGGCAAGCCGTTGCGGACCAGATAATCGCAGATACCCTGGGTGTTGCCGACCCAGGCATGAGCGTGGCGATAGCCCTTCAGGTCGTAATAACCGCCCAAGCGAGCGACATGGATCGGGCGTTGGCCCAGGCCCAGATGAGTCAACCGTGTGGCCCGACCCATGTAGGTCTGGACGATGTCGGGTCGATGATCGCGTAGAATCTTCCCGATCCGCCAGCGCGACGGTAAATCCCAGATGGCCCGCATCGGCACGTGGAATTGCCTGACCTCGGCCCGCAACTTGGCCGCCACCCCGCCACCTGGGCTGTTGATGGCCAACACTGGCTGGCCTTGCTCCAGCAAGGCATTGACCAAGCGAACATGAAACAACTCGGCCCCGCCGAGCGCCTGGCCAGCGACGATGTGGGCCGACGTGATCATGGGTTCATGATAACCGGTTCAAGGTCAGGCAAAATGGGACGTGTCGTTGGTGAAGAAGCAGGCACGGTCTCCAAATAAAAAAGCGCTTTCGGAAACACACAGTTCATGACTGCACAAACCCGGCTTTCGGTATTTATCACCACATACAACAATGGCCGTACCTTGGCGGCCTGCCTGGAAAGCGTCAAATGGGCCGACGAGATCGTCATGCTGGATTCCTTCAGCACCGACGATACCCTGGCCATCGGTCGGTGCTACGGCGCGCGCATCGCTCAGCATAAGTTCATGGGCTACGGTCCGCAAAAACAAATGGCGCTGGCGGCGACCGCCAACGACTGGGTGCTGTTGCTGGATGCCGACGAGGCGCTGTCGCCCGCGCTCCAGGCGGAGATTCGCCAGTTGCTGCAAGCCGGGCCGGCGGCCGAGGGCTATGAGATCCCGCGTCAGGAACAGTTGTTCTGGCGCATGTACCACCCGGCGACCCGGATGAATCGTTATTTGCGCCTGTTCGACAAGCGCCGAGGCGGCATCGACGACATGCCGATTCACGCCGCGCCCAAGATTCAGGGCCGCGTCGCCCGGCTTGAGGCGCCGCTGTATCACTATGGCGAGACCGACATTCACACCAAGGTCGAGAAGATCAACGCCTACTCGACCGGTTTGGTGGCGGACAAGATCAAAAGACAGCGCTGGGGTATCCCGCTGATCATGCTGTTCTACCCGCCGCTGTTCTTCATCCGCAGCTATCTGTTCAAGCGCAACTTTCTGAATGGCTGGGCTGGCTTTATCAACTCGGTGGTCGCGGCGTTCTATGTCTTCCTCAAGTACGCCAAGCTGTACGAATATCATCAATTGGCCAGGCACGGAACCCGATTGTTGCCGGCGGACGCTCCAGCCCCGCCAGACGGGCAGCGACCTGGATCGACCGGTAAAACCTGATGCGCGTCCAGCCCGCGGCACCGGATCACGCTTTCCCTTGTGTCGTTTCGCGCAGATGTCGTAGCACCCGCGCGGGCGTCAGCATCGCCATGCAACTGTGGTGCGAACAGGTCTTGCGATAGCAGTTGACGCAGGGCAACTCGGCTTGCAGCGCGGTTACGTTGTCGCCCAGCGGCTTGACCCGGCGCGGATCGGTGGGGCCGCACAGCACCGTCATCGGCGCGGGCGTGGCGGCGGCCAGGTGCGCGGTGCCGGTGTCGTTGGCGACGATGAGGCGGGCCGGCTCGCATAAAGGTGGGATATCCAGAATCTCGGTCTGTCCGGCCAGATTCACTAGCCAGGGACCGCATTGCTGGGCAATGCGTTGGCATTCGTCCATTTCATCCGGCCCGCCGATCAGCACGATCCGCTCCAATCCCTCTCGATGTAACTGATTGGCCAGCATGGCATAACGGGCGGGCCCCCAGCGTTTCAGATGGCCATGGACGTTGCAGCCGGGCAGAAAGATCGCGTAGCCGCCTGGCGCTAGCCCGTGGTGCTCCATAAACGTTTGGGCGCGCGCGCGATGGCGTTCGGGGATATGGAGAACCGGCCGTGACGTCGTCGCCGGAATGCCGCCCGCTTCCAGGGCGACGCGGCCACGAGCGATGGTATGCGCTGGTCGGGGCAATTCCTCTGGCGCGAGGTTGTAGGGCAGTTGGCGGCGATTGCCGAGACGGTAACGGATGCGGCGACCGCTCAACCCCAGCAGGCTTAGCAGCAAGCGAGAGCGGTCATTGCATTGGAGATCGATCACCAGATCGTAATTGCCCTCTCGTACCTGTCGCAGCCAGGTTCTCATTTGATGGAGTCGGCGGCGGTGGTCGCGCCAATCCACAGCCAGAATCCGTTGAAATCGGGGATCGTGCGCGAAAAGCAGATCGCGCCAAGCGGGCTGGGTGTCGAGATGGATTTCCCGGTCAGGGAAAGCTCGGACAATGTCCTCAAACAGGGCGGTGGCGATAATCACATCCCCCATGGCGCTCCACTTGATGATCAGGATACGGCCAATGCTGGGATCGGTGGGGAGATCGGCGCGGTAACGCATGGCGGGGAAAGGCCCGGGGTCAGAGGTTGTAAAGATTCGGATTGCCTGGGGGCCGCGTCTTGAACCGGCGATGAACCCAGAGATATTGCTCGGGCGCTTGACGGATGTGGTGCTCCAGTAATGCGTTGATGCGCTGGGTGTCGGCGGCGACATCGTCGCTTGGGAAATCCTCCAGGGCGGGCAGAATGACGACCTCATAGCCCGCCGTTCCTGGCAAGCGCCGGGGGAAATAGGGCACCACCGCCGCGCCGCTCAGGGCCGCCAGCCGCGAGGTGGCGGTGATCGTGCAGGCGGGGATGCCGAAAAATGGCACGAAGACGCTGTTGCGTCGGCCATGATTCTGGTCGGGCGCGTACCAGACCGCGCGGCCCTTCTTGAAGGCGCGCAACAGACCCCGCAGATCCTCGTGCGGCAACGGTGGGAAACGAGATCGGCGCTCGCGTTCGCGGCGCATCACGGTTTCGTAGAGGGGGTTCTTGTGGGACCGATACATGGCATGGAAAGGCTGATGCCAGGTGATGAAGCGAGCGCCCAGTTCCAGGGGGGTAAAGTGACCGGTCAGCAGGATAACGCCCTTGCCACGATCCAGCGCCTGTTGCAGATGCTCAAGGCCCTCGACCCGCGCCAAGCCGCGCAGCCTGTCGTCGGGTGTCCACCAGGCCATTGCCGTCTCGAACAGGCCGATGCCGAGAGTGGCGAAATGTTTCTCTAGCAGGGTGGCCCGTTGAGTCGGCGACAGCTCTGGAAAACATAGCGCCAAGTTAATCTCGGCGATACGCCGGCGCCGACGGGCGATTTTGCCGATCCAGCGGCCAATTTGATCGCCAAGCGCCAGTTGCCAGGGAAACGGCAGCGCCGCCATGAGCTTCATCAACCCCAGCCCCAGCCAGACTGGCCAGTAGCGTGGCGCCAGAAAATGCAAATTAAACAATTTGATGCGTGTGTTCACGATGGTTGCGGCGAACGGTAAGGGCACTCTTGCAAGAAGCGGTTTCGTCCGCTTTTTGCAGTTCGGTGTGGGTGACGCGCTATCATGGTGGCTTCGAAGTCGTGGGTCGATCGACGATGGCTCGGCGACACCGGGTTTTAGCGGGGCCAAACCCGGCTGCGACCGTGATACTCCAGTCTAGATTGTAAGGCTGGCCGGCTGCCATCACGGTATTGTAGTGATCCAGGGCAATCGCGCTATGTGGGGGGTTGACAGCAGGCTGATTGCTAGGGTAGCG
>CALGOO010000248.1 GCA_937960715.1 uncultured Candidatus Competibacteraceae bacterium
AAGAAGCCGCTTGAACCGGCCATTTCATCGATGCATCACTTTGAATCACACCCCAATTCAGGCATTCAAGCCGTCGCCAGCGCGTCCGCGGGCGGCTGGTGATCGTAGCCCAGCGTGGCCGCCACCGCCGAGTGGGTAATCCGGCCGCGATGGACATTCAACCCGGCGCGCAGGCATGGGTCGTCCCGCAAGGCCACCAGCACGCCGCGCTCGGCCAGTTGCAGCACATGGGGCAAGGTGGCGTTGGTGAGGGCAAAGGTCGAGGTCCGCGCCACCGCGCCGGGCATGTTGGCCACGCAATAGTGCACCACGCCATCCACGATATAGGTGGGATCGGCGTGGGTGGTGGGCCGCGAGGTTTCGAAGCAGCCGCCCTGATCGATGGAGACATCCACCAGCGCCGATCCGGGCTTCATCGCCCTCAGCAACGGTTGGGGAATCAGCTTGGGCGCCGCCGCGCCGGGAATCAACACCGCGCCCACCGTCAAGTCGGCGGCCAATACTTCTTCCTCGATCGCCTCCAAAGTGGCGAAGCGGGTAAGTAGCCGGCCCTGGAACCGATCGTCCAGTTCCCGCAACCGGGCTAGCGAGCGGTCGAGCACGGTCACCCGCGCGCCCAGTCCGACCGCCATTTGCGCCGCGTTGGTTCCCACCACGCCACCGCCCAGAATCGCCACCTGGCCTGGCAACACACCCGGCACCCCACCCAACAGGATGCCACCGCCACCCTGGGATTTTTCCAGACAGCGCGCGCCGGCCTGGATCGCCATCCGCCCGGCTACCTCGCTCATTGGCGCCAGCAACGGCAACCGCCCTTGCGGATCGGTGACCGTCTCGTAGGCAATGGCGGTGCAGCCGGAAGCCAACAAGCCCCTGACCTGCTCGGGATCGGGCGCCAGATGCAGATACGTGAAGATCGTTTGTCCTTCCCGCAGCCGCGCGTATTCCACCGGTTGCGGCTCCTTGACCTTCACGATCAAATCCGCCTGGACGAACACTTCGATGGCCGAGTCGGCGATGGTCGCGCCCGCCTTCGCGTAGACCGCGTCGTCCAGGCCGATGCCCGCCCCAGCGCCGGTTTCCACCCATACCACATGACCGCGCCGCGTCGCTTCGCGCACGCCACCCGGCGTCATCCCGACCCGGTATTCGTGAATCTTGATTTCCCTGGGCACGCCGATTCGCATGGCTGTCTCCCGAAAACCTGAAAAACGCGGCTTGGCCGCTTGAAAGCCAATCAATCACCCAGCACCAACACGGCGTGAGAATATCCCAACCTCCTCCACGCGCGAAATTCCTTTTCTCCAACCAGGAGCAAAGGGTGCGCCACAAACCAAAACCCCTTCTCCCTGGTGGGGAGAAGGGGTTGAGGGCGCGGGACCTTGAGTCGGCGGTGAGCGCGCCGATTCCCGCTAGCGGATTGGGGCGGCCGGATCGCCCAGCAACGCGAAGCCCCGCAGGCCGCTCGCCGCGGCGGGACTTTGGTTGAGGTAGGTCCGCTGCGCCGCCTGCAACGCTTCACCCAAGGTCGTGCTCTGACCCAGTTGCTTGAAGAACGCGTTGCCCAGCCCGCTGAGCAGGCCAATATCGGTCAGCGCCGTAGCCCCCAGCACCGCCGACGCTCCGTAGGATTGGAACAGGAAGGCGTTGGCCATGGTGTCCTGCCTGGGGTTGGCGAAATAGGTGTTCCAGCAGCCCCATTGCGTGACCAGCAGCGGTGTCGAGTTGCTCAGTTGGCGCGCTTCAGTGGCCGAGAGCAGGATACCGCTGGCGTTCAGGCCCCAGAGCGCGTAGCTGGAGTGACCGATGTAGCTGACCAGCGCGCCCCCCAGATTCAGTTCGGTTTGCAACGCGGTCTTGGCGGGAGCCAGCCCCCGCTCATCGACAGCGATCAACTGATGGGTCCAGGTCGAGGGCAGTTGCGCGGCGTAGCCTTTGCTGGTGGTCGCGAACTGACGGCCATCGTCCGAGGGACCAGCGCCCAGGACGGCGTATTTCAGCAACGGGGCGTGGATGATCTTGGCGACCACCTGGCTCAGTTCGGCGACGGTGCGCACCGGCAACCGTCCCAGCGCCGCCTGCGGTTTGCCGTCGTTGTTGTAGTCGACGTACCAGCCATCGGCGGGCGCGTAGGTGACGAGCGCGTCGGTTTGCGCATAGCGGGTGGGAATGAAGCTCTGGCTGGCCAGCCCCAGGTAGTTGTGGTAGTCGTTCGAATCGCCGCCGACCAGGAGGACAAAACGGGGTTTGGCCTGCTTGAGATAGCGGCCGATGGCATCGGCGGAAACCTCGAAGTCCGAAGAGGCGGCATACAGCGTCTCAACATCCACCACCGCCGTGCGATAGCCCCGGCCTTGTTGGAGCGCGACCAGATCGTTCATGGCGGGGCTGTCGATGAACAGCGGGTGGCTGATGATCAGGTAATCGACTTCCTTGGCCTTGGGCTCGGCGGCGGGTGCAGGCAGATCAACCTGAATGGTCGGGCGACGGATGGCGCGGCTGTCAGCGGCGACCCAAAGCCCCTGGCCATTCACGATCAGTTGCTCTCCGCCAACCCGGCGCTGGGCGTTGCGCCAAGCCACGGATTCGCCCTGAAAGCCGGTGATGAGAATCTTGGCGCCGGATGGCAGTTCACCTTGCCAGGCGCCGTTATCGGCCTGGGTGTGGCGTGGATATTGAACGCTGAAGTTATCCAGCGCCTGGATGTCGTAGGCGTAGCCGGTGTCGCCGGGCGCTTCCAGGGTCAGCGTGTTGCCCGTGGCCCGCCCCCCCGCCAGCGCAAGGGTACGGCTGGCATCGACGCTGCCGTCGAACCGGGCTTCATCCACCTGCTGGCCGTTGACCTTGACGATCAGGTGATGATCGGGCGCGTCGCCCGGCCAGTCGGTGACGCCCCAGTGCCGCAGGGTCAGGCGGGCCTCGCCGCCAGCGTAGCCGGGCAGATCGAAGGTGCGTTCCAGACTGACCGGCGAGGTATAAGCGAACAGCCATTGGTCGTACCAGGGGTCATTGCCTGGCGCGGCGAAGCTGTAGGCGCGCTGCTGTTCGACCTTGACCTCGTGGCTGAATACGCCGGACGCAGCGTTTTTCGGGTCGAGCGATAGGCTGTTGGCCTCGCTGACCCCGTTGCGACCCACGCTGAGCCGATAGGCGTTGCGGGCGCTGTACAGGGTCTGGGTGACCTCGCCAAGGAATTCGAGGGTGTCGCCGCTATCGAATTGACCGTTGTTGTTGGCGTCGATGACGTAACGGGGCTGCTTCTTGCCCGCGTCGGTCAGGGCCAGGTCGGCGATGGCGACACCGCTGAAATTGGCGCCCGCCGCTTGCAACTCGTTGAAGGTGATTCGCTGCACGCCCGGCTGGGTGACCCACAGCAGCGCGTCGGGCGTCCCGGCGGCGCTGAAAGTACGCATGAGCGATTGGGTTTGCCGCTGGGTTTGTTCATTTTCGGCGTGGATGGCGGCCCACTTGATCGGTTGGGCGGCGGTCACGGCGTCGAAACCGTGCTTGCGACCGACCGCGAACGGGCCGTGGCGCTGGGTTTGGCCCTGGGTGTCCCAGTCCTCGATCAGCAGTTCGTCGGCCACCACGCCGGGGAAGCGGGCGCTGTAATGTTGCGGCTCCAGCGAGTCGATCACGTTGGAGGGAATCAGGGTGGCGGTCAGCGGCTGCCAATCCGCTTCGCCGGTCATGCGACCGTAGAGATGGAAGCCGGCGTTGCGGGTTTCGGTGGCCGTGGTCCATTCCACCGTCAACCCAGACGGGCTTTGACGAGCATCGACGCTGGCGAGGGTGATCGGTAGCGACTCGATGTTGGTGATCTGGTAGTCCTCGACTTCGCCGTTGTTGGCAAGGCCGGTGGCCGCCTCGGCTTCGCTGGTGGTAGAGGCGATCCTGAAACGGGCATAGCACGGGCTGTCGTCAGTGCAGGTATTGTTGCGACTATCGGTCGGAACCGTGAACACGAGAGAAGCGAACGATGTACCCTTACCGACCGTGTTGCACGCCCGCTCGTTATTAGGGTCGATACTAGTGAAGGCTCCGTTTTTATTGAAATCGATCCAGCCGCAAAGACGGGCGTCGGCATCCGTGTTGTTGGTGTAGGCCACATTGACCGTGTACACCCCGGCGGAGGTGGATGAGGCCGGGAAAGGGGGGGTCACGCCGTCTTCGTCATCCACGCCACCCACCTGGGTGGTGTCGTCCGTGGCGGCGGCGGCTCCTGGGGCGCCATCGGATTCCCCGTCCGGTGGATTGGCGCCCAGATAAAGATTACGCGAACCCAACACATGGCGGGCGCCGCTTGAAAGCTGGGTACCGTAACTGTTCGGCGCGTCGCCGTAGTCGAAGGCCACGAAGGTGAAATCGCTGATCCCCATGGCCTGCTGATCGGCGCTCGCCGTGGGTTCGTCCCCCTGGGTATATTCGACGGTCAGATTGGAAACCGCGCCCTGGAAGCGGATCTCGATGTTGGCGATCGTCTGGTCAGCAGCCGCGCCGGCGTCGCCTTCTCCGGTGTTGCCGGCCATTTGCACGGCGCCACCGGCCGGCGTCGCAGTGAACGGCACCGGGTTGCCGGCACTGTCGGTCGCAAAGATCGACGCCTGATCTTCAAAATCGCTGGCAACATTCTCCCAGTCCACGTCCAGCAAGCTGAAGGACAGATCACGGACCGGCGACGAGAAGGAAAACACGACACGGTTGCCGATGACCTCGCTATCCGTTCCATCGGGCGCATCCATGCTCAATCGGTAGTAGCCAGTGTGATTTCCGATGGTGCTGGTCCGCGTCTGGAAGTTATTAAGGCTGCTGGAGGCGCCGAAGTTCACCGTTGAGGTCTCCGTGATGGTGACACCTCCCACAGTGGCGCTGATGAAATCGACATTATCGCCGTTCGAACCCCAGTCGTAGGTCAGCGTGCTCGTTCCCGAGGTCGTCGTGCCCGTGGTGCTTTGCAGGATAAGCTTGGCGCGGTTGAAAGTGCCGTTGACCCCGTTGTTGTCCCGGTCGCACAGACGCAAGATCCAGGTGCCTTGCGCGTTGCCGGTGTAGAAGTCCATGCCCGCGTTCGAGACCAGGCGGTTGTAGTAAGGCTCGGTGATCGGATCGATGTCGTTGTCATTGAGGGGGGGTTGCCCGGCACCGTCGGTGTTGGTCGACACCAGGATGTCGTAGTTGTCGTTGGTATCGTTGCTCTGCACGATGGGGTTAAAGGTGAGTCCACCGGGGGCCACCAGGATCGCCCGCACGTCGCCGCGCTCTGTGTGGCTGAGGTTCAGTCCGATCGCAACAGAAGAGACGGTAAAGGAATCGGGGACAGTAAAGGTCCTCGTCAAGTTCGTCGCGCAACTGTTGGCATTGTGGAATGGAATCGCACCCGAGGTGGTATTGTCGTAGGTATAGATCAACGCTTGGGCCGGCTGGCCGAATGCCAGCAGCCCAACCGCCAGCAGGGCGAAAACCCAGAGGCGGATGCCGGGAAAACAGTCTTGTTTGATCGTTCTGCAATTGGCGTTCTTCATCGTCTCCAGCTCCAACTTTTTGTAATTTAAACGTTTCATCAATCAAGCATCCATCGGTCCAACATGACCCGGTTGCTTCAAAAAAAGTTCATTTTCTTGCAAATTTTAGCACGGAGTTTGACCCTTTACGGCAGGAAATGAGCCTGTGGAGCGCCCTGTCTGTCAATAAACGGGAACATTTGACTTTGACTCAGCAAATAATATGCCAGATTCAGTCGAATATCGAACGCATCCAGCGCCCGACCTGCTGGGCTGTCGGAATTGGGTGTGATTCAAAGTGATGCATCGATGAAATGGCCGGTTCAAGCGGCTTCTTT
>CALGOO010000249.1 GCA_937960715.1 uncultured Candidatus Competibacteraceae bacterium
CGGTATCAGTAGGTCATGGGGTATTATGGGATTTGCATCACTTTGAATCACACCCTTTATAGAGAGGAATTAAAGGTGTTGTCATCGGTACCGGGGAAGACCCTCTCATTTGTAGGGTCGATAACAGGCCCGAAATCCTTACGGAAATGGGAAAAAGACCTGTTGCCTTCCGGTGTGGGTTCGAAATGCTTGGCGTTTTGCCGCACTCGTTTCCGCGAACCACCGACCGTTAGGCCGACGAAGACCATGACGATGACGGTGCTCAGCAGGATGTACTCGAAGAGATTGGTCAAGGTGGTCATGCACGCCTCCCGGTTCCCAGACCACTGTGTCCCGGTTGGATACGGCGCCCGGTTGGCCGGTTTCGCGCTGTGTCCGCGAGGGATGATACGCGAGTTTCGACCGGTAACGTGATGAGGGTTTCTCGATGATTGAACTGCGTCCTGGCGAAACGCTGGCATTGCACGCGGTCGCGCCCGCGACGACCGTGTTGCGGGTGGGATTCGAATGGGAGGCAGTGCCGAACAACCGACCGTTCGAGATCGATCTCGCCACGTTCCTGCTGGATGCGCGGGACCGAGCACCGGGGGATCGCTATCTGGTGTTTTACAACAACCCGCGCTCGCCGTGCCGCACGGTGCTGCTCCATCGGGACGAGGCCCCGGCTGGCGTGGACGGCGCCGCCGGGGTGACGTTCACCGTGGATTTAGCGCGCGTGCCCTATGGGATTCGGCAACTGTCGGTGGCGGTGGTCATTTACGACGCCGCGGCGCGCCGACAGCACTTCGGGCAGGTCCGCTGCGCGCACCTTCGATTGAGCGACGCCGCAACGGAGGCCGGGATTGCCCGCTACGGGCTCCCGGTCGGGGAATGCGGGGCGGCGACGGCGCTGCTCGCCGGCGAATTGCGGCGCGCGGCTGACGGCTGGGCGTTCGCGCCTGGGCGGGCCGGGGTCGAGGGTGGCCTGGCGGCCCTATGCCAGCGGTTCGGGCTGGCGGTCCGGTGAATGGCCGGAACGACCCCTCGGCTGGGACCTGGCTACGTCCCTACCGGTCGGTACTCGCCGAACTGGCCCAACTGAGCGGCGTACCCGATCCGGTGTTCGAGACCTATTACGGCGTCACGCTCCGCGCGGTGGCGGTCCGGGTCCGGAACCAGCCGGCGCCGGGAACGGCCGCGCCCCGGTTGGCGGTGGTGCTGGAACACGCGCGGAACGCGCTGCGGCGGCGGCGGGATGTCCGCTTGCCGCGCGGCGCGGCGCCGCACGAGGCGGTGGCCCAGGCCGACCTGTGGACCTATGCGGCGTTCGCGGCGGTTGTGGTGCGGGCGCTGGCGGCGGTGGAGGAGGAAACGGTTTCGCCCGCGCCGCCGGTGGCGGTGGTGCCGGTGGCGGGACTGGTCTGGCTGGCCAGCGATCCGACGGTGTTCGAGCACTGGCTGGCGGCGGTCGCCGGCGCGGACGCGGCGGCCGAGGCGCTGGGCGATCTGGTGCGCGCCTGCCTGGACGCGGCGGCGCCCGCCCGCGCTCCGGACGGGGTTTGATGGATGCGCGCGTCGGTCACCCACGGATTAAAGGTCAAGATTTTTTTCGTTCCCTTTGCTGGAAGGCAGCACGCCGATGTCCACGCTCTCCGTACCCGAACCGATCCCACCGGCGCCCGCTCTCCCGGCCGCCGCCAGCATTCCCCGGCTGCGCCTGCCGGTCGCCCTCGATTCGCTGCACGCGGTCCAGGTCTACCGGCGTACGTGGGGGGCCACCGACTACAACCTTTATCTCAGCGCGATTCTGGTCCGGGTTCGGGGCGAGCGCACCCAGCGCTACGCCGGGGAAATCCGCGCCGTGGAAGCCGCCATCGACAGCCTGTTCGAGGGACCTGCCCAGTATTTTCACGACCAGGCCCGCCATCTGGCGGCAGCGCATCCGACGCCCGCGCCGGATCTGATCATCGCCTATCGCCAACCAGTCCGGGAAAGCGCGGAGGCCCGGACCCCCCGGATGCGGACGTTTCTGGACCTGCTCCAGCAGCTCGACGCCCGCTGCCGGGGCCTCGATGCCGCCTGGTTCGCCGGCGTGCTCGACACCGAAACCCAGTTGCGTTTGACGCGCGAGGCCGCGCGTCAGGTCAGCCGGCTGGCGGCGCGAATCGACGTGCTGGCGCGGGGCGTGGCGCGGCGGGTGCTGCGAGACGACCCGGCACCCGGCGCGATGGGTTACGAGGCGCTGCTGGGACGGACCCAGCCACCGCTCCCGATGGTCGTGGCCGAGCCCGAAGCCGAAGTGGAGAGCGAGGAGCCGATGGCGACGGCGGAGGCGTGGGCGCTGATCCAGCAGGCACAGACCCTGACGACCGAACCGCTCGACCTGGAGGGATTGGCGGACGGCGCTACGGAAGCGGCATCACCGTTGCCGGGGGCCGCTCGGGATTGAGCGGCGACGGCGCTGGCCACCCCTTGCGCGGCCTATCAACGGCGGTAGCGTGGCATCGAACCTGTCGGCATTCGCGCGGGGAGGGCGTGGCGCTAGCCGCATCCCCACCCGACCCCGGCACCCTGGCATTGGAGGAGTGGCGTCATGTAGCAGCCTGGCCTCGATTTCCATAACATCCCGACCCCGCTGATCCAGCATCCCGGCGGCGTCCGGCGGGTAGTCCGAGGGACGCCGCCGCCCGCCTTCGCGGCGGATTCCCGCGTGCTGCTGGGCCTGGAACTGCGCCAGCCCCGGCGCGGCCGCTGGGCGGTGATCCTGCCGGATCTGCGCGGTTCATGAGCGCGGTGCGGGGGTATCGGCAGCGGCGCGGCCGGTCCACTGCTGCGCCAGCCATTCCCCTGCCGACCCCCACTCTGGCCTGGCAACTGCGCGAGTTGAGCGCCGTGGTCGAGCGTTTGGTTCTGAAGGGGGCGGTGATCGAGGGGATCGTGGTCGCTGGCGAGCGAGCGGCCCCCTGGCTGCGGTTGCGCGCCAACGGGTTCTGTAGCCGGCTGGCGGGCCAACGCGCCGCCTGCGGGCGGGACGCCCGGGGCTGGTTCGAGCACTGGACGGTCCGGCTGGGTGCGATGTGGCTGCGATGGGAGGTGCGCGGCCCCTCGGCGCCGGTCGGTGGGGAGCGGGATACCCCCTGGCGCGGCGTCCGATCCGTGCGAGTCTGAGGGGCGGCATCGGTTACGCCCATGTAATACAGACCCTACAACTTCCACTTTCCACGGTTTATAGTTGTAAAGCATGGGCAACAATGGCGTTGAACGATCAGGAGTGATTCCATGAGACAGCATGATGTTTGCCATGCCCACGCACCGATGAGCTGTGGTCGCTTTGGGAAGCGGTCGACAGACGGGCGGAATAACCGCAAGAAGAAACCCGCAAGGAACCTTGGAAGTGACTCGGATGGATTGGCGGTCGGTCCTTTTCGACTCCACGCGAGGCGTGTTCAAGCACCTGGACACCTTGGCCCGGCGGCGCTTTCCAGCCGATCCCGCACTGGCGGAAGAGGCGTTCAACGCGGTGCTGGAGGTGCTGAGCCGCGACGACTGGGCGCGCTTGGCGCGGTTTGATGGTCGCGGCAGCGCCGAGGGTTATCTGGTCCGCACCTTCAGTCGCGCGCTGGAGGACTTTGCCCGCCAGCGATTCGGCCGGCCCCGGCCACCGGCGACGATTGTCCGACGTGGCGGCGTGTGGTTGCGGATTTACCAGCAACTCATCGTGGAGCGCCGGCTGGAACCCAGCATCATTGATGCGCTGGTCGCCGATACCGAGTGGTCGGTGGCGGACATCACCGAAGCGATCCGCGAGGTCAAGGCCCTGTGCCAGTCGGCAACGAACTTGGGCGCCTTCGTGCCGTTGGAAAACAACCTTGACCCAACCGCGATCCGGGAAGCGACGGTCGATCCACCCCCCGAACCCGAGCGCCAATTACAGCGGTCGCTACGCGAGCGGCTTGCGCACGGGCTCTCCCGCCTGTTTGATACGGCGAATCGCACCGCGAACGGCGATGACTGGACGGAACTGGACGCAGAGGATCGCGTGCTGATTCGCTTGCTCT
The DNA here is from genome assembly GCA_937960715.1 of uncultured Candidatus Competibacteraceae bacterium. Taxonomy (GTDB): domain Bacteria; phylum Pseudomonadota; class Gammaproteobacteria; order Competibacterales; family Competibacteraceae; genus Contendibacter. The sequence continues at coordinate 4,038 of CALGOO010000249.1, forward strand.
ATGCCGAAGGACTATCGCTGGCCGCCAGCGCCCGACTGCTGGGCCGCCCCGAACACGAGGTCCGGCGGCGCCACCAACACTTGCTCAAAGTTCTGCGCCAACAGTTGCCGCCCGCCGCCGCGGATCTAGTGGGTTGAGGAAAATAGCTGAAATCCCGATGTCGGATGAGTGGTTCGCGTCCGTCTCTCTTCATCTAGAGCGAAGATCCGACCATGCGCCTTGATCCCAGAGACCGACAACGCCTGCTCCATCTACTGGAGCATGCCCCGCGCCCGGCGGAGATCGACGGCCCCCCACCGTCGGTCGATGACTTGATGGCGCTGAGCGATAACACCCTGACCCCGAAACGCCGGTCGCAGGTGCTGGCGTGGCTGGCCAGAGATGGCGAATTGACCCGCGCCTGGGTGCAAATGCAACAGGATTGGGAGCGAGTACGCGGCGAGTTACGGAAACCTCCCCCAGCAACGCGGCGGGCGACTTGGCGGGGGCTAGGGCCGCTGGCGGGACTGGCGGCGGTCGCCACCGTGGTGGGACTACTGGTCTTGCCAGTCTGGCGCAGCGATCCCACGGCAGCGCTGGACGATCTGGCCTGGCCGGCCGACGTGCGCCCGCTGCACTGGGCGTTGGGCGCCAAGAGTTTGGAACCGGCGGCGGATGCCACGGCGCGGGCGGCGTTCGCCGCCGGGGTGGTGACCGTGCTGGCGCGGGCGCCGGTGGCGGCGGACTGGGCGCGGCTGCGGGATTATTACGCCGAGCGCGGCGCGGCCAGCGCGTGTCCCGGCGCGTGTTCGGGCGAGCAGCGCAAGGCTTGGCAACGCGGGCGCTGGGCGGCGCGGACGCGGTTGGCGTGTTTGAGCGATAGCCCGCCCCAAGCGGCGATGATCGTTTTGGTCGCCGCGCGGGCGGAGATGACGACGGCGGATGTCCCGCCCGTGGGAATGGCGCTGGACGAGTTGTGCAAGGAAGCGGAGCGGTTGTTCGAGCGGTATGAATGAACGGTACTTGAGTTGGGGGGAATCGACATGCGTTGGAGAGAACGGTGGTGTTGGCGAGGACTGCTGTTGGTGGCGTTGGCGGCGTTGGGCGGGCTGCCGGCGGCGCAAGCGGCGGAACGAGTCGCGCTGGTGATCGGCAACGGCAAGTATGCCGAGCGGCCGTTGAGGAATCCGCCGAATGATGTCCGGGCGATGGCGGCCTTGCTGCGCAAGCTGGGGTTCACGGTCACCGAAAAGACTGATCTCGATCTGAGCGGCTTTCGCGCCCAGGTCAATGCGTTCCTGGACCAGAGTCGAGGCGCGGACCTGCGGCTGTTCTTCTACTCCGGGCACGGAGCGAGCTACGACGGCGACAACTATCTGTTGCCGATCAACCATGGCGTGACCCGCAAGCACGAATTGCCGGATCAAGCCTATTCGCTCAAGACGCTACTGCGGGGGTTCAAGGACCTGAGCGGTGTCAATCTGGTGTTGCTGGACTCGTGCCGGGATGCGCCGTTTGGCGACGCCAAATCGATCTGGGACGACAGCAAGGGGATGAAACCGATCCAGCCGCAGGAAGGCGTGCTGATCGGCTATGCGGCGCAGAACGGGCGCACGGCCAGCGACAATTCGGGCGGCAGCAACAGCCTGTACACCAAATATCTGCTGCGCGAGTTGGGCCAATCGCTGGAATTGCGGGAAGCGCTGATGCGGGTGCGGCAAGCGGTGTACGACGAAAGCCACGGCGAGCAGCGGCCGACCACGGAAGATGAAGTGTTGGGCAAGGTGTATCTGGCGGCGGCGGCGGACGCGCCGAGAGAACCGCCGTCGGTTACCACCGGAACGCTGGTGGTTCGCAACAGCCAGCCGCCGGATGCGGTGCTGTCCGTCGACGGCAAGCGATTGGGAGCGGCCCCGCAAACGGTGACGCTGAAAGCGGGCGAGCACACGATCGAGGCCAAACAGGCGGGTTATGCCGATTATCGGGACACGGTGCAAGTCCGGGCTGGGGAACAAACGGCGCTGAATGTAGTGCTGACGGCGGCGCCACGGGAACCCGCGCCGGTGGAACGGCTCCGGCAGTCGCTGGAACCGGAGCTGGTGCGAATTCCAGCGGGCTGTTACCAGATGGGCAGCCCGGAGTCGGAAACCGGTCGAGAGAGCGACGAACGCCAACACCGCGTCTGCGTGGAGGCGTTCGAGATCGGCCAACGCGAGGTGACGGTGGGGGAATTTCGGCGGTTTGTGGACGCGAGCGGCTACCAGACGGACGCCGAGAAGAACGCGGCTGGTAAGGAGGGCTGCTATGCCTGGAATGCCCAAGACAACAAATGGGACTGGCGAGCGGGTTTGAGCTGGCGCCAGCCGGGTTACGAGCAGAAGGACAATTATCCGGTGGTGTGCGTCAGTGGGAACGATGCCAACCGGTACGCGGAGTGGCTAACGCAGCAAACAGGGCAAGCGTACCGGCTACCGAGTGAAGCGGAATGGGAATACGCGGCGCGGGCGGGGACGACGAGTGCGCGGTACTGGGGAGACAACCCGAACCAAGCCTGTCGGTATGCTAACGTCGCCGACCAGACGAAGTCATCGACAGGGAACACTTGGGATGTAAAGCATGAGTGCAGCGATGGCTACTGGTATCCCGCGCCAGTGGGTTCGTATCAACCGAACGGCTGGAAGTTGTACGATATGCTAGGCAATGTGTGGGAATGGACCTGCTCGTCGTATGACAAGGGTTATGGCGGCGCGGAGCTAAATTGTACTTCCAAAGATACAACCGGCCCCCTGGCGGTGCGGGGCGGCTCCTGGAGCCTCGAACCCGCGAGGGTGCGTTCCGCCAACCGCACCAGGTCCACGCCCGCGTACCGCCACCGCTACCTGGGTTTCCGCCTCGCCAGATCATTCTAACCCTTTGATCTTTAATCTTTTACCCTTTACTGCGCGCGAAGCGCGCTTCTTTTCCGCCAAGGCGTCGGTAAACGCGGCGGAATTCGGGTGCTGTATGTGAACCATCTTGATGCTGGAGCCATCCTGTTACTGACGCTATATGCCAAGGCCCGACAGGAAAATGCTCCAGCACACATGATTCGACGACTGAGGGAAGCACTCGATGGCTAAAAAGCCCCTGAAAGAACTGCTCGAACGGGACGCGAAGCGGGACATCTGGCAGGAAGCGCTCGACGCGATCCTCGACATCAAAGCCGGTCGCCATGGGGCGGTCTATCCGGTTCCAGTATCGCCGGTGGCGGAGGCCCGCCATCGCATCGATCTCAGTCAGGCGCAATTCGCCGCGCTGCTCGGCGTGTCCAAACGCACCTTGCAGGAATGGGAGCAGGGACGCCGACAACCGACCGGCGCCGCCCGGACCCTGCTCAAAATCGCCGAACGTCATCCCGAAGTGCTGCGGGAACTGGCGGAGACGCCAGAGGTGCTTTGAAAACTTCCATTCGCTATCGCCCCGCCGGCTGCAACGGCTCCGTGGGCGGCGGGGGCGGGGCGATGCGCGCCACCCACGCCTGCCCGGCCAGTTCCGGCGCCTGCGCGAGCGGCAACGTAACCGTCGCTTGGGCCTCGGCGCGCTGCACGGGCCATTTCCGTTCGCCGGCCCAAGCCTCCAGTTGCGCACCGGCGGCGGCTTCGGTCAGCGTCACCGCCACTGGCTGAGGTTTCTGATCCCCGCTCGCCCGCGCCAGTACCACTTCGCGTACCAGTGAGGGCGCCGCCTTCAGCCGCCAGGCTTGCCGTTCGCTGGTGATCGGGTCCGCCAGCGCCTCCCGCCACCGTTCGTCGGTCCAGCGCCGCGCGTCGCCGAAACTGAAAAAGCGATAGCGGGCGCCGCGATAGGTTTTGTGATCGATCGTCAGCGCCGCCTCGCGGGCGAAGCCGGTCGCGGCGTGGAGAATGTCCGGGGTCCGGCCATCCACGCCGGTATGCACGTCCACCACCACCGGCAAGGAGGGCCGCCCCGCCAGTTGATCCAGCCGCTTGGGCAGGCCGCGCAGGAACGCTTGCTCGTCCGGTGACGGCGGTTTGCGGCTTCCCGCAAGCGTCGCTGCCCGCTGCAAGAGCTGATTCAACTCCGCCCAACGCGGCTGCACCGGTTTCGGCGCGCGCCGGGCTAGCTCGGCGCTGAACGCTTGCAGCGCGTGAATCGCCTGAGGCGCGGGTTCGATCACCGCGCCGCGTTGGGCCGGATCGGCGACCGGTATCTCCAGGCCCTTGCCGGTCGCGGTGTAGGACTGGGCCTGATACAGCAATTCGGCGTGCTTGAACTCGGTCCATAGCCCCTTCACGGTCTCGGCCCGCTGTTGCCAGTCAATCCCCCCCTTTGAAAAAGGGGGGTTAGGGGGGATTTCCGAACCACCGCCCGCTTCAAATCCTCCCTGACTCCTCTTTGGGGAAGGGGAAACGCTGGCGTCGAGATAGGCAAGGTACGTTTTCATCCGCCAACCCTCCAGTCCTTGCCCGGCCGTGGCCAGTTTTTGTAGCTCGGTCCAGGACGGATAATTCTCGAACGCGGTTTCGCCGTGCTGGGTCAATGGCTCCCGCAACGGCGGGACGCCCAGCGCCGCGACCCATTCATCCATCAGCGGGCGCACCTTGGCCGGCCCGAAACCCTCGATCACGCCTAGTCCCAGCGGCTTCACCGCGGCTTCCTTGCCCTGCCAGGCCCCGGTCGCGTTATAGACCAGCCGCTGGAACACCCGGCTGTCGGCCACTTCCAGCAAGGGCGCGAAGCGATAACCGGTCAGCGCGTCGCGGGCGGTCAGGCCCGGCTCCAGCTTCCCGACGTCGACGCTGGCTGGTAACACTTGGGGTTGGCGGCCATCCTGTTGCGCCTTCTTCAGCAGTGCCCGCCCCCAGGCCAGCGGATCGTTCGGCGGCGCCGCAACCCCGGCCACGAACCGCAAATCCACGCTGGCCGGCTGGCCGGGCAGCAGATCGGCAATGCTCGCTTGCAACGCCATCAGCGCCGCCGCTGGTTCCTTACCGTGCAGGTTGTTCAATCGCGCCAGTTGCGCCAATTGTTCCAGCAACCGCTGGCCGGTGGCCGGGTCCAGTCCCAGCGCGGCGCTGGGGACCAGCGGAAACAGCGCGGTGGCGGCATAGCGATAGGCGCGGAAGAAACGCTGGCGATCCTCGCTCTCGGCATACGCGGCGCGGGGCAGAAACTGCGAATAGTCCATCCGGTAGCCGAACAGTGGCGAGGAGGCTTCGCCCGCCGCGCCCTGGACTAGCTGATATTCCGCCTTGGCCCGTTCGCTCAAACCATCCGGCTTGTCGACCAACAGCGCTTGCAACAGTTGCAGGAAATCGCGGTTGGCGGCGGTGGCGGGAGTATCAGGTTCGCTCGCCAGGGCCTTGAGCAGCGCCGCCGCCGCCGCGTTCAGCCGGGGCGCGATGGTTTCGGTCTCGTGGACCGGCAGGGTGTCCTGCCACAGTCGAGTCACGGCGTGGGCCAGCAGATCGACGGTGATCAGATCGCCGATGGCCAGCTCGCGGTTTTCCTCGTATAGGGCGGAAAAGCTCAGGGTGGTTTCCGGCGCGGCGCCGAGAACGCCGCTGAAACGGTCGAAGTTGGGATAAATTGGAGTGATACCGCCGCTTGCCAGCAGTGGCGCGGTAAGCAGCAGGGCCAAAGCACCGCCGCGCGCCAGATTGCGCCAAGGGCGGGATTTGCAACAGGGTGGAGGCCATAACATGGGGATTTCTCCAGTCGGGATTGGATGAAAAATCCGTCGTAACCATTCAGTCCCCCCTTTGGCAAAGGGGGGGAGGCGAATGCCTACGGTCCGTCATGAATTAGAAGACGGACGCGGGGGTTCGTTGAAACACAGCGGCCCGGACATTTTTTACCGAACGAGAAGCCGGGTCACGCACGCGAGAGACTCGCATATTGGTTACAATTATTGACCAAGCGAAGCAATGGGGGAGATCGTGGTGATGAGCGGGCGAAGTTGGAGGATCGGGTTGCTGATCGTGGCGCTGGCGGCGTTGGGCCGGCTGTCGGCGGCGGACGCGGCGGAGCGGGTGGCTTTGGTGATCGGCAACAGCCGTTACGACCACGCGCCGTATTTGAACAACCCGGAACGGGACGCGCAAGCCATCGCGGAGGCGTTGTCCGGATTGGGCTTTCAAGTGACCGGGCCGCTGTTGAACCAGGATAAAAGCAAGATGGACAACGTGCTCAGACAGTTTGGGCGGCGGGCGCGGAGCGCCGAAGCGGCGGTGGTGTACTTTTCCGGGCACGGGGTGGAAGTGGGCGGGAAGAATTACCTGATTCCGAAAGACGCGGTGCTGGAGCGGGAAGGCGACGCCTCACTGGAAACGGTGGCGCTGGACGTGGTGCTCGATCAAATCGGTGGGGCGAGCCGCTACCGGCTGGTGATTCTGGACGCCTGTCGGGACAACCCGCTGGCCAACAACATGGCGCGGGCCAAGGGCGAGAAAGCAGCGTATCGGGGGCTGGCGCCGGTGGAGCCGGGGGGGCAAACCTACGTGGCGTATGCGGCGCGGGCCGGGCAGCGGTCGCAGGACGGCGCGGCGGGCGGGCACAGTCCCTATGCGGCGGCGCTGCTGAAGCATCTACCGCGAACGGGTTTGCCGCTGGAACGGTTGTTTGGCGCGGTGTCCGACGAGGTGAAACGGACGACCAGCGGCGAACAGACGCCGTTCCTGTACGGCGAATTCGGCGCGGAGCCGATTTATCTGGCCGGGTTGGCCCCGGCGGCGCCAGCTTC
>CALGOO010000250.1 GCA_937960715.1 uncultured Candidatus Competibacteraceae bacterium
TGCTCCGGGCCGAGGGGATCGCGGCGCGGGCGGTCTACCGACCCGGCGAGGTGTGCCGGCTGTTGCGAATCAGCCCGACGACCTTGCGCCAATTCTGCGACCTGGCCGAGCATCCCGCCGTGCCCCATCCCGATCCCCGCGCGCTGGATTCCTTTCTCGTCGGTTGTCATCGCCGCATCAGTCACAGCGCAATCATGGATTGGTTGGCGCGCAACCAAACCTTTCAGCGCCACGACCAGCACGACTAACTTCCGTCCACGTTCACCGCGCGCCGCGCCGTTCTCCCCCGGCGCGGCGGGAACCGTTCGCGGCGTCCGAACGCAAAAAGAATCCCTGGTATTCAAGCAACGGTCCCCGCGCCGGTCCCCCCGCGCCGCGCCCGCGTGGAATCCTCGTCGGCCCCGGTTACACCGTCCCGGTCGCGGGCGTGGTGCGCGGGCGGCCGGTCGCGCGTCCCGAAGCCGCCGCGCGCGCGCGTCTTTTCATTTTGTCCGGCGTATCCCCGGCGACAAGGCGGCCGGGGCTATCCTGCCCCGGCTGGGCGGCCGGGCGCGTCCTGCGCCCGTCTCGGCCTTGTCCCCGGGGCCCCTCGCCGGCCCTCTCGTGGCCGTTCGCGGCGCGCGGCGGGGGCTGGGTCGTCTGGCTTCGGCGTTGCCGGTTCGTGGGGGTGTCTCGTGGTGCGTTCCTCTTTCCGTTCTCGTGTGGTGGTCCGGCCGGTCCGGCGGTTGCCGTTCCGGTTTTCCGCGTTCCGCCCGCCGCGCTGGGCCGCTTGTGGCGTTGCGGTTGTGTGGTCCTCGGTGGGGGATTGCGGTCCGTTGCCGTGGCCGGGTCGCGCCGTTGCGGTCCGGGTCGGTCCGCCGTTGCGGTTGCGGGCGTTCCGGTTGCCGGGCTGAGGGTCGGCGGGTCGGCTGGGCGGTCCTTCGGGGCCGTCCGGCGGTTCGTTTGCGCGTGCCCAGCGACCACGGGACGCACCGCTGAATTAGAACCCGTGCCCTCCCTGGCGGGTTGCGCCGCTCCCGGCGGCGCCATGGCGCTCGTTTTCTCGCCCAATCGCCACAACCGCCACAATCCACGCGACAGCGGATAACCCCGCGTCAATCCTTGCGCCCATCGTTTTCAGGAGAAAACCATGGGCGACTTTCACCGCTGCATCGAAATCATCCTCGCCGAGGAAGGGGGCAAGGTCAACCACCCCCGCGACCCCGGCAAACTCACGAACTTCGGCATTTCCCAGCGCAGCTACCCCAATCTCGACATTGCCCACCTGACCCGCGAACAGGCGCTGGAGATTTATCGCCGCGATTATTGGGAACCCCTCCACGGCGACGATTTGCCCGCAGGCCTGGACCTGCTGGCGCTGGATACCGCCGTCAACATGGGCACGACCACCGCCGCCCTGCTGCTGCAAGAAGCGCTGAATGTACGCACGGACGGCCTCATCGGCGGCATGACGATCAACGGCGCGCGACAACAGATGCCCGCCATTCTGGGCAAATTCTGCGCCTTGCGCGCCTGGCGCTACGAGATCAACCGCAACGAGGATGTATTCGGCAAGGGTTGGTTTCGTCGCCTGTTCCGGCTTTACGAAATGGCGCTGGACTGGAGCCGGAAGCAATGAAGATCGGCCCCATCGACTTCAAGCAACCTTCTACCTGGCGCGGCCTGCTGATCTTTCTAGGACTGGTCGGCTGGAAAGTTTCGCCCGAGCTGCGCGAACAGATCGCCGTCACGCTGGGAATGGCGATGGCCACCATCGAGATGCTTCGCGATGAATACCGCCAAAAAACCAAGGACATCAACATTACGGTGGAAAACACCGGCCCGAATCGCGCCATGGCGACTCGCAACGACGCTGATCCTGAACGGATGCGCGTGCCGCCCGTATCTCCATCCAACGACCCCGACCCCGACCCTTCCCGCTTCACTGGCAACGGCTGAAGCGGGATTCAACTGCACCATCGACTTTTGAGTTTTAACCCCAACCCCGGAGCAACACCATGTCCACCCCCGCTACTTCCTACCGCCTGTTCTACCCCGACAGCAACACCGTGACCGCGCTCGCGCTGTTCGGCCCGGACGGTTCCGCCCTGACGCCGCAAACCCTGGCCGACGGGTCCGGCGATCCCAGCGGCTTCAAGTCCAAGGTCATCACCTTTGCCGCCAACGCCGAACCGCTGTTCGTGACGCCGACGTTCCAGACGCCCGCCAGTCCGGTCAGTCTCTACCTGTGCCGCGACGACGCCGGCACGTTCAAGCAGGTCCTGGACGAAACCGTCTTCAATCCCGCCAGCCCCGGCCGGCCCACGCCCAAGAACGACAGTAGCCAACACCTGCTCTACACCGCCACCGACCTCGGCGGCGGGATCAAGACCTACGCGGTCAAGACGCCCGATGCGCCGGTTTGTATCGTCAAGGACGCCGGCAAGGACCCGATCACCGGCCAGCCGCTGGACGGCAACACCATCCTGTTCCGCTGGACCGGCGTGGTTCCCACCCTGCTCGAAGTCGAAGCCGACATCGAGGACATCACCGACCCGTCCGGCTACTTCCCGGTCGGCGTGTCCAACATCACCACCTACGCGGAAAGCAGCGTCGGCCTGTCCCTGGTCAAGGCCGACAGCCAGATCGTGCCCAAGGACGGCATGGGCCACGTCGTCAACTTCCGGTTGCGCTACAACGTCAACGGCGACGCGGGCGCTTGGGTGCCGGTCAACAACGCCTACATCCAGTACGACCTGGACGCGCCCAACCCGCCGACCAGCCTGAGCGTGACCCTGCTGCGGGATCGGGTCGACACCGTGCCCGACGTGGTCAAGGTGGACTGGGTCAAGGACGGCGCTTCGCCCGGCACTGGCATCGAAATCTACGCCACCGACTATCTCGGCAAGAAGCACTCGATCTACGCCAGCAACGGCCCGGAACTGACCGCGCGGGTCGAGAACGTCAGCCGGTTCGTGGTGCAGGATGCCGCGCCCGCCGTCGCCCGGCCCTACGTGTTCTCCATCGTCGCCACCAACATCAGCGCCAAGAGCGACGAGAGGTTGGCCGCCGCGCCGCTCGACATCACCAGCAAGGTCAAGGCCGTCGAACCGCCCACCCCCGATGAAATCGCCGGCACCGCCCGCGACGTGGAATACGCCACGTTCAAGGCCGAGGTTCACGCCGCCGTGTTGGCCGCGCTGGGCACGCTGCCCGCCGAGGGCCAGGCCATCGTCAACAGCGCCGTCGATCAGATCGTGCTGAAGATCAAGGATGTGGTGGCGAATGGCGGCAGCGTCACCCTCAGCGACTTCGGCGTCATCGCCGCCAAGTGGACCAAGGAACGGCTGGCGCGCAATCCGGCCACCGGTGCGCCGGTCGTGGTGCCGGCCTATCGCTCGCTCGGCTTTACCCCGTCCATCGGCTTCAAGGTCGGCACGCGGCAAGGCACCGTCATGACCGACCTGCAAGCCAAGCCCGCGCCATAAGCGCAAGCAAGCCAAGGCGCGTTTCCTAAGCGCGCGCCAAGGCGGGAGGGGCGGGATTCACCATCTCGCCCCTTTTTCGTGACCTTCCCCGGAGTCGATCATGAGCGCCACCCCCTACCTGCAAGGCATCATCGGCAGCGCCCTGTTTTTCAACGCGCCGCTGGAACTCACGCAAATCGAAATCGCCCTATTCGACGGCAACGGCAACGAACCCAGCGACGCCGGCTATCAGCGCGTGCGCTGCGATCCCGGCGCGGAACGCTGGAGTTTCGCCGAAAACGCCGGCAAGACCCGGTTTCACAATCAAATCCCGGTCGTGTTTCCCGCGCCGTCCGGCAATTGGGGCACGATCGCCGCGCTGGGCATTTTCGACGCCGGCATCCATCAATTGCTCTTCACCAGCCCGCTGGACGCGCCACGCACCATCGAGGCCGGCGACAACCCGCCCGTATTCCTGGCCGGCGAACTGGTGTTCGAGATCGAGTAAGCGGCCATGAAAACCCAACTCCTCGGACGGTTCACGTCCTCGACCGAAATCAACCGGCTCCGACTTGCGTTCACGCCCGACGGTGCGCCGGTCGTCGCCTACAACGACGGCGACACCTACGCCGGCGGTCCCATCGAGGTTCAGCGGTGGCAAAACAACGCCTGGACCGATCTACCGATTCTCGGCGCCATCGGCAAGGTCCGCGCCCTGGCGGTCGATCAGGGAACGATCTGGCTCGCGTACCAGACGCGCACCCTGGACCAGCACTTCATCCACGTCGCCAGGCTGGAGGGTGATGTCTGGGAACCGGTCGGTTCGGCCATCGAAACCCACGACCGAAACCACCCCGGCGAAACCGAATTCAACCACCCCGGCCCGCGCCAACTGGCGTTCAATCCGCTCACCGGCGTTCCGGTCCTGCTGGCGGATGACACCGTCGGCAACGACAAGAAACTGCGTGCCTACGCCCTGAACGGCGCGGCCTGGGAGCTGCTGGGCGATCCGCTCAGCATCAATCACACCCGCGCCGGCCAACTGGCCTTCGCGCCCGACGGCACGCTCTACGTGGCCTACAGCGAAGGCTACGGCAACACCACCGACCTCGACTTCGTCGGCAACGCCCGCGGCTACGGCACCGGCGGATTCTCCGACCGGGTCACCATCAAGCAATGGACCGGCGCGGCCTGGATCACCAAAGGCGTCGGCCCGCCCGGCGCGGTCTATCTGGCGCTGGCGGTCGATCCGACCGATGGACGGCCTTGGATTGCCTACCGCAACCGCGACCAGGGTTCAATGCTGACCGTGCGGCGCTGGACCAGCGGCACCCTGTGGGAATATGTCGGCCAGGCGGCCATCGCCAGCGCCGAACACCCAATGACGCTGGATTTTTCGGCCAGCGGCCAGGCGGCATTGACCAACATGGGCGGCCTGGCCGGAATCCATGTCTGGACCTACGCCCCCGGAGCTGGAGCCGGAACCTGGACGCAGGACCACGAAATCGAAACCGCGATCCAGACCAACACGGAAGCCGCCGCGTTCGCGCCCGGCGAGGACAAAATCAGTCTCGCGGTCCTGCTGAATCAGTACGGCAACCCAGCCGGCGGCACGGTGACGCGGCGCGTGCCACCGGTCACCGCCGAACTGAGCAATCAAGCCAGCGGCGGCGGAATCACCCTGAGCGCGGCCATTGGCGCGGCGCTGGCCCCGGATAACGGCCTGTGGTGGACCACGTACAACCCGGAAACGCAGGTGTGGGAAATCGGCCTGAACGGGATATTGCTATCACAAATCCGGTTGAGCCTGCACGAGCGCAACGACCCGGCTGATACGCCCATCGGCGCGCCGGTTTACACCGTGATCGACGACACGCCCGGCGTTGAAGCGCTGGCGCTGTCCGCCGCCGATCTACCGATCACGGCCAGCGGCCTGCTCGAATTGCGCGCCCGGCAAAGCGTCCACGGCCGGGAAGGTCCGTTCAGCGCTCTACCGCTGCACAACCCGATGAGCTTCGGCGGATTCACAGCCACGCGCGACGCCGAAGAACCCAGCCTCGTTCACCTTGCGTGGACCTTCGCCCACGTCGCCGACACATTCACCCTCCTGGACAGCCAGGGTAACGACTTGAGCGAGTTCGCCGGCAACGTCCGCGCCGGCGAACTCGACATCAATCGCTGGCTGAGCCAAACCCTGCGCATCGCCGCGCGGAACGCCGACGGCGACCCATTGTGTTTCTCCGCAGAGGTTGTGATAACCGCCGATCCACCCGCCATCGCCGCGCCGGTCGTGGTCACCGCCTATCACGGCGCGGACGGTAACGCATTCGTCGACATCCTGTTACCGACGAATCTTGACGACATGCCACAAACAGGGGGGGGTGAAGCATGAGCCTGCCAATCCGCTACGAGATCGAGGACCTGACCGGCGACGATCACCGCGCCGGCGTGCTGGACTGCTACCAGACCGACGGAGTGTTCAGCGCCGAATCGTTCACGCCGCCGCTGCTGGACGGCCACGACTACAGGATTCGCGCCGCCGTGGAACTGTACGGCGGTGGCCTGTCGCCCTGGTCGGAATCGCTACGCATCAGCGCCATCGAACAAGCCATCACGGGTTTATGGTTGCAAGACAATGGCGCGACAGTCTTTTTCGGCTGGTCGCTGACGGACCCCAGCGCCGCGCCCCCCGTGGAACTGCAATTGCGGGTCAACGGCGGCGACTGGATCAACGTCCCGACCCAAGTCGGCGGCCAGTTCGTTCAACTGGACCCGCGCAAGTTTCATGTACTGACCGGCAACGCCTATCTCGGTCAGACGGTGACGTTGACCGCGCGGGCCAGATTGAATGCGTCGCATGGCTGGCTGGAATCCGACGAGATCGAAAGCGACGGCGGAACCGGCATCCCGCGCCCGGTTTTCAACTGGAACACGGGCGGCCCCGGCATGTCGTTGCAATACACGCGGCCATCCGGCACTGAAACCAGCGTATGGCTGAGCATCGACGGCGGCATACCCTTCGCGTTCGATCCAGCCTACCCAGCGGGCCGGACCTACCTCTACTACCCGGACTGGCGCGCGCGCATTCCAGCGGAGTTCCGCGACGGCCAGGAACACACCCTGCAATTTCGCGTGCGCGAGACCGTCAACGGCGTGACGCGGGAATATCGGAGCCTAAGCGCCGCAATCGTGATTGCGCCGCTGCCCGTGCTGGCCGCGCCCGTCGTTCACGCCGTGGAATGGGTCACCACGCAAGGAAATCTACTCATCCGGGCCACGTTCAAGCCGATTCCCAACAACCAGCGACTGGCCGTCACCCTGCAACTGGACAGTGGCGCGGTAGCGACGCAAACCCTGACGCCCGGCGCGAACGCCGCGCTCTTCCCGGTCACCGACGACGAGCGCGGTTGGCGCAAAGTCCGGGTTACCGGCCAAGTGACGGACCCCACCGGCGCGGAGAGTCCAACGCTCGTCCATGCGGCGCTACTCTATCGGGGCTATCCCCAGCCCACCCCCATCCCCGCGTTCAATGCCCAACTGTTGCGCCAGGCGGACGACGTGACGCCGGACCGGGTTCGGTTCACCTGGACGCCCGTCCCCGGCCAACTGGCCCAACTGTTCGCCGCCCACACGCCGGGCAGCGACTACCGCAAAACCGCCCTCTACTCGCTGGGCTACGTCGACAGTACGGAGAACGAATGTACTCTGGACAACACCCGCGCGCAGTTCCCCAAGACCGGCCAACTCCTGACCATCCATTACGGCATTCGGCCCTACCACCTCATCGCCGGGTTTGGGGTTCCCATCACCGCCGACCCCATCTCCATCCGCGCCGAAAATCCAGAGCCAGCGCCGGCGCCACCCGACGCGAACACCGCGCAACGCTGGAACGACGAGGACCTGGTGAACGCGCTGGAATCGGCACTGACCAGCGCGTTTCCCGCCGTGCCGCCCACCCTGCGGATGCTGCTGGCCGCGCAAACCCTGGGCGAGTTCAAGGCCCGCATCAAGGGCATCGTGGCTCAGGGTGGCCGCGTGACGCTGGCGGACTTCGGCCCGTTCGCCGCCCACTGGAAAACGGCCCGCGTCGGCAAGATCCTCACCCACACCGAGCGCGGCGTTAGCTTCGAGCCGTCGAAGGGATTCAGTGCCGGCGTGAAGGCCGGAACCGTCATGACCGACGCCGAGACGGAGACCCCGCCATGACCACCGAACGGATGCGCGTCAGCTACACCCCGGACGGCGACACGATCCGCTGTTGGCGCACCGTGGGCGCGGCGGCGGAAGAGGTCCGGGTCCGGCTGGCCTACATCGACGCGCCGGAGATCGGCAATCCTCAGACCACCGCCCATGCCCTCAGCGCCCGCGCCTATTTGCGCCGGTTGCTGGCGCTGGGCGAAGTTGTGGACGTGCGGATTGTTGGACAAGACCTGTACGGCCGAATCCTGGCGGAAGTCATCCGCCTCCGCGACGGCGGCAACTGCGGCCTGCGGCTGGTGGTCGGTGGCTATGCCGCGTTGTGGCAATGTCCGCAAAACCGGGGCGAATACCACGCCGCCCAGGACATCGCCCAGCGGAAGCGGCTGGGTATCTGGCGCACGCCCGGCCCCTGGCAAACCCCGTGGCTCCATCGATAGGAGATCATCATGGGAGACAACGACGACCCAGAAGTCATCAGCTTGCGCCGGCGCATGGATCGGGTGCAGGAAGAGCGAATGACCAAAATCAGCGACGCCATCGACCGGCTACAAGCCGCGTTCGCGGAAACCCTGAAGGAAGCCGCGAAGATCACAACCACGCAAGCCGCGATGATGGAACGGCAAAGCGCGTTCAACCAGGCGTTCCTAGAACACGACGAGCGCGAGGGGGAGGACCGGGAACGCATCATCGCCACCCTGGACAAGATCACCGAAACCCTTGGCCACCAAGGCGCGGAGATCAAGATTCACGCCGAATCCATAGGCACGCTCAAACAGTGGACGTGGTATCTAGCCGCCGCTGTCGGCGCGCTGGCCAGTAGCGGCGTCGCCTGGATCATCCAGCACCTGCAAGCCACCCGATAGGTCAGCGCGTGGCCCAGGCGCCATCCCTGGCGCGGGGCCTGCCACCATCAGATAAATAGCCACCAAAAGGCTCCCTGTTCTTTTTCGGGGGCGCGGCCCCCGTACCCCCGCCGTCCCTGGCGTTTGTGCTCTCTTCGTTCGCTTTTCCCCCGGCCGGGCCGTGGGGCTTCTCGCGCTTTGTGCCCTTCGTTCGCTGCGGGCGCAAGGGCCGGTCGCTTCGCTCCCTCCCCGCTTCGCGGGTCCCCCCCATTGCGCCCTGGCTCTCTTCGGGCCTTCGCGCGTTTGCCCCCTCCGGCGCTGCCGCTCGGGGGGTGGGGTTTGGGGTTCCCTCCCGTCCTTGTCGCCCGCTCCCGGCGGGCGCTTCCGCCGCTCCCGGTGGCGGTTGTGGGCGGGTTCTTCAGTTCGCTGGCTTTTTTGTGGGGGTGTGCTGTGGCTCGTTCGCTGGTTGTTCCTTCCGCTTCGCGCGTGC
>CALGOO010000251.1 GCA_937960715.1 uncultured Candidatus Competibacteraceae bacterium
GCTGGGTCTGGGTGATGTCGATCAGGTAGAGAATGACGAGCAGCAGGACGCCGACGCCGACCGCGAACACGAACAGCGCCGCCATCGCGGCCAGGAAGGTGGTGACAAAACCGGGTAGATCGAGAGTCGTCATGGCATGCCTCTCCAAAGTGCAATGAGGGGGTGGTCAAACCGCTGGACGGTACAGGGCGCGATCCTTCACCGCTTCGATCTCCGCTCCAGCTCCAGCCCCAGCGCCAACCGGCCCGCCCCTGTCTTCCATCATAAACCCGAACCGCGGCCAGAAGCGGCAAAACGTCGCGCCGCCCACGCAAGCTTGCAAACCGGTCTCCAAATCAGTAAGTTTCATCACCCAACTTAAGACCCCTTGATTTCAATCGACCCTGTTCAAGGAATTCTCATGAAGCGGACTTTCCAGCCCAGCATCATTCACCGCAAGCGCACCCACGGCTTTCGCGCCCGCATGGCCACCAAGGGCGGCCGCCGAGTCTTGCAAGCGCGCCGCGCCAAGGGCCGCGCCCGACTGACCCCCTGAAGCCATGGCCGATGGCGCGCGCTTCCCGCGCCGCGCCCGGCTGACCGGCCGGAACGCCTTCGCCGATGTGTTCGCCCAGCCGGTCAAATCCAGCGACCGCTATTTCACCGTGCTCGCCCGCCCCAACGCGCTCGGCTATCCCCGCCTCGGTCTGGCCATTTCCCGCAAGGTCGCCAAGTCCGCCGTGGCGCGCAACCGAATCAAACGAATCGTGCGTGAAAGCTTCCGGCATCATCGGGCGTGGCTTGGCCGCCTGGACTGCGTGGTGATGGGTCGCGTCGGACTGACCGAACCGGAGAATGTCGTCCTGTTCGCCGCGCTGCAACGGCATTGGCGCAGGCTGGCGCAATCATGCGCGCCTTCCTGATCGCCTTGATCCGCGGCTATCAGTGGTTCGTCAGCCCGTTGCTGGGCAATCACTGTCGCTTCTATCCAAGCTGCTCCCAGTACGCCCGCGAGGCCATCGAGCGCCATGGCGCCGCGCGCGGTGTCTGGCTGGCGATCCGGCGGGTGGCGCGCTGTCATCCCTGGCATCCGGGCGGCGTCGACCTCGTTCCCGAATCTTCCCCGAAGGACCGATGATGGAAAACCAACGTTTACTGCTGTTCGCCGCCCTGATGTTCGTGGTGTTCCTGCTGTGGCAGAACTGGCTGGAGTTTCAGGCCATGAAGCACCCACCGCCGACCCCGCCGCCGGTGGCCACCGCGCCGGGTCCGGCCAACCCCACCGCGCCGGCCGCGGTTCCGGGCCAGGATGTGCCGACCGTGGCGTCGGTGGCGCACGCGGCGCCGGGCGCGCAAGCCTTGGGCGGCGGCCAGCGGGTGCGAGTAATCACCGACCTGTTCGAGGCCGAGATCGACACGATGGGCGGCGATCTGCGCCGGGTCGGCCTGCGCACTTATCCTGAGTCGGTGCAGCAGCCCGATCGGCCGTTCCTGCTCCTGCAAGATGGCGGCGCGGACTTCTTCATCGCCCAGTCCGGGCTGGTGGCGCTGAACAACGGCCCCGCGCCCAATCATTACGCCCCGTTTGTCGCCGAGCGGACCGAATACCGGCTGGCGGATGGCCAGGACATGCTGGAGGTACGGCTCACCTGGTCGGACTCCTCCGGCGTGAAGGTGATCAAGACCTACACCTTCCGGCGCGGCAGCTTTCTGGTGGAGCTGAACCAGCGAGTCGAGAATGGCGGCGCCAGCGATTGGCAGGGCGGTCAGTACCGGCAGTTCCAGCGGGTGCCGCCCAAGGTCGCCAGCAGCTTCTTTGGGAGCGGCGTGATCACCTATACCGGGGCGGTGGTTTCCACGCCCGCACAGCGCTACGAGAAGATTTCCTTCGACGACATCGCCAAGCAGGAGCTGAACCAGACGGTCAAGGACGGCTGGATCGCCATGATCCAGCACTACTTCCTCGGCGCGTGGCTCCCGAATCCGGGCGAGACGGAGGATTTCTACACCAAGAAGGTGGAGAGCGCCAACCGCTACATCGTGGGCATGCGCGGCGCAGTGCGGACCGTGCCGGCCGGCGCGACCGGCGATTTTCACACCCGCCTGTACGTGGGGCCGAAGCTGCCGGACGTGTTGGAACAGGTCGCGCCCAACCTGCAACTGACCGTGGATTACGGCGTGCTGACCATCATCGCCGAGCCGCTATTTTGGTTGCTGAAATGGATCCACGCCATCGTCGGCAACTGGGGCTGGGCCATCATCTTCCTCACCATCCTGATCAAGCTGGCGTTCTACAAACTGTCGGAAACCAGCTACCGCTCCATGGCCAACATGCGCCGGCTGGCGCCGGAACTGACCCGGCTCAAGGAACTGTACGGCGACGACAAGCAGAAGATGAACCAGGCGATGATGGATATGTACAAGCGGGAAAAGGTGAACCCGCTGGGCGGTTGCCTGCCGATTCTGGTGCAGATTCCGGTGTTCATCGCCCTGTACTGGGTGCTAGTCGAGAGCGTGCAGTTGCGGCAGGCGCCGTTCATGCTCTGGATTCACGATTTATCGATCCCGGACCCGTACTATGTATTGCCGTTGATCATGGGCGTGACCATGTTCATCCAGCAGAAGCTCAGCCCCGCCCCCCCCGATCCGGTGCAGGCCAAGGTGATGATGGCGTTGCCGATCGTCTTCACCTTCATGTTCCTGTGGTTCCCGGCTGGCCTGGTATTGTACTGGGTGGTGAACAACGTGCTGTCCATCGCTCAGCAGTGGGTGATCACCAAGCGGGTGGAGTCGGGGGCGGATGCGGCGGCGCTCAAGGCCAAGGAAGGATCGGGACTGGGATTGGGCGAGCAGGCCAAGAAGCTGCTGACTTTGGCCAAGCAGGCGCTGCCCGAGCCGAAGAATCCCGGCAAGCGCAAGAAGTAGCCGACAGCCTGTCATTCCGGCAGGGAAGCTGGAGTTGGATCGGCGCGGAAGTCCGCCGAGAACGCTTGCCGGGGGAGTCCGCGCCACGAATGAATCAAGAGTCTGTCCGACCCTCAAACCACGGGGCCGCCGCTGATCATGCATTGGATTGCCCTCGCTGAAAAAGACGCCGCCACCTCCTTGCTCGAAAAGCGTCTTTGGGACGCCGCCGACCAGTTCCGCGCCAATTCCGGCCTGAAGGCGCAAGAATACTCCGGCCCCATCCTCGGTCTGATCTTTCTGCGCTTCGCCGAGGTGCGCTTTGCCGCCCAACGCGCCAAACTTTCACTCCCCTCGCCTTTTGGGAGCTGTCCATTACACATATCGCCAACCAATTGATTTCATTTTTATTAAAAACCAGAGAATCCCCTCCCCCCTTGCGGGGGAGGGCAAGTCGTTGACGCCACAACCTTTCCCCCCCTCCCAACCTCCCCCCGCTGGGGGGAGGGGTCTGAACGCTTACTCAGTGACGAGCATATCAATCGACATCTCGTATTGCCCGCACTGCAATCGGGGTGCATCCGGCTTTTCACCTTGAACGAATTTGAGCCAGGCGGGGTCGGTGACTTCAAGAGATTGCCGTCGTTCGGCGGAGGCTATTCAAACGAGGTTTTCACGGACGGCAAGGTGGTGACACCCGGCACAGACCTTTGGAAATTCAGTGAGTTCGTGAAGCTGTTTTGACTGGATTCCTTTCATGAGTGATTACCAGATTGGAAAAGTTGTTGGTGTCGCCGGAGACGAGATCTTCGTATCGCTGCTCGACCACGAGCAATCCACCGACTCGGAAATGGGGGTGCCCGAGTCCATGACCATCCATCTTGCCAGCGGATCTGGACCAATGCCTGTGTTGATTGGTCAACCAGGGACTTTCGTAATCATCGCGCTGCCAGCGGGGCGATTGCTCTGCATGGTCACCAGCGTCGAAATGCGTGAGGCGAAGACAACAGCGGCGGAACTTCGCGGAGTTGATTCTGCCGGTGTTTTCGTTCTCGACCGGGCGAGTTGTGCCTTGGCGACCATCGCCGTTGGCACAATGGACGCGGCAGGGAAATTTGAACGAGGCTCTGACGTTCTCCCGACGGTGAACGCGCCGGTGTTCGCCGTCGCACCGGAACTGATCGACGAGGTTTATTCGAGCTACGCCGAAGGTGACTTTACCATCGGAAAACTTTCTCTAGTTCCGAGCCAGCAGGCGAAAATCAATCTCGATGCCTTCCTTACCCGTCACGCCGCTATTCTCGGGCAGACAGGCGGTGGCAAGTCGTGGACTGTCGCATCGCTGATTCAGAAGATGTGCGCGTTCCAGCAAGCTACAATCGTGCTCTTCGATTTGCACGATGAATACGCAGCGACTTTTGGCACTTGTGCGGACGTGATTTCCGCAACAGATCTGGAGTTGCCTTATTGGCTGATGAACTCCGAGGAACTGCTCGGTCTCATGGTGGACCGCAGCGAGTCTGCCGCCCCGAATCAAATCGCCAAGTTCAAGGAACTACTCCAAGCAGCAAAAGAGAACCACCCAGAGAACAATACACTTGGCATCAAGAAAATCACCATTGATACACCGGTGTTCTTCGACTTTGATGCAATTCTCAGCGAATTTCGATGGCTCGACACAGAGAAAGTCGCCGGGAAAACAACCGAGAAGCAAGGGCCGCTCTTTGGACAGTTCACGCGCCTGCTGATGCGCATTGACTCTCGGTTGAACAACAAACCCTCGACACCGGCCTGCCGCGCGCCTGCACGCCGGAGCTGTACCGGCAGAAATGCGCGGCGGTGTTAGAGCATGTGTACGAGAGCTACCCGGAGCGGAATGCGGGTGTTTATGCAATGGCCGTGTAAGAACGCCGTCGTACTTGACCAGGATTGGCTACGCCGCCGCGCGGCGGCAGCGTTAGCCCGTTAGCGCTGGGTGATGGATACCATCGCCGCCATCGCCACGCCGCCCGGGCGGGGCGGCATCGGCGTGATCCGCGTGTCCGGCCCCCTCGGCGCCGCCATTGCCGAAGCCGTTTGCGGTGCTCTTCCCACTCCCCGCCAGGCCGTCTTGCGCCGATTCCGCGCCGGTGATGGCGAGGTCATCGACGAGGGCATCGTGCTCTATTTCCCCGCGCCGCATTCCTTCACCGGGGAGGATGTATTGGAGCTTCAGGGTCACGGCGGGCCGGTGGTGATGGATTTGCTGCTGGCGCGGGTGCTGGAGCTGGGCGCCCGCCCAGCCCGGCCCGGCGAATTTTCCGAACGCGCCTTTCTCAACGACAAGCTCGATCTGGCTCAGGCCGAGGCGATTGCCGACCTGATCGCCAGTGACACCGCCGCCGCCGCCCGCGCCGCCCTGCGTTCGCTGCAAGGCGAATTTTCCCGACGGGTTCACGCCTTGGTCGAGGACTTGATCGAACTGCGGATGTACGTCGAGGCGGCGATTGATTTTCCCGAGGAAGAGATCGACTTTCTTGCCGATAGGACCATTGTCGAGCGGCTGCGGACCTTGCGGGAACAGATGAATGCCTTGCAAGCGGCCGCTGGGCAGGGGCGACTGTTGCGCGACGGTATGATCGTGGTGATCGCCGGCCGGCCGAACGCCGGCAAATCCAGCCTGCTCAATCGCCTGGCCGGGCGCGAGGCGGCCATCGTCACCGCCGTTCCTGGCACGACCCGCGATGTACTGCGCGAGCACATCAGCATCGACGGGATGCCGCTGCACGTCATCGACACCGCCGGCCTGCGCGATAGCGACGACCCGGTGGAGCGGGAAGGCATTCGCCGCGCCTGGACCGAGATCGAGGCCGCCGACCGGATTCTGATGGTGGTGGATGACCGGCGAGGATTGACCGTGGAGGATCGGGCGTTGCGGGCACGGTTGCCGGTGGGCGCGGCGGTGACGGTGCTCTACAACAAGATCGATTTGAGCGGCCGGTCGCCGACGGTGCGGGATGGCGAGTGGGGAGCCGAAATTCTGCTATCAGCCAAAACCGAAGCGGGACTGGATCTGTTGCGCGAGCATCTGAAAGCCTGCATGGGCTATCACGGTGGCGGCGAGGGAACATTCATGGCCCGTCGCCGGCATCTGGAGGCGTTGGAACGGGTGACGGCGGCGCTGGAACGAGCGGACTATCAACTGGAAGTCATCCGCGCCGGCGAGTTGGTCGCCGAGGAACTGCGCGAGGCGCAAAGCGCGCTGGCGGAGATTACCGGAGAGTTTACCAGCGAAGATTTGCTGTCGAGGATATTCAGCAGCTTTTGCATTGGAAAATAGCGAGACTTCCGACATGGTCCGAAGCCTTCCAGAAAATACACACAAGCCTGCGTAAAAGGCGCTGGTCGAGGAACATCAACCGAGCGGCGCGACCGAGGCGCATCTGGTGGCGGAACTGACCGCGATCATAGGGAGCTTCGATGAAGCTTGAATACGCCGCGTGTTGCTACCGAATGGGACTGCTACCGTACATGTCCTGAAGAATTTCCTGGGCCAAGGCATAGGCGGCGGAGAAATCGAGGGGGATGTTTTCGGAAATCACCCCGGCGGCCACTTCTTCAGGCCGAAATCGCTTGGCCCTGACATTCTGCTTTACAGCTTCGATGTGTTCCCGCGATGCGTAACGGTCCAACACGCTGATGATTTGCTGTTGCCACTCCACATCGTCGGGGCGTTCCAGCCAGCTTTCGGTTTCGAGGAGATCGAAGCCATTTCGGGTAAAGACGGCGAGGATGAACGTGGCGCACGTCAATCCACGACCGAGAGGCTGGACGATATAACGCCCCTGGTCGTCGAAGTAGATGCCGCCGTAGTCAATGCCGTAGGGTACATCGCTCGCATTCCGCTTGAGAGATGCCACATAGGCCGCCATGAATACTTTGTTCACCGGATCAAGGCCGGATGATCCCCAAAAGTAATCCGCCGGCAACGGCTCGTCCTTGAGCATAAAGTGCCAGGCAAGATGACAAAGACGCGGGCCGGAATCGTCAATCCGGTAAATCAGGCCAACATGGCGTTGCTGCGTATTGTCGGGATTTGGAGTCCCGATGGCGACCCCGAGAATTTCATCGGGCGCGAAAGGATGGGCGCTTTGTCGGCTTACCGCCATCGTTAGATCAGACCACGAAGTATTCTTTCGCCGTCGAGATGTCGGGCGGCAAGCTCGGCGCGTACATCCCTCAACAATTTCGGCCAATGACGGAGCGGCTTATGGCGCACGGGGTATGTAGTCCGCAACAGCGCCACCAGTATTTCGGGGGCGGCATCGCTGACCTTGACCGACTTGAGCAAGCGGTCGATTTCCGCAAAGTAATTCGCCTTCAGCAGGTTCGTGAGACCAGCGATCACCGGCATGAGGTCGGCGGGTTTTAGCGGCCCGCCGGCAGGTTCCATCACGCGATCAAACCACGAAATGTCAACGGGGGGACGGACTTGCGCGCTCGACTCTGTGTTGTCCTGACGTTGTTCGTCTGTGGGATAACTCCACGCCTTCAATATCGGGCTGAAAGCATCGTCCCCGGCCGTGGTCGGTGACAGGCGGATCCACCACTCCTCACGAGGAGATCGGTTGCGGGCCAAGCGCGTTGTGGAGACGCTCTTGTATGCAACCTCGGAATATTGCGCCTGCGTTGGCATGAAATCTGTCCAAGTGGCGTTGGATAGCATCGAGATCAAATCTCGCCATTTGATTATCGAGGTAGAAATCCGCGTCGATCAGATACGCTGAATTGCCGGTCTGCTCTTTCCTGACGATGCCGTGGCGTAGCCCCAGCACGCAATCCTCCAACTGGAAGCTGATGTAGGACTGCGCCGCGAGCACATCGGTTTCAGGAATGGAGTCGTCTTCGGTCAAGGAATCCGCGATGGTGGCGCCCAGCAAGAAAGGCGCGAGGAGTTCCCGCCACGGCACATCGATCAGCCCGATTTCTTCGCGGTTGATGAGATCGCGATAACGCAAACCCAAGCGGGTCCAGTAGGTGACTGGATACAGCTTGGCCACGGTTTTGAGGCCAACCATCATCCGAGGTCGGAAATCTTCCCATTGCTCATAGTTGGCGCAGGTTAACGCAAGGAACTCGCTGGCAAGGGAAATTCGCCATGCCCGATCCGGCGTGATGAAATGGTAGGCCGTGGTGCGCCTGGGGAGATCGTCGGCCGTCATCTTGTTGGGGCCTTGCCCGATCATGACCGCAAGAGTTTCTTCCTGAACCTCAAGAAGCGGGTAATCCTGGCGCAGCGCCCGCTGGAAATCCGAGGGCAGTTGGTCGTCGATCTCAAGTATGCGAGGGAAACGCACCTGCGCCACGACCTCGACCAAGGGGTTCTTGGTGTAGCGCACGCGATCCCATTGTTTCAGACGCATGGTTTTCTCGCCGGCATCAATGACTTCGCCTCATGCTCGTTGATAGTATAGCCGATGCGGTCGACCGTTGCTTTGTAGGCGCAGCCAACGCCGATGACACCACCCGGCAACAGGAACGCCTGATGCGCGATCAACACGCCGCGTTGCGCTGCTCGTAACCCAGGACCCCACCATGCCAGAGCTTGATTTCAAGGGTAAGGAATTCGTTTACAACCATCATCTTGCCGTTCCGCACCGTCCGTTGATTCCGCACCCGGACAAATCCGTTCTCCTCTCGCCCTTTGGGAAAGAGGCTGGGGGTGAGAGCGCAAGACTCGATGGCAACCTGATCATCCACGGCGACAACCTGCACGCCTTGAAGTCGCTGTTACCGATGTACGCCGGCAAGGTGGATTGCATTTTCATCGATCCGCCGTATAACACCGGCAACGAAGGCTGGTGCTACAACGACAACATGAACAGTCCGATGCTGCGGGAGTGGTTGAACAGCAATCCAGTCAGTATCGAGGACGGGCTGCGCCACGATAAATGGTTGTGCATGATGTGGCCGCGTTTGCGGTTGCTGCATGAATTGCTATCGGAAACGGGTAGTTTGTGGATGACGCTGGACGATAACGAAATTCATCGGGCAAGGATGATGATGGATGAGATTTTTGGGGAGCAGAACTTTATTGCCACTTGTATTTGGCACAAGGTCTATTCACCCAAGAATACTGCCCAATTCTTTTCAGAAGACCATGATTATGTGTTGGTGTGTGCCAAAGAAAAGAACATTTGGCGACCCCAGCTACTCGGACGTACTGAGGAAATGGAAGCCCGCTATATCAATCCTGACAATGATTCCAGAGGGCCTTGGAAACCTAGCGACCTAACAGCCCGTAATCCTTATAGCAAAGGAAAATATACAGTCGTTGGGCCAACTGGCAAAACCTTCGATTCGGGTACTCGATATTGGCGTCAGAGTTACGAGTCTTTCCTAGAATTAGATAAAAACCACCGAATTTGGTGGGGCGAAGATGGAAACAATATGCCCGCGCAAAAACGGTTTTTATCTGAAGTGATGGAGGGCCGAGTTCCACAAACTATCTGGCATTTCGACGAAGTAGGCCATACTCAGGATGCCAAAAAGGAATTGCTGGCAATCCTCAATTTCAATCGCTCCGAAGATGTTTTCATCACGCCCAAGCCAGTTAGACTCATCGAACGAGTTATTAAATTGGCGAGCGATGAAAATTCCATCGTACTCGATTCCTTCGCCGGTTCCGGCACCACCGCCCACGCCGTTTTAGCCGCCAACGCCAAAGACGGCGGCGACCGCAAATTCATTCTCGTGGAATGCGAAGACTACGCCGACAGCCTGACCGCCGAGCGCGTGCGCCGCGTCATCAACGGCTACACTTTTTCCGGCACACAGCGGGAAGAATTGCACCGCGAAAAGCTCACCTTCACCAGCCTGAAAAAAGCCGACAAGCTGCTGGATCACATCGAATCCATCAAGAATCTGGACGGCCATCGCTTCGACAACATCAAGTCCGAAGTCAAGGACGGCGAATTGATCGTCACCGGCGAAAAAGCCATCACCGAGCGCGTCGCGGGATTGGGCGGTAGTTTTACCTTCTGCACCCTGGGCGACGCTATCGAAATGGACAAACTGCTGACCGGCGAAGCGTTGCCAGCCTTCAAGCAGTTGGGTGCTCTGCTGTTCCACACCGCCACCAGCGAGGTTTTGCCCTCAATTCCGGCCACTCTCGCGGCAGGCGAAGGAAGATACGTCGAGGGCTGTGGCTATCTCGGCGAATCAACCCACTATCACGTCTGGCTGATCTACCGGCCCAACCTGGAATTCCTCAAATCCCGCGAGGCGGCGCTGACGCTACCCCGCGCCGAAGCCATCGTGAAGGCGAAGCCCGGCAAGCGCCATCTGGTCTTTGCACCGGCCAAGTTTGTCTCACAAAAGCTGTTGGACAAAACTGGCTTGCCGGTTGAATTCGCGCCTTTGCCGTTCGCCCTGTACCGCATCGAACGCGATTGAGGCGACGCCATGAGCTTGCGCGATCTGGACTATCAGGCGCGGGTGTTGACCGTGTTCGACGGCTATCTGACCGAACTTTCGGCCCAGAAGAAACGGGCGGACGGCATCGCGGTGCTGGCGCGGCAACAGCCGGACCTTGGGCTCGAAATCCCCGATTTCCCCGCCAAGACCTGGGAAGCTCTCCACCAAGCAAGCCGACTTCCGCCCTCACGGCGCAACATTCCCCATTCGCCGCGCCGGGACGGCATCGGCCGATCCGTGCCCAATGCCGTGTTCAAAGTCCCCACCGGCGGCGGTAAAACCTGGCTGGCGGTCTCGGCGCTGTCCCGTATCTTCGGGCGCTATCTGGGCAAAAATACCGGCTTCGTGCTGTGGATCGTGCCCAACGAAGCCATCTACAGCCAGACCAAACGGCAACTGAACGACCGCCAGCATCCCTACCGGCAAATGCTCGACCGCGCCGCCGCCGGTCGGGTTCGGCTGCTGGAAAAGAACGACCGGCTGGATGCCCGCGATGTTGAATCTCATCTCTGCGTCATGTTGCTGATGCTGGCCTCCGCTAGACGCAACGAAAAATCTCAACTTCGCCTGTTCCGGGATCGCGGCGACGTACACGGCTTTTTTCCACCCGAAGGTGAACTGGAAGCGCACCGGCGGACGCTGGAACAGACGCCGAATCTTGACGCCTACAGCCAATCGGGGGAAGCCGGCGCGTTCTGGCCGCTGGTCAAGGACTCGCTGGGCAACGCCCTGCGGCTGATCCGCCCGGTGGTGGTGTTCGATGAAGGACAGCACGCGGTTCCGGAACTGGCCTTCGCCACGCTCTACGGCTTCAACCCCTGCTTCGTGTTGGAACTCACCGCCACGCCGAAAGACGTAGCGGCCAAGGGTGGCGCGAATCCCAGACCGGCCCGCCACGCCAACATCCTGGTCGAAGTGCTGGGAACCGAGCTGGACGGCGAGGGCATGATCAAGATGCCCCTCAACCTCGATCCCCGCCAAGGCACCGACTGGCGCAACACCCTGCGCGCCGCTCTCGACCGCTTGAACCTGCTGGATGCCGAAGCGCGGCGACTGCACGGCGAACGTGGGCGCTACATCCGCCCGATTCTGCTGGTGCAGGTGGAACGCACCGGCAAGGAACAGCGCGACAGCGGCCACATCCACGCCCTCGATGCCAAGGACTGGCTGTTGACCGCCGGCCTGGACGCGGCCGAAATCGCCATCAAGACCGCCGACACCAACGAACTGGCCAACCCCGAAAATCAGAACTTGCTGTCTCCGACCAACCGGGTGCGGGTCATCATCACCAAGCAGGCGCTGCAAGAGGGCTGGGACTGTCCGTTCGCTTACGTGCTGTGCGCCTTGGCCGCCAGCGCCAATCTGTCGGCCATGACCCAACTGGTCGGCCGCATCCTGCGCCAGCCGCACGCCGAGAAGACCGGCGTTCCCCTGCTGGACGAGTGCTACGTCATCACCCACCATGCCGATACGGCGCGGGTGGTGGATGCCATCAAAACCGGACTGGAAGAAGACGGGCTGGGTGACTTGGTCAAGGAAATCAAGATCGGCGACGATAGCAATAGCCGCTTGCCCGGCATCCGCAAGGTTCCCCGGCGCGACCGGTTCGCCAGGACGGAAATCTACCTGCCGCAAGTGCTCCGCGTGGAAGGCGATGCGGTCCGGCCCCTCGACTACGAGCAAGACATCCTGTTCGAGCTGGACTGGTCGGCGGTCGATCCCGCGCCGCTGGTGGCGATGATCCCCGACAACGCCCAGACCGCCGAGCGGCAACTGCGCCGCATCCGGCTGGCCGATTCGGGCCAGGAACGCCTCGTGGCCGAAGTCGCCGGGCAAAGCGAGGAAGCCCTGCGGTTCGATCCCGCCTACGCGGTGCGGATGGTGTCCGACCTCGTGCCGAACCCCTGGATCGCCCGCGAGATCGTCGGCCGCGTACTGGCGGGCCTAATGGCGCGCGGCTTCGATGCCGACAAGCTGGGCGCCTTGGCCGGGCTGATCGTCGAGCAACTCCGCCAATGGCTGGACGGCGAACGCGACCGCATGGCCGAGGCGGTGTTCCGGGCGGCGGTGACCGCCGGCCGTATTCAGTTCCGGCTCCGAACCGACGGGCAAAATTGGCGGATGCCGTTCGAGGCTCAGACTTACGAACCCGAAGGCGCCGAGCAACTGGTCGGCAAGACCGGCGGGCCGCTGGAAAAAAGCCTGTTCGCCCCGATCTACAAAGGCGACTTTTCCAGTCAGGACGAGCGCAACATCGCGGTCTATCTCGACGGTGAAGCCGCGTTGACCTGGTGGCATCGCAACGTCGCCCGCCAGCAGTACGCTATCCAAGGTTGGCGACGCGGAAGAATTTATCCTGATTTCATCTTCGCCCTGCAACGCGGCGCGGGCATGGAACGGCTGGTGGTGCTGGAAATGAAAGGCCCGCAGTTGGCCGGCAACCCGGATACCGAATACAAGCGTGCCGTGTTGCGGCTCATGTCCGACCACTACGCCATCGAACACGCGCCGCATGTCGGCGGGCTGGAGCTGGTCGTCCCCGACGGAACCGCGGTGCAGTGTGACCTGGTTTTAATGCAGGATTGGAAAATGAGATTACCAAATGAATTTATTGGAAAATAGTCTGCTTGGAACGCTGTCGAAAAGGAAAATTGGCTAATGATTTCGGCAAAATTTTGAGGTGGAGATGGGCGGATGCGGCAGCGGGCGACACTGGCATTTCGGCGCCAAGGACACGACGGACGATTACCGGGCGCTGGACGTGCGGCGCTGGCATCCGACGGTTTGGCATCGGGCCAGAAGAATGGTGAATCCGTTTCGCAAAAATTAGGGGTTGCTGGCATCGTTCCGGGGGACAACCATGAAATCTGTTCCCGGATTTGTTCCCATGATCGAGTGATGTTTTTCAAAAACCAAGCATGAAAGCGGCTTATCGCCGATTCGCTAGATTCTGCATTGGAGCCTTCCAGGCGCGACCAGTTGCGGCCCTTCGGTAAGAGCACGATCCACCAGTTCGCTGAAACGGTTTTTGGCTTCCTGTAACTGCCAGGTTTGCATGAAGGGCCTCTTCGGTGAAACACTGGAACTAGTCGGTCTGGTGTAACCGTTCACTCCCCCTCCCGGCGGGAGGGGGTTGGGGGGAGGGTAAGTCG
>CALGOO010000252.1 GCA_937960715.1 uncultured Candidatus Competibacteraceae bacterium
GTCTACACACCTTATCTAGTCAATGCCGACAGTTTGCGCGGCACCGGTCAGTTGCCGAAATTCGAAGCGGACCTGTTCAAGCTGAGCGGCGAACTCAATTATTATCTGATCCCCACCGCAGAGGTTCCCGTCACCAACCTGGCTCGTGACCGCATTCTGGATTCCAGCCGCCTGCCCCTGCGTTACGTCTGCCACACCCCTTGCTTTCGCAGCGAGGCCGGTTCCTATGGCAAGGATGTGCGCGGCATGATTCGTCAGCACCAGTTCGAGAAAGTGGAACTGGTGCAAATCGTCCGCCCCGCGGATTCCTACGCCGCCCTCGAAGAACTGACTCGTCACGCCGAAACCGTGCTGCAACGGCTGGAACTCCCTTATCGGGTCATGGCACTTTCCACCGGCGATATCGGTTTCGCCTCGGCCAAGACCTACGACCTGGAAGTTTGGCTCCCTGGCCAAGGGAAATACCGAGAAATCTCCTCATGCAGCAACTTTGAGGACTTCCAGGCTCGCCGCCTGCAAGCACGCTGGCGTAATCCGGCCACTGGCAAACCGGAGTTGGTCCATACCCTTAATGGTTCAGGCCTAGCGGTGGGACGCACACTAGTGGCGGTCATGGAAAATCATCAAGACGAGCGTGGCCATATCCGGATTCCAGAGGCGCTTAAGCCCTATTTGGGTAGGCTAGAATTTGTCATCCCAGATGGACGCTAAATATTGACCCCTACCCCCAGCCACCCTGGAAATAGCCACGGATCAACCTTATTTCCAACCAACCGACTCCAACAAAATATCCCGCGCCTGATTTAACCGCGCCGCCAGATAAGATGACCCACCACGATCCGGGTGAACACGCTGAATCAAACGGCGGTAAGCCGCCTGGATTTCCTCACGACTTGACTCCGGTCGTAACCCGAGAACCCGGTATGCCTCAGCCCGATCCATAATCCCAGGAATCTTACTGGAATCAGTTGCTTGGCCAGATGGGGGAGGGGAAGAAGACACAGAACGGGCGCCAAGCCAACGCACCAGCAATGGAGCCAGCACAATCAGCAAAGGGATAGCCATTTCAGCACCACCACGCACTGTCAACAACAAGAGAACCATCACGCCAGCGGTGACGGCAAGGACGGGAGTTTGCATGCTTCGAGCAGGACGGCGCGGCCAGCGGACTAAAAAATAAACACCCACCAACAGAACCGCAACAAGCAACACCCGCACCATCATTACCTTTCTCCAAAAGTCGTTGAGTTAATCACTAGGATGTTCACCACTTGGTGGAGGAATTTAGCAACCTTGGTGGAAATCAATTGGATCCGCTTCATGACAATCATTCCCCTTGCTTCAAGGTATTCCTTAGATCACTAACCCATTCCCGCTGCTGGAAACTCGAAGCCTGAGTTTCCAGCAAAGGAAAACCGGCCTTCAGTAAACTGAGTTCCAATGCAGCCATCACCCGTTGATATTGCCGACCCGTATCCAGTAAGTGTAAACAGTTTTCAAGCGTGATTTCCCGACCCAGCAAATAGCGTTTGTCTTTCTGATAACGATCCCGATTAGCAGCCCACCAAGCTTTAACCGCCTTTGCATCGGGCAAGAAGAATTGCGCTAATTCCATCGAGCCCAACAACTGGGTTTCCGAAGGATGTATAACTCTCGGGCGCATCAACCCTTCGCGAATCAAGTCCACCCCCGTAAGAAGGGTAAAAGCTTCCCCATTGAAGCTCGCCCGTTCCGGGCAGTCCATCGACTCAAGTAACCATGGAATCCACGCAACGTTATCACAGGCGCCAGCACTGGCCATCGCGGCATGAAGGCGATGATTATGTCTTGCCACCACCGAAATCCAGCGCTCCACTTCCTGACGATCGGCCACTCTCAGTATCAATTGCAGAGCTTGCTGTTGCCGCAACGGCATGGGGCACAAGGCAAAACCCTTCATGATTTCCAGCGCCGTCTGGCGATTACCGAGCAGGACAGCCGACCATGCCGCCCAGAAGCGCTGGTCATCATGCCTTGAACGCAGGCCGCGCAGCAGGATGGGCATCAAATTTATGTAACCCAGTTTGCCAATGGCCTTGATAGCGATAATACTCAGATCGACATCCGCGTCATTAGTAAGCCGCTCCAGAAAATTTTTACAGTCGATGTGATTACCCATGGCGGCCATGATTCCCAAGCGACGCCACTTGGCGAACTTCGAATTCAGCAGCGAGTGCATTCTATTCCTGGCCAGCGATGGTGGCATCCAACCAAGTACCGATATGAAACCCTGATCTATTCTTGGCTTGGCAAGAGTGATGTCAATTACCCTGCGCAATCGCTGCATCTGGTTATTTCTTAATGCAATGAAGGAAGCCGCGAATAAATGGCCCGCTTTCCATTTTTCCGCCGGAAAATTTTCTATTCTTCTCCAAAGATTGTCCGTGACTTCGGGAAGATACTCAAGATAGGATTTCAGATAGCTATCGACCTCGCAAAGATGGTGAAACAAAGAATACCGAGCAGTAGCCAAGGTATGGCGCATTTGCCAAATTTGGGCAATTCTCTCGAAATACCATTCAAAGGTAACGGGTGACAAAACAATCAACGCGCGATGATCTCCCGTTTCTTGTGAAGCAGTCGGCCGCGCTTTTCTCCGCTTTGAGGATGTACCAGTCTGGCCAGGCTGGTCCTGATGATCAACATCGAATCGTAATTTCCGGGTCGACAGGATATTGCGCGCGGTCAGAATCGCCGCCGAGGTTGGTTCGGGAAGTCGAATCATCCGATTGTCCTCCTGGATCACCGCTCCAGATTCACCTCGAGCCGACTCGGATAATGGAACAATTGCAATTCTTGGGCTCGCCTTACCCGTCGGCGCATGCAACAACTCTCTTCTACGGAACAACCAGCCCCGGCTAACGGGTTGGGTCAATTCCGCCAGTGTATCCATTGCGGACGCCAGGGATGGATCCGCTTCACGCGCTGGCTTCGAGCGTCTCGGTCTTGGCAGGGTCGAACGATCCATGTTGGGATCCGTCGTCGCCACTTTCAGGAGTGGGGCATCCTGTTGAGCCTTGGAGCGCGCTTTTTTAGGCGAGAAGGGATGGGGAACCGTGCTGCGCGCTTCACCACTCGCTGGAGTAGTGGTTCCAATCCCGCTCAACCATTCCCACTGTCGAAAGCCGGGCGCCTCGATGGGAAAAAACGCGGTTTGCGGTTCAAGCAACGCCAGCTCAATGGCGGCGGCGCCGCGCTGGAATTGCTGCCCATGAACCAGCACCTGCCAGCACACTTCCAGGCTGATCGGGAATCCCATCAGGTAGGAACGATTTTTTTTGTAGCGGCGTCGCTGCTGGCTCCACCACTGGTTCACGGCTTTCGAGTCCGGACAGGGCAGGGACGAGGAATGCACGGGTTCCCTGTCCTGGGCGGGTTCCAACGAATCGGCCACCAGCCCTTCCTTGATTAAATCCACGCCGGTGATAAGACTGAATGCCGCCCCAGCGGCTGGGGCGGTCATGCCGTTCATGCAGCGAATCAGCCAGGGAATGGCGGAGGAATCACCAAGCACGCCCAAGCCGCGAATGACGAGCGGGGTCAGATACTCGTCCAGGAGCAGTTGCCGGATCCAGAGTCGAGCCGGCTCAAGATTCATGGCGCGCGCCAGCAAATCCACCGCGCGTTGCTGAAACGCCGGATCGGCATGGTGTTCAACAATCCGCTGTAATACCTCCAAGCCATTGCCGTCGGCGAGCAGCCCCGCCGACCAGGCAGCCCAAAACCGCCAGGTTTCGTTGGCGTGAGTCAGGTGTTGCCGCAAGACGGGCAGGTAGCGCTGCAGTCGCAGTTCGCCGACCAGACGCAGGGCGCGGGCGCGCAGGCGGAGGCCGGAATCCTTGAGCGCCGCATCCAGATAACGACCAGGGTCCACATGATGGAGACCGCAGGCGGTGATGCCCACACAGCGCAACAGGGGCGAGGTCGAAGTCAGCAGATCGCGGACTCGACCCCGCAGGCGGTCAGGAGTAACCCAGCCCAGGGCGGCGATGAGCTCATAAGCGACATCGGGCGTAGCGTTGACGTAGTCGATTATCTGCTTGAAGGGGGCTTCTTCGGGATGGCTGACGGCGGTGGCGGCGGCGGCGAAGACGGCGCCTGGCTTGAGGTTGGCGGCCAGGTTATCCCAACAGCACTTCCAGCCCAAGTCGCCCGCTTCGCGCAACAGGGTCAGTTGTTGTTCCAGTCGGCTGTCGAGTTCAGTCAACGCCGGGAGGGTGGTCATGGGCGCGCGGGCTGTCTGGTCGCGTTCCAACCAGAGTTGGACGGCGGTTTCGACGCAGGTTTGCAGCGTATCCCGGACATTCAGTAATTCCTGCTGTTCGGCGGCGGGGGCGTGGACGGCGAACAGGGGCATTCCGGTTTGAATCAGGGCCAGTTCCAGGGCGGCGGCGGCGCGCTGGCGCTGGTAGCCATTGATCAGAACGTGCAGGCAGTGATCGGGAGTGATGGGGCAACCCAGCAGGTAGCGGGTTCCCGGTTGGAAGCGGGTCTCGTTGACCTGCCACCAGGCGGTCAGCGCTTCCGGGTTGGGCCAGGGTAGACCGCGCATCGGGTCTCTGGGATTGGGGGAGCCGGTTGCCATGGACTGAGCGAGCTGATGTTCGGTCAGATCGAGGCCGGTAATCAGGGTAAAGGCTTCACCGGCCACTCGCGCCAGTTCAGGATGTTGCATCTGGGCAATCAGCCAGGGAATCTGCCAGGGATCGCCCGCCGCGCCGATGCTGGTCATGGCGTCGCGGGAATGCATGGCCTGGCTTTTGATCGTCTCCAGCCAGCGTTGCCGCTGAGAGTCAGCGAGAACGCGGGGGAGGACGAGAAGGGCGTGCTGGCGCAGCGGAAAGTCGATCAGGGCGAGTTCGCTGAGGACTTCGATGGCTTGCCCGCGTTCGCCCATGCGGACAGCGGACCACGCGGCCCAGAAACGCTGGTCGGGTAGCTCCGCGGTCAGGTGTTGACGCAGGGCGGGCAGCAGATCGAGACGGCCGAGTTCTCCAGCAGCTTTGAGAGCACAGGCGCGAAGTTCAGGGACATCGCTTTGGAAGGCGGCGGTCAGGTAGTCGCCGGCGTCGGCGCGGTGCTGGGCGCAAACGGTGAGCGCAATGCGCTGGCGAAGCGGGTCTGTCGCGGCCAGGAACTGGAGCAGGGGTTCCTTGATGCGGTCCAGCGGTAGCCAGCCCAGAGTTTCAATGACGGCGGTGATGGGCCGTTCGTCGGTTCCGATCAGTTCAATGAGAAAGTCGCGCCAGTTGGGGGGCGCGGTTTCGCTGAAGGCGAGTACGGTGGCGGGGAACAGGTCGTCCAGTGCGTATTGGGAGTTGTTGAATCGCTGTTCGAGCAGGGACCAGGATGGATCGCTGTGCTGGCGCAGGATGTTCAGTTGCTTATTGATCTGGCTATCCAGGCTGGCCAGGTCGCGCAGGGAAAAGTAGGGAGCGTCAATGCCGACTTGGCGTTTTTTCCATAACGCCTTGGTCTCGTCAATGCAGTGCGGGGTTTCGTCCTTTATCGTGTTGGAGGACGTGGCTGGCATTGCGGATTCCTTTGCCGGTTGGGAGGGGTTCCCATCAAGACTAGCTCAAGATTCCTACAATTAAAACTCCCAAGTTGCATTGCGCAACCTGGGAGTCCGTCCCGTCACTTCCGCAACACGTAAGTGCCTGGTGCATCGCAGATCGGGTAAAGCCCTCGTTCCGGCGCTCCCATCCCGTGGAGCGAGACTTGATTCTCGGCCGAATGCTGGACCAGCCAGGCTTGCCAGGCCGGCCACCAGGAGCCTTTTTGCTTGGGCGTGGTGGTGTGCCAGGTGTCGGGATCGATGTAGCGATCCTGGTCGGTGCGGGACGCCATCTGATAGGTGCGCCGACCGTGCCCCGGCTCGCTGACGATGCCGGCGTTGTGGCCACCGCTGGTCAGCAGGAAGGTCACCTCATCGGCGTCCGCCAGCAGGTTGATCTTGTACACCGAACGCCACGGCGCAACGTGATCCTGCTCGGTGGCGACCGTGAAGATCGGCGCGTGAATGTCGGTGATGGCGATGGGTTGTCCGTTGACCTTGTAATGGCCGGCGGCGAGTTCGTTGCCGAGGAAGATATGCCGCAAGTATTCGGAATGCATGCGGAATGGCATTCGGGTCTGGTCGGCGTTCCAGGCCATCAGGTCGTTGAGCGTCTGGCGCTGGCCCAGCAGATAATCGTGAACCAGCCGCGACCAGATCAGGTCGTTGGAACGCAACAACTGGAACGCGCCCACCATCTGATCGGCGTCCAGATAGCCCTGATCCCACATCATGTCTTCCAG
>CALGOO010000253.1 GCA_937960715.1 uncultured Candidatus Competibacteraceae bacterium
TCAGTAGGTCATGGGGTATTATGGGATTTGCATCACTTTGAATCACACCCGCCAGGATCTGTTCGGTGGTGTCGCCGGAACGATCCATCGCTCGCGATCCCGGATCGAGGGATTGATCGCCGCGGCCACCGGGACTTCATCGAATCCCTCTTCCACCGCTCGGGCGGTCGAGGTCGGCGAGCGTCGTGACGGCATCATCATCGGACCGATGGAGGATTACCGGCGACAGGCCTGGATGGCACGGTGGCTACTGGGGGCGGCCGGCGCCAGCACAGCCGTACTGCTGCACCGGTTGCTGCTCGGCGACCTGGGGGGCGCCCTGGCCAGTCTCGGTTCCACCGCGACCCTGCTGGGCTTGGCGCTGCATCCCGCTTACCGCTGCTGGTTGATGCGCCACCAACGCGCCGGGCAACCGCGCATCTTCCTGACCCATCCACTTCAGTGGTGGCCGGCCGCCTGGCCAGCCGCCGTCTCCTCGCCACGGAGCACTCCTCATGAACCGGCCGACCGTTGAATTCGCTTTTCGCCTGGCATTATTGCCAGTGGTCTTGTTCACGGTCGCGCTGTTAGCGCCGCTTTCCCCCGCGCATGCCCAGGCGGCCCCGTCTTCGCCCGAATCGGCTTATACCTTCGATCCGACCCGGAACCTCGAACCTGCCGGCGGCGATATCAGCCTCCACCTGTTGCAAGGTATCCTGGGGTCGGTGATCGGCCGGGTTCGCTTGGCCGACAGCCTGAGCGCCAGCGACCGTGGGCCGTTCGGTGAGATGTTTTCGCTGTTTAATGGGTTCCTGCTGTTCCTGCTGGGGGTCGTCGTGTTCGTCAAGCTGGTTGCGGCGCTGCTCGACACCGCCCACGAGGGCGAGGCCCTCGGCCAGGACCGTTCCACCACTTGGACCCCGATCCGGATCGTCCTCTCTGCCTCGATGCTGATCCCGCTGGTCAACGGTTACAGTTTCATCCAGGTCATCGTGTTGTGGGTCACGCTGAGTGGGGTCGGCCTGGCCGACGCCGTCTGGTCGACGGCGGTCGATCAGTTCGCCAAAACCACGATTTTCGCACCGCCGCCCCCACCCCAGGCGCGGCAACTGGCCGTGGCGATGCTGGCCTCCAACGTCTGCGAGCAGGTGGTGAAGACTTTACCGGCGCGGGGAACCGCGCGCTACGAGGTCCGTTATGTCAGTCGCGCCGGCGAACTGGGCCATTACCAGGAACGGGGCGGACGCTGGTCGGTGACCGGCATGGGCGAGGCAGCCTGCGGCGGCTTCGTCATTCGCGAACCGCATCAGGGCATCGAACCCGAGCAGGGTGCCACCGGTCTCGACGCGCTGGACGGCTTCCTGCACTGGGTAGCGCGATTGTTCGGATTCGCCGACGACGTGCGCGAAGCCCTCGCCGCCACGCTGATGGCGGCGCACGAACGGACGGCGCTGCGGCTGCGCGAGGAACTCAAGCCCCTGGCCGAGCGCATCGTCCAGGGCCAGGGCGCCCTGACCGAGTGCGTGACCGATCCCACCGGCCGTCTGACCCATCGGCAGTGTCTGAGCCTGATCGATGCTGCCGCCGAACACTACGTACAGAATCTGCAGGCGGAGATTCTGGCCGCGGTCGATTTGGCCGGACAGCGCGCTTTCGCCGAGTTTGCGGCGGCGGCCAAGGACGAGGGTTGGCTCTCGGCGGGCAGTTGGTTCTACCGGTTGGCCGCCCTCAGCGAATACCAAAACAAGCTGGCCCTGAACGTGCCGGAGCCCTATCCCATCCGGGCCTGGGAAAAACTGCCGCTGGAGGACGTGGAAACGTACCGTCATACCCTCGACCGCCTGACCGCCCTGTTGGCCGAAGCGGAAACCGACCGGGATACCGGCCTGCTCAAGGGCGATCCGAACAACAGCCGGCTCGACGACGCCTCGCGCGGCTTTCTGCGCTGGACCCTGGACTGGATCCAACATCACCTGTTCGGCACGGTGCATCCGCTGTTCGCCCTGGCCAGCCTGGGGCACGCCCTGCTGGCGGCCGTGCTGACGCTGGTCGGCACCACCGCCCTCGTGCAGATCATGCCCGCCGGCAAGCTGGCGACCCTCGTCGGCGGTATAACCGACGTACTGGGCCAATGGGACGGAAAAACCGGCGGGGCGCTGTCGCTGGGCGGGCTGATCGTCGGCATGATCGCCCTCGCCCTCCTCGCCTTCGCCCTGATGGCGGCGATTTATCTTCCCCTGGTGCCGTTCATCATCTGGACCGTCGGGGCGCTGCAGTGGGTGTTGCTGGTGTTCGAGGCCCTGCTGGCGGCACCCCTGTGGGCGATCTGGCACCTGCGCAACGGCAAGGGCTTCACCGCCGAAACGCTGAACGGCTACCTCCTGCTGCTGGCGCTACTGCTGCGGCCGGCGCTGATGGTGTTCGGCCTGCTGGCCGCGACGATCATCAGCTATTACCTGCTGCAACTGGTCAGCGGGCTGTTCATCGTAGCGGCGATCAATGCCGCCAGCGGCAACGTTACCGGCCCGGTGGTGGTCACCGGCCTGCTGGTGGTGTTCGTGCTGGTCGCGGTGGACCTCACCCTGAAATGCTTTGGCCTGATCCATCGCCTGCCGGATGCCGCCTTGCGCTGGCTCGGCGGCGCGTTGGAGCAGGCCCTGGATACTGCCGAACTGGGCCATCGGTCGGAAGGCGCCCTGCGCTCGGGGGTGAAGACGGTGGAAGGGGGAATCCAGCGCTGGCGAGCCAATCGGGTGCCTGATTTGAAGCGGCTGGATACAGCGAAGCCTGTTTTACCCGTGGATTTAAGGACAGGCCATAACGACCCTGACCGTTAAGATTTCATTGACTGGTAAACGGGCGCGTACGCCGCCCGGTAAATCTGTCGGCGGCGTTCGTAATCGCCCAGAATATCGTCAACCGTGTCACGGTCTCCCTGCTCGTAAGCGTCGACCAAAGCCTTGAGAATCGCCAGATGACCCTCATTGGCTGCCGTCTTGGTCGCCAACCACTCCCGCAGTTCGCGCAACTCGCCATCGTGCAACTGCTTCAGAAACCGCTCGTGCTGGCGCTGAGCCATGCCCAGCAACACATGATCCACCACGTCGAGCGCCATCTTTCCTCCTCACCGTATTCCAGTCAGTCCGGCCAGAAGTCCTCATCCAGCATTTCTTCCAGCCCGAAGGGGCAAATCGTCGGGAAAGTCCCCAAGTCCAACTGCATTTCATTGGCGGCCCACAAGCGGGCTTTCCGATAGGCGCCGGGCGCCACGGCGGGCAGCATGGAGCGCAAGCTGGGGTTTTCCTCGAGCAGTTCTTCCAGTTCGATGCGCTGGAGAGTGATCGTGTTGCGCCAACGGGCGCCGCGTCCCCCGGGCTGGTGGCGCCATTTTAGTAAATGCGCCAGCAGTACCGTCAGCCGACTGCCCAAGGCGCGCTGTTGACTCTTCCCCATGCTCTCCAGCTCCTCGGCGACGTGCTCCCCATCGATCTCCGCCAAACGCCCCTGACGGATCAATTCGGCATTGCGCATCGCCCAGGCGTGAAAGTCCTGATGATAGATCTCGCTGGCTCCACTCATAGTTTTTCCTTCCCGATCCCTCGACTTACTGACTCACCGACTCACCGACTGATCAACTCATTGACTGATCAACTCACTGACTCACTGGATAGTTGACTCATTGACTCACTGATTTACCGACTTATCGGTGATTTTACTCATATACTCCTTCAAGGCGACTCGAACCACATCCGAAACGCTCATGTCGGCTTCCAGAGCGAATCGCCGCAGGCGCCGATATTCCGATTTGGGCATCCGCACGTTCAGCCGCGCCTCGCCATCTGCCACGGCCAGTTGCTGTCGCACCCGGTCGATATGCTCGGAGGTTCTTCCCGTCGGTCGGCCTGCTTTCAACGCCATGCCCGCATCTCCTCGACCAGCGTCCGAATTTCCTCGGCCGCCGCCCCCTGCGGTTCGGCGTCCAGTACGGTGGACCCCTGGGTGGCGCTGTTGGCGTAGACCACCCGCTGGCTGGTAAAAGCTTTAAAAATCGGCAAGCCATAACCCTCCAGGGCCGCCCGGATCTCGCCCGCCAGCTTGGTACCCACGATCTGCCGCGACACCAGAAACGCCGCTTTCAGTTTTCCGTCGGTGACGTCCTGCCGGGCTTTGACCAGTTCCACGAGGGATTCGGCGGCCCAGATATCGTAAGGCGAGGGTTGGACCGGAATCAGCACCCGGTCGGCCACCTTGAGGGCCGCCACGGCCAGTTCCTCGATCCCCGGCGACCCATCGATGATCGCCCAGGCGAAGCCCTGGGTGACGCTCTTGAGGTTTTTGAACAGCGGCGGCCGATCCATGCCGACCACCGGCGGGAGCGCGTTGTCTTCGCCGGCAGCGGCGTACCAATCGCGGGCGCTGCCCTGGGGGTCGCTGTCAATCAGGATCACCGCCTCGCCCGCCAGTTGAAAACCCCGGGTGAGGTTGGTGGCGATGGTGGTCTTGCCCACCCCGCCTTTTTCGTTCAACACCGCGATCACCGTCATGCTCGCTTCCGTGAGTATCAGTAAGGATACTCATATACTCACATACTCATGAAGTCAAGATCAAGCGATTCCTAATCCAACAAACAGGCTTCAGTTGCGCTAAAATTGAGATAGAGTGATTATCTTTGTTGATCATTGATTATCAGCAAGAGGGGTGAAGGGTGACGACACGAATCTCGCGGATGGTGGGCTTCTCCGTTCCACCAACGATGGCCGAGGAATTGGATCGCGTGGCAGAGGAAGAACACCGTACCAAAAGCGAACTATTTCGTGAAATGTTCCGGGTGTATCTGACCTATCGACGGCTCAAGCGGCAGCAAGAAGACGAAGAGCGGCTGGACCGACTGATACGGCATCCCCCCGAAGCAACGTCGGTATTCCCAATGATCGAAACCGGGAGCGAAGAAGTCCTGCTGGAATCCGCACGATTTGCCGGTCCTCGAACGAAAATAATGGGTAGCCAACCTGCGAAGGACGCTGCCCCGCTCGCGGCTACCAATAACGATACGCCCATAAAGCTCATGACCTGAGCGGTCATCGTCAGGCTCCCTTTCGATCATCATGAACTCGCCCAAAACCCGCATCAGGACGGCTGCCGACCGGCCCCGGATCGTGGAAATCGACCTGCACGACCTCCATCCCAATCCGGATCAGCCGCGCAAGACTTTCAGCGAAGAGAGCCTGATCGAACTGGCGGCCTCCATCGAGCGGCACGGCCTCATCCAGCCGGTCACCGTCAAACGCCTGGATGACGGAACGTACTTGCTGGTGGCCGGCGAACGACGGTTCCGGGCGTTCGAACGGTTGGGGCGATCCACGATTCCGGCCATCGTGACGACAGGCGACGCCGAGGAAATCGCGCTCATCGAAAACATCCAGCGCGAGGACTTGAATCCGCTTGAGGAGGCCGAAGCCCTGGCGCGGATGATGGATCGCCATCGCTACACGCAGGAACAGTTGGGGCAAGTGGTCGGGAAATCCCAGGCGGCCGTCAGTCAGGTTCTGGGTCTCCTGCATCTTCCCGAAACGATCAGGGCCGAGTACCGCACCGCGCCGCGCTCCAGCAAATCACTGCTGGTGGAAATCGCGGCCATGAAAAGCGAGGCGGAACAGTTGCGGTTGTGGGCCGCAATCAAGGACGGCCGGATTGCCAACGTCAAAGCCGCCAGGACAGAACGCGCCGCTCAAAAGCAGGGTGAGTCGCCGCCTTTTTCAACCCTCGAGGTCATCAAGGCCTGCAAGCGGCTCAAAATCGCCTTGGAGCGCCTGGAAGCGCCGGTGGCTACCCAGATACCTTTGGACGATTACAACGCACTGGCGGCCCTCTGCGAGCGTTTAAACGCTATTGTGGCCGGCATGACGCCTGAACCGCCGGATGTCGAAACCGACGATACCGATTACGAAAGCTGAAATCACCCAATCTATCGCCCATGCCCAGCAAAACCTCCCTGCGAACCCTCCCGGAGAACGCGGAACTCGACTTCGGCCAGAGTGATGAATCGGGCCGGTTGCTCCCGCTGGAAGAAGATCAACTCTTTCACGAGATCAATTTGTTGCGGGTGGAGGGCTTTTACTTTTGCCTCGACCCCAAGGCGGCGGCGAAGCGGCGGGATCGCCAAACCTTCATCGAGAAGCTCAAGCAGGCGGGTTCGATCGTGGAACAGCCGATCACCATCGAACCGCATCCCACTTACGGTTACCCGTCGGTGTTGGCCTACAAGCTGTTGCAGGCCATCATGAAAAAGCTGACCGACTACGGGTATCCGGCCCCCGAGCATGTGTCGTTCAGCAAACGGGAACTAATGGAGCTATGCGGCCATGCTTCGTTCGGCGGCTGGCAGTCCCAAAACCTGTTTCGGGCCGCAATGCAGTTGAATTCCACCAAGGTTTGGTGTTCCTTTTTCGACAAGGGCAATAAGGACTGGCAGGTCATCACCTTCTACATCGTGGACTCCTGCCTGTTTTCCGGTCGGGGGGAAAAGATCCAGCAGTGCGTCTTTCATCTGCATCCAGCCATCATCAAGTCCCTCAACAGTCGCTACAGCTTTTGCCTCAACTTCACCCGGATGATCGGCCTGGAACCGATCGGCGCAGCGCTGTTCAAGCGATTATTTTTTCATTTCTCCAATCTTTACAGCAAAAATCCATCGCCGGATATTTCATTTACCAAGGATTACGCCGCTATTTGCCGGACGTGGCTGGGCGACATCAAGCCGGAGCGTTACAAGTCCCTCATCGTGAGCAACCAGTTGGGGCGACACATGCAGGCTCTCAAGCAGTGCGGCCTGATCCGATCCTGGGAAATCAGGAAAAACGCTGACAAAACCGGCTTTAACCTTTCCTTTTGGCCGGGAAGTAGTTTTTTCGAGGACTATCACCAATTTTACGCTCCCCACCAGCAACCACCGATGCTGGTTCGCAAAACCCAGGACGAGCAAACTATCCAGCGGCCGATGGAACTGGTGGCCTACTTCTACCGCCGGCTCTACCAAACGGACACCGTGGACGAAGCGATCTTCTCGAACAAGGAAACCGCGTTCGCGGCGGCGTTGCTGGAGAACCACTCCTTCGAGGACCTGCAAGCCTGGGTGGATTTTGCCCTGGCCGAAGCGAGAAGGACGGGATTTGATATCCGCAGCTTCGGCGGCATTCGGCAGTATGCAGCGGCGTTTGAAGCGCGGCGCGCCCAGGAACGGCAGCACCACGAACGGGAGATGGCGCAAGTCAGCGAGCGGCGGGAACGCCAGCTTCAGGATCGTTACCAGCAATTCTATCGTTCGGAACTGCTGCGCCTTCGCCAGGCGATGGGCGCCGAGGCGCTGGCCGCCCTTGAGGAGCAGGTTCGCCAAGGGCTAGGCGATGAAGCCAACGGGATCGGGGCGCGATTCCTGATTCGGGTGCGGGTGGATCAGATCCTGGTTCAACACCACCAGGTGCCTTCCTTCGAGCAGTGGCAACAACAAAATCCCGGTTGATCCAGGATACGGATATTACAGCTATGGAATGACTGGAAATACTATATATTGTTATTCTATAAATAAAATATCATATATATAGATATTTCCAACTTACCAAAACTTACACCCAGACGTTTCCCAGGCGACCAGAGGTAAAGTCCTTCAATCTGGAAACGCCACGTCGAATTATTGGACGTCCAATAATCCTCCCCCAGGATCAGCCGGCAACTTTGCCGACCAAAGCCCAGAGCCTGATTCAGGCGGTTTCCTGACTTGGCGCAACTACACCTACCAGCAAGCGCACACCTTGGCCAAGGCTGAGTATTTTGACAAAAACCCCGCCACACTTGAAACCATGGCAGGTGTAGTTTGACGATCAAGCGGGCGCTAGATACTTGCTTATCGAGCAAGCTTACAGGAAGGGAATGTTCGTGCTGGTAAAATGCGAGAGGTTATCTCACATTTTTATAACTAAAATAATATCTTAGAAATTCATGAATGACCGTTCCCCTACTGAACCGGGAATTGCTTGATGAGGTGAGTATTTTGACAAAAGAAACCAGTGTTCCGACCGGGGGAGGTGAGTATT
>CALGOO010000254.1 GCA_937960715.1 uncultured Candidatus Competibacteraceae bacterium
GTACGAGGTCGTGCTGGGTGGCCAGGTGCTATACCTTAGCGAAGATGGCCGGTTCGCGGTGCAGGGCGACATTCTCGACCTGGGGTCTCGCGCCAATCTGACCGAGAACCGACGTGGCGAGTTGCGCGGCAAAGCCATCGCGGCGGTTGGCGAAAACAATATGGTGGTGTTCGCGCCCGAGGGACCGGTCAAGCATACGGTCACCATTTTTACCGATATCGACTGTGGTTACTGCCGCAAGATGCACAGCCAGATCGCCGACTATAACAAGGAAGGCATCAAGATACGCTACCTGATGTTCCCGCGCGAGGGTATCGGCTCCGAGTCGTTCAAGAAGGCGGTGGCGGTCTGGTGCGCCGACAACCGGCAGGAGGCGATGACCAAGGCCAAGCGCGGCGAGAGCGTCGAACCCCGAACCTGCGACAATCCGGTGCAAGCCCAATACGAATTGGGCGACAAGCTGGGGGTGCGCGGCACGCCCAGCATGATTCTGGAATCCGGTGAAATGCTGCCTGGCTATGTGCCGCCCACTCAACTGACCCGGCTGCTGGTGGAAGCCAGGGATAAGACAATCCGGTCGACGGGACGACCCTGAGCAGGTTCAACCGCATGTTTTTCGGCCAGAAAATCCATCCGCTCAATTTCGACCGCCCCGATCGGCTGACGGTCGACGCCGGCACGGTCGAATGGTCCGGTCCGGGAATCCGGCTGCGGGTGCGTTGCGCCGACATCTTCGCGGGCTGTTTACGGTTACGGTTCGAAAACGCTGCCGTCGCCGATCCGCGCCAGCATTCGGACGCCGTGTTGCCGGAATGGCGGGAGGGGCGGCCAGTCGCGGCTCGGTCGGAGGCGGAAGGCGCGGTGTTCGGGGCGGAAGCGGGACGGGTCGAGCTGGACGCAACATGCTTGCGGCTGGAACTGGCCGGCTTTGCCTTGGCGACGG
Organism: uncultured Candidatus Competibacteraceae bacterium; assembly: GCA_937960715.1. GTDB lineage: Bacteria > Pseudomonadota > Gammaproteobacteria > Competibacterales > Competibacteraceae > Contendibacter. The sequence continues at coordinate 944 of CALGOO010000254.1, forward strand.
TCGCCACGGGCATCGGTGCTTGTGGCGAGGCGCTGCTGCTGAATTTCGATCTGACCGGCGTGGACGGTTGCTACGGTTTCGGCGAACGCACCCGGCGCCTCGACAAGCTGGGCGACAGCGCCGATTGTCTGACCGTGGACGTGGTGGCGGTATTTCGCCACACCTACGCCCGCGACGATTACGATCCCAGCTATGTCGCCATTCCGTTCGCGATTCTCAAAAAGGGCGAGCGGTTTTTCGGGCTGTTTTTCGACAACCCCGGCCGGGCGATCATGGACGCCGGCAAGGTCCAGCCAAGCGAATTCGGGTATCAGTCCCTCGGCGGGAATACCGAGGTCTACGCACTCGCCGGTCCGAGTCTGCCGGAAGTGACGCGGCGTTACGCGGCGCTAACCGGTCGGGCGCCGCTGCCACCCTTGTGGGCGCTGGGCTATCATCAGTGCCGCTGGGGCTATCAGGCCGAGGCGGAGTTTCTGGATCTGGCCGCCCAGTTCGCCGCCGTCGACGTCCCGGTCAGCGCGCTGTGGTACGACATCGATTACATGGACGACAATCGGCTATTTACCTGGGACCGGGTGGACTTTCCCGATCCCGCCGGGTTGAACCGCGATTTGAAGGCCGCCGGCATTCGCGCCGTGACCATCGTCGATCCCGGCGTGAAGCGCGAGCCGGGCTACGCGGTTTACGAGAGCGGGCGGGAGCGGAAAGCGTTCTGCCAGACCGCTAGTGGTCGCGAGTACGTGGGCAAGGTCTGGCCGGGCGATACGGCGTTCCCCGACTTTACCCTGGAGGCTGCCCGCGACTGGTGGGCCGGCTGGCTGGCCGAATTCCTGCGCGAGAGCGCGGTGGACGGCGCCTGGCTGGACATGAACGACCCCGCCACCGGCTATAGCCGAACGGAAGAGATGCGGTTCCAGCACGGCGCGATTCCGCACGACCGCTATCACAACCAATACGCGCATTTCATGGCCATGGCCAGCCGCGCGGCCTGCGATCAGCTCGATCCCGATGGCCGGCCCTTCCTGCTGACGCGCAGCGCCTACGCCGGGACCCAGCGTTACAGCGCGGTGTGGACCGGCGACAACGCCAGCAACTGGAAGCATCTGCGGATGGCGTTGCCGTGTTCGCTGAATCTGAGCCTGTCGGGCGTCGCGTTCAACGGTCCCGACGTGGGCGGCTTCATGGACGACACGACCGCCGAGTTGCTGGTGCGCTGGCATCAGGCATGCTGCCTGTTCCCGTTTTTCCGCAACCACTCGATTCGCCATTCCCGGCCGCAGGAGCCGTGGCGATTCGGGCCGGGACCGCTAGCGGCGATGCGCGGCGCGATTCGTACTCGCTATCGGCTGTTGCCGTATCTATACCAGTGCTTTTTCGCACACTGGCTGGACGGCGATCCGATCATCCGCCCGTTGCTTTACCACCATGCCGGGTCGGAGTACGTCAATTTGGACGATCAATACCTGGTCGGCGACGCGCTGCTGGTCGCGCCAATTCTGCACGGCGAGGGGCAGGGGCCGGAAATCGTCCGCAGCGGAGTGAAATGTCAGGAACGGCCGGTGACGTTGCCGCCGGGTTGGTGGTTCGACTTGAACCAGGGTGAGTGGGTGTGTGGCGGTCGGATGATCGCTTACGCCGCCGCCTTGGACGAGTTGCCGCTGTTCGCCCGCGATGGCGCGGTGTTGCCGTATTACGCCGGGCCACTGCAAAACGGCTTCATGGATTTGCGCCATGTCGAGTTGCACCTGTTCTGTCGCGAACGGGCGGCACGGTTTGACTATTACGTGGACGACCGGGAGACCCGGCGCTACCAGGACGGCGGTTACGGCGTTGCCCGGATAACGGCGGAATGGGATGGCGAGCGATTGCGGGTCGAAGTGGTCGAGACCGGCGACCATCCGCGCGACACGGTGGTGTTCACGCCGGTGTTGTACGGCCATCCCGAAACGCGGGAACTGGAATTGACCGCCAATGGCGAGACCGTGACCCGGTCGTTGCGATCCGCGCGGCGCGAATGGCTGTGTCGGGAGTGGACGGTGCGATCTTGAAACCTTGACGAAGGTAAACTCATGGCGAACTTCACGATCACTGGTGATGTCGATCCATTCCTGCATGTTTCGTTGCGCAAGGGCGAGCGTATTTATTGCGAATCCAACGCGATGGTGATGATGGAGGACACGCTCGATCTCACTGGAAAAATGACCGGTGGCCTGGGCAGCGCGCTGATGCGCCGGTTCGCCAACGGCGAGTCGTTTTTCCAGCAGCATATCGAAGCAACCCGAGGGGACGGCGATTGCCTCTTGTCGCCGGTGCTGCCGGGGACGATTCAGGTTTTGGAGGTCGGCGCGACCGGCTACATGCTCAGCGACGGGGCGTTCGTGGCGGCGGAAAGCGGTGTGGATTTGCGCGTCCGCGCTCAGAGCATCGGCAACGCCCTGTTCGCTCAGACCGGCGGGTTCTTCGTCGGCGAGGCGACCGGCAAGGGCAAGCTGGCGGTCTCCGGGTTTGGCTCCGGCTTTATCCTGGACGTGGAGCCGGGCAAAGACGTGATCATCGACAACGCCCATGTCGTGGCGTGGGACAGTCAGTTGCGCTACGAGATTTCGGTACCCAACCGGCAGGGCGGCGGGGGGTTGTTTAACCGGCTGGTCAACAGCGTGACCAGCGGGGAAGGCGTCGTGCTGCGCTTTTCGGGGCAGGGTAAGGTCATCATCTGCTCGCGCAACCGCGATGCCTTCGCCAGTTGGGCGCGCGGCGGCCAGGCCAGCGGCTGATCGGCGTTCAGATCCCTTCCGGTCCCGGCGCTTCCTCGCGTTTGGCGCGCTCCCACAGCGCATCCATTTCCGCCAGGGTCGAATCCGCCGGCGCGCGGCCATCCTTGGCCAGCCAGCGCTCGATCCGCCGGAATCGCCGTTCGAACTTGGCGTTGGTCCCGCGCAGCGCCGCTTCGGGGTCGAGCCGAAGATGGCGGGCCAGGTTGGCGACCGCGAACAGCACGTCGCCCAGTTCGTCGGCCAGCCGTTCCGGCGGTGCTTGGGTCTCGATCTCGTGGCGGATTTCGCCGATTTCCTCCGCGATCTTGGCCAGGATCGGTTCCACCGCGCCCCAGTCGAAACCGACCTTGCTGGCTTTCTTTTGCAGCTTGACCGCCCGGGTCAGCGCCGGCAGGGCCAGCGGAACGCCACCCAGCACACCAGTGGGCCGCTTGGCGCCCTTGGCCGCCTCGGCGGCCTTGATCCGCTCCCAGGCGGCGGTCTGCTCGGCGGCATCGGCATAAAGCTCGTTGCCGAATACGTGAGGATGGCGGCGGGTCATTTTCTCGACGATGCCGCGCGCCACGGCGGCGAAATCGAAACGGCCTTCCTCGCGGGCGATCTGGGCGTAAAAGACAACTTGAAACAGCAAATCGCCCAGTTCCGCTTGCAATTCCGCCCAGTCCTCGCGGGCGATGGCATCGGCGACTTCGTAGGCTTCCTCGATGGTATGCGGGACGATGGTGGCGTAGGTCTGCTGGCGGTCCCATGGACAGCCGTTTTCCGGATCGCGCAGCCGGGCCATCAATTCCAATAAAACCTCCATCGGGCGGCGATCAATCATGGGTGGCTGGCCCCTCTGTGCTTGTTAAGCGGATCCAGCGGTTGGTTCGGTTTTCGAAGCGGGTTTTTCAAGCAACGATCCTTCGTAAAATCTTTTTCGCTGCGACGGCAACGGGCGATGGGACGGCGTTTCCGAGGATTTCTCTTCGATCATTGTAGCCACGTCTTGCGAAGCCATGCATGCGGCCGTGGCTTGAGGGTTGTTGCAAAGTCCACGCGTCGCGCCGCCATCGCCTTTATAATCCCGACCGCGCTCAGGCATCCAGGGGAATCAAGGCATGGGAAAACGCTATTTCGGTACGGACGGCATACGCGGACGGGTCGGCGACCACCCGATCACGGCGGAATTCGTGTTGAAGCTGGGCTGGGCAGCCGGACGAGCGTTGCAGACCCAAGGCTTCAACAAGGTGGTCATCGGCAAGGATACCCGCATTTCCGGCTACATGTTCGAATCCGCCCTGGAGGCGGGTCTGTCGGCGGCCGGAACCAACATCGCCCTGTTGGGACCGATGCCAACCCCCGGCATCGCCTACTTGACCCGAACCTTGCACGCCTGCGCCGGCATCGTGGTCAGCGCCTCCCACAACCCTTACTACGATAACGGCATCAAGTTTTTCTCTCGGGACGGACAGAAATTGCCCGACGCGGTCGAGGAGCGGATCGAGGAACTGCTGGAGCAACCGCTGGCCACCGTCGAACCCGATGCCTTGGGCAAGGCCGAGCGCATCGTCGACGCCGCTGGCCGCTACATCGAATTTTGCAAGAGTACGGCGCCCGCCTACACCAGCCTGGCGGGTCTGAAAATCGTGTTGGATTGCGCCCATGGCGCGACCTATCACATCGCGCCCAGCGTATTCAATGAGTTGGGTGCGACTATCATTTCCATGGGCGTCGCGCCCAATGGTCTGAACATCAACCTGGACTGTGGCTCCACCAAGCCGGCGTTGTTGCGCGCCCTGGTCCGGGAACAGAACGCCGATCTTGGCATTGCCTTTGACGGCGACGGCGATCGAGTGATCATGGTCGACCATCGGGGCGAAGTCCTGGATGGCGACGATCTGCTGTTCATCATCGCCCGCGACCGCCTGCGCGCCGGTAGTCGCTTCAACGCCGTGGTCGGCACCCTGATGACTAATCTGGGTCTGGAAATCGCGCTGCGGGCGCTGGGGCTGGAGCTGCGCCGCGTCCAGGTGGGCGACCGCTACGTCATGGAAGCGTTGCTGGCCGAGAATCTGATCCTGGGCGGCGAAAACTCTGGGCACATCATCTGCCTGGATCGAACCACGACCGGCGACGGCATCATTTCCGCCTTGCAGGTGGTGTCGGCGATGTTGCAATCCGGCAAGAGCCTACACGACCTTAAAGCGGGCATGAGCAAGTATCCCCAGATATTGATCAACGTTTCGGTGACCGGTGAGGTGGATCTGCGCCGGTCGCCAATTCAGGATGCGGTAAGAGCGGTGGAAAGCCATCTGGGGAACCAGGGTCGGGTATTGTTACGGCCCTCCGGCACCGAACCGGTGGTGCGCGTCATGGTGGAAGGCGCGGATGCGGACACCGTCGCGCGCCATGCCCGGGAGTTGGCCGACGTGGTGCGGAATACTCTTTCGGTGTGATTGATTTCCAGGCGCGAAATCCGTAAGCTTGCCCGGCTTTTTTCGCAAGGGGAGAAGAACGACATGCGCCGTAAGCTGGTGGCTGGAAACTGGAAAATGAATGGCTCGACCAGCAGTATCCGTGAGTTGCTGCAAGGTATTCTGAGGGGCGCCGCCGAGGTTGCCGCCGTTGAGCTGGCTGTGTTTCCACCGTTCGTGTATCTGGATGCGGTCGCGCGGCAGCTGACGGGCACCGCGGTCGGCTGGGGCGCGCAAAACCTGTCCGAACACGCCTCGGGCGCCCATACCGGCGAAGTGGCTGGCCCGATGCTGAAGGACCTTGGCTGCGTCTATGCGATCGTCGGCCACTCGGAGCGGCGCACCCTGTACGGTGAAAGCGATCAGGTCGTGGCGCGCAAGTTCGCCGCCGCGCGCAAGTTCGGCCTCAAGCCGATCCTCTGCGTCGGCGAGACCCTGGAAGAACGCGATCAGGGCGTGACCGAAGCCGTGGTCGAGCGGCAACTCAAGGCGGTGCTTGATCTGGAGGGCGTCGCCAGTTTCGCCGACGCGGTCATCGCTTACGAACCAGTTTGGGCGATCGGTACTGGTCGGACCGCAACTCCCCAGCAGGCGCAGGATGTTCACGCCTTCATCCGCGTCCAACTGGCCGCACTCGATTCGGCGCTGGCGAGCCAGGTTCGCATCCTGTACGGCGGCAGCGTCAAGGGCGCCAACGCTGGGGAGCTGTTGGCCATGCCCGACATCGACGGTGGCCTGGTGGGTGGTGCGTCGCTCGATCCCAAGGACTTTTTGCTGATCGCCAAAGCGGGTTGCTAGACTGGCGCCATGGTTCACACCCTCATTCTCGTCGTCCATGTGGTGATTGCGGTCACCCTGATCGCGCTGGTGCTGCTGCAACAGGGCAAGGGCGCCGATGCGGGCGCGGCGTTCGGCAGCGGCGCCTCCGCGACCATGTTCGGATCGCGGGGCTCCGCCTCCTTCCTAAGCCGAACCACCGCCGCCCTGGCGACGGCATTCTTTCTGACCAGTTTGACCTTGGCGTATTTCTCAACCCAAAGCTCGGCGCCTCAAAGCGTCGTCGAACGAGTTCAGGCGGAAAAGCCCGCCGAACCGCTTCAGGGCGGTGGCCCCTCGGATGTGCCGAAGTTGCCACAAAAATAGCGGGAAATTCGTCTGATGCCTGACCATGCCGATGTGGTGGAACTGGTAGACACGCTAGCTTGAGGGGTTAGTGGCGCGAGCCGTGCCGGTTCGAGTCCGGCCATCGGTACCAAAATAACAATACGGAGCACCCCGATCACTCGGATCGGGATGCGCGATGCGTCTTTCCAAGCAGGGATTGGCGAATCACCATGAGGTTTCACGTCCCATGCGGCGTCTCAATTATAAGAAAATACTTGCCTCCTTCGTTGTTCCCGATCGGTTCGTTCCAGGGTGTCGCGGCCCCGTCAATCGGTGGGATCGCCTGTCCAACCCCGAGGCCAAGATCTGCCCCCCACGCTAGCTCCTCGCTCGCCATATCGAAGGTGCGACTCCGATGTTGTCCAACTACCTTCCCGTTTTGATATTCGCGGTCATTTCCCTTGCGATGGCTGTGGTCGTCATCGGTCTCGGCTATTTTCTGGGCACCCATCGTCCCGACGATGAAAAGTTGTCGCCCTACGAGTGCGGTTTCGAATCGTTCGAGGATGCCCGAATGAAATTCGATGTCCGCTACTATCTGGTGGCCATCCTGTTCATCATTTTCGATCTGGAAATCGCGTTCCTGTTTCCCTGGGCGATCGTGCTCGATCAAATTGGCCTGTTCGGTTTTGTCTCGATGGCGATCTTTCTCGGCATCCTGGTGATCGGCTTCATTTACGAGTGGAAGAAAGGAGCCTTGGAATGGGAATAGAGGGTATTCTCGAAAAGGG
>CALGOO010000255.1 GCA_937960715.1 uncultured Candidatus Competibacteraceae bacterium
TGGGTGCTGAAGACCGTGCCGCAGATGGGCGCCGGCTGGTGTCCGCCCGGCATTCTCGGCGTCGGCATCGGCGGCACGCCGGAGAAGGCGTTCATGCTGGCCAAGGAATCGCTGATGGCGCCGGTCGATATTCAGGAATTGATCGCCCGTGGACCGAAGAATCGCGCCGAGGAACTGCGCATCGAGCTGTACGAGAAGGTCAACGCGCTCGGCATCGGCGCGCAAGGTCTGGGCGGTTTGACCACCGTGCTCGATGTGAAGGTGCTCGACTATCCGACCCACGCCGCCAACCTGCCGATCGCGATGGTGCCGAACTGCGCCGCGACCCGCCACGCGCATTTCCATCTCGACGGCAGCGGTCCGGCCAAGCTGGAGCCGCCGAGTCTGGACGACTGGCCGAAGCTGACCTACGCGCCGACCAACGCCCGCTGGGTCGATCTCGCCGCCGTCACCCGCGAGGAGGTGGCGACCTGGAAGCCGGGCGAGGTGCTGCTGCTCAACGGCAAGATGCTGACCGGCCGCGACGCCGCCCACAAGCGCATGACCGACCTGCTGAGCGCGGGCCAGAAACTGCCGGTCGATTTCACCAACCGCTTCATTTACTACGTCGGCCCGGTCGATCCGGTGCGCGACGAGGTAGTCGGTCCCGCCGGACCCACCACCGCGACCCGCATGGACAAGTTCACCCGCCAGATGCTTGAACAAACCGGCCTGCTGGGCATGATCGGCAAGTCCGAGCGCGGCCAGATCGCCATCGACGCGATCAAGGACAACCGGGCGGTGTACCTGATGGCGGTCGGCGGCGCGGCCTATCTGGTGTCCAAGGCGATCAAAGCGGCCAAGGTTCTCGCTTTCGAGGATCTCGGCATGGAAGCGATCTACGAGTTCGAGGTCAGGGACATGCCGGTGACGGTGGCGGTCGATTCCAAGGGGTCCAGTGTCCATAAGACCGGGCCGAAGGAATGGCAGGCGCGGATTGGGAAGATTCCGGTGGTGGAGGCGTAACTGGTCCTGTGCAGGGAGTGCTGTATTGCCTGATCCCGGTCAATGAACGACCGTTGCTTTCAAGGTGATGGTCGTTCATTAAAAAAACCCGCGCTCGGCGGGTTTCGGTTTCCGTCATGGACGGCCATGAACGGCTATTTGGCGGAGAGAGAGGGATTCGAACCCTCGTTAGAGTTACCCCTAAACAGCATTTCCAGTGCTGCGCCTTCGACCGCTCGGCCATCTCTCCAAAGTATTGCCCCGCTCCACGTAGCGGGGATGGTAAGGCTATCCGAAGCGACCCCGCCAAGGCAAGCCGCCCGTCAGCCATTTCAAAAACTCAGTTCACGCCCTTCATGGTCAGGCGGATGCGGCCCTGCTTGTCGATTTCCATCACCCGGACCTTGACCAAGTCGCCCACCGTCAACTTGTCGCTGACGCTCTGCACCCGCTCTTCGCAAATCTGCGAGATATGCACCATGCCGTCGCGGCCCGGCAGGATGGCCACGAACGCACCGAAGTCCATGATCCGGACCACCTTGCCCTCGTAAATCTGACCCGCTTCCACATCGGCGGTAATCTGCTCGATGCGGCGCCGGGCCTCGTCGCCGGCGGCCTTGTCCACGGCGGCGATCTTGACCACGCCGTCGTCGGTGATATCGATGGTGGCGCCGGTTTCCTCGGTGATGGAGCGGATGGTGACGCCTCCCTTGCCAATCACGTCGCGGATCTTCTCCGGGTTGATGCGCAGGGTCGTGTAGCGTGGCGCGTATTCGGACAATTCCTGGCGTGGCTTGACGATAGCCTGGCTCATCCTGCCGAGAATATGTAGCCGCCCTTCACGGGCTTGGGCCAGCGCCTTCTCCATGATCTCGCGGGTGATGCCGTCGATCTTGATGTCCATTTGCAGGGCGGTGACGCCGTCGGTGGTGCCGGCCACCTTGAAATCCATGTCGCCCAGATGGTCCTCGTCGCCAATGATGTCGGTCAGCACCGCGAAGCGGTCTCCTTCCTTGATCAGGCCCATGGCGATGCCGGCCACCGGCGCCTTGATCGGCACGCCGGCGTCCATCAGCGCCAGGCTGGCGCCGCAGACCGACGCCATCGAACTGGAACCGTTGGATTCGGTGATTTCCGACACCACCCGCACCGTGTACGGAAACTGGCTGGGCTTGGGAATCACCGCCTGCACGCCGCGCTTGGCCAATCGGCCGTGGCCGATCTCCCGGCGCTTGGGGCTGCCGACCTGGCCGATCTCGCCCACCGAATAGGGGGGGAAGTTGTAATGCAACAGGAACGGCTGACGGTACTCGCCCTCGATGGCGTCGATGATCTGGGCATCCCGGTCGGTGCCGAGCGTCGTGACCACCAGGGCCTGGGTTTCGCCCCGGGTGAACAGCGCCGAACCGTGGGTGCGCGGCAGCACGCCGACCCGGACGGTGATCGGCCGCACGGTGTGGGTGTCGCGGCCGTCGATGCGCGGCTGGCCCAACAGGATGCGGCCACGCACGATTTCGCTTTCCAGCGCCGTAAACGCGCTTTCGATCGCCTGCGTGGTCCAGCGTTCCGGTTCCTGGGCCAGTAGTTGCGCGATCAGTTGGTTGCGGATCTCGCTCACCCGTTGCTGGCGAGTCAATTTTTCGGCGATCTGGTACGCCTCGGTCAAAGTGTGCTCGGCCGCGGCGCGGGCTGCCTTGGCCAGCATCGCGTCACCGGCCGGCGGCTGCCAGTTCCACGGTTGGACGCCCGCCTCGGCCGCCAGATTGTTGATGGCGCGAATGGCCACCTGCATCTGCTCGTGGCCGAACACCACCGCGCCGAGCATCACCTCTTCCGGCAACTCCTGCGCCTCGGACTCCACCATCAACACCGCCCGCTCGGTGCCGGCCACCACCAGATCCAGTTGCGAGGTTTTCAGCTCCTTGCGAGTCGGGTTGAGCAGGTATTGGCCGTTGTGATAACCGACCCGGGCCGCGCCGATGGGGCCATTGAACGGGACGCCGGACAGCGCCACCGCCGCCGAGGCGCCCAGCAGGGCCGGGATTTCCGGGTCCACCTGATTGTTCAACGACAGCACGGTGGCGATGATCTGCAACTCGTGGGTAAAACCGTCGGGAAACAGCGGGCGCAGCGGCCGATCGATCAGCCGGGCGGTCAGGGTTTCGCTTTCGGATGGACGCCCCTCGCGCCGGAAAAACCCCCCGGGAATGCGGCCGGCCGCATAACTGCGTTCCTGGTAATCGACCCGCAGGGGTAGAAAATCCCGGCCTTCCTCGGTTTCCCGCGCGGCGACCAAGGTCACCAGCACCACGGTGTCGGCCATGTTGACCACCACCGCCCCGCTGGCCTGCCGGGCAATTTCGCCCGTCTCCAGTGTCACGGCATGTTGGCCGTACTGAAATGTTTTTTTGATGGGCGTCACGAAAGCGTCCTGTGCGTTGAAAGAGCGATGGAAAACCTCAGCGGCGCAGGCCGAGGCGGCTGATCAGTCCCTGATAGCGTTGCAGATCCTTTGCCTTCAGGTAGTCCAGCAGCCTGCGACGCTGGTTGACCATCTTCAGCAGCCCGCGCCGGGAATGATGGTCTTTCTTGTGCTCGCCGAAATGCGGCTGCAAGCCATTGATACGATTGGTCAACAGCGCGACCTGAACTTCCGGCGAGCCGGTATCGGCGGGATCGCGCTGATAATCCCGCACGATCTGGGACTTTTGTTCGGTGTTAAGAGGCATGAAAAACTCCAGTTCGAATTCGATCAGTCAGGCAAACCCAGCGAAAAATATTAACCCTAGCGGCGACAATCAACAAGCAAACCTCAAGGCTCAACGGCTTAGAGCAACAACCGGCGCGGCGCTACCCGACCATCGTCAAGGACTTCGCCGATCCCCAGAAACCGCTCCTCGCCCTCGTACAACCGTACCCAGCCCTGGGTTGGAGCGCGCGGAACCAAAACCGGCTGACCCTGACGCAGATAAAAGGCGGCGTCGCCGCGCGCGCGCACCGCTGGCCAATCCGGCAGCGCGCTGTCCGCTGGCAACAACGCCTCATCCAGCGCCGCCAACCCCTGCTCCGCCCGCTCGCGCAGCGCTTCCAGCGTCACCATCCGCCTGGCGTCATAGGGCTCCACCGCGATGCGGCGCAACGTGGTCACGTGAGCGCCGCAGCCCAGCGCCTCGCCAAGATCGGCGGCCAGGACCCGCACGTAAGTACCCTTGGAACAGCGCAACTCGCATTCCAGTTCCCCGCCGCCCAGCCGCAGCAACCGCAGGTCGCGAACCGTCACCTCGCGCGGAACGCGCTCGACCTCAATACCCTTGCGCGCCAGCTTGTACAGCGGCTGGCCATCGCGCTTGAGCGCCGAGTACATCGGCGGCGTCTGCTGGAGCACGCCGGTGAAGCGCCGCAACGCGATCTCGACCTGTTCCCGGCTCAGCGGTCCGACCGGTCGGGTAATGAGAACCCCGCCCTCGGCATCGCCGGTGTCGGTGGTCACCCCCAACCGACAGGTGAAGCGATACGCCTTGTCGGCGTTCAGCAACAATCCCGACAGCTTCGTGGCCTCGCCCAGGCAGATCGGTAACAACCCGCTGGCCAGCGGATCGAGACTACCTGTATGGCCGGCTTTTCGCGCCTGGTATAGCCGCTTGATCGCCTGCAAGGCGGCATTGGACGTCCAGCCGACCGGTTTGTCCAACAGCAGCACGCCGCTCACGGGGCGGCGGTCGCGGCGGTTGATCACTCGCGACCTTCCGAGCCGGCGTCGGTGTGATGCCGTTCGGCATCGGCGGCCACGGCCGCGTCGATCAAGGCCGACAGTCGCGCGCCGCGTTCCACCGTCTCATCGTAGCGAAATTCCAGCTTCGGTACCGTGCGGGTGTGCAACCGCCGCCCCAATTCCCGGCGCAGCAGCGGCGCGGCTTGATTGAGCTCGGCCACCAATTCGGCTCGTTCGCCCGGCTCGCACACGGCGGTGACGTAAATCCGCGCATACGCCAGATCGCGGCTGACCTCAACGCTGGTGGTGGACACCAGGGTGAGGCGCGGGTCGCGCAGTTCGGCGCGGATCAACTCCGCCAGATCGCGGCGAATCTGCTCGCCGATCCGGCGGGGGCGTGGGGCGGCGCTATTGGCCATTGTTCAGCTTCGCTCCATTCGCACACTATAGCGTGCGTTGCACCTGCACCCGCTCGAACACCTCGATCTGATCGTTCTCGCGGATGTCGTTATAGCTCTTCACCCCCATCCCGCAATCCATGCCGGCGCGCACCTCGCTGACATCGTCCTTGAACCGCCGCAGCGAATCCAACGCGCCCTCGAAAATCACGACATGGTTGCGCAGCACCCGAATCGGGTTGCTGCGTCGCACAACCCCGTCCACGACCATGCAGCCGGCCACCACCCCGAACCTGGGCGAGCGAAATACCTGTCGCACCTCGGCCAGGCCGATGATTTGTTCCTTGAATTCCGGCTTGAGCATACCGATCATGGCGCGCTTCACATCGTCGATCAGCTCGTAGATCACGCTGTAGTAGTGCAGCTTCAGCCCTTCCTCGTCGGCCAGCTTTTTGGCGACGCTGTCGGCGCGCACGTTGAAGCCGATCAGCAGCGCCCGCGAGGTCTTGGCCAGATTCACGTCAGATTCGTTGATGCCGCCAACGCCGCTGGCGATGATTTTAACTTGCACTTCGGGGGTGGACAGCCGGGTCAGCGCATCCACGATGGCCTCGGCGGAACCCTGCACGTCGGCCTTGAGCACCACGTTGAGCACGCTGATCTCTCCGGCCTCAAACTGCTTGGAGATGCCGCCGATATCGATGACAGGCCCCTTATGGGCCTGTTCCTCGCGGGCCTTGCCCTGACGGAACAGGGCGATCTCGCGGGCCTTGCGCTCGTCGGCGACCACGCTCACATCGTCGCCCGCCTTGGGGGTGCCGGACAGGCCCAGGACTTCCACCGGAATAGAGGGGCCGGCTTCGCCCACGCTTTGCCCGGTCTCGTTGAGCATGGCGCGCACCCGCCCATATTCCAGGCCGCTCAGAATCACGTCGCCCTTGCGCAGGGTGCCGCTCTGCACCAGCACGGTCGCCACCGGGCCACGGCCCTTGTCCAGCCGCGATTCGATCACCACCCCCTTGGCCAGGCCGTCCACCGGCGCGTTCAGTTCCAGCACCTCGGCCTGTACCAGAATCTTGTCCAGCAGTTCGTCCACGCCCATGCCGCTCTTGGCCGACACATAGGTGAACAGCGTTTCGCCGCCCCATTCCTCGGAGATGACGCCCTGCGCCGACAATTCGCTCTTGACCCGCTCCGGGTCGGCACCGGACTTGTCCATCTTGTTGACCGCCACCACGATCGGCACCCCGGCGGCGCGGGCGTGCTGAATCGCCTCGATCGTTTGCGGCATCACGCCATCATCGGCCGCCACCACCAGCACCACGACGTCGGTCGCCTTGGCGCCGCGCGCGCGCATGGCGGTGAACGCGGCGTGGCCCGGTGTGTCGAGGAAGGTGACCACGCCCTTCGGGGTGCTGACATGATAGGCGCCGATGTGCTGGGTAATGCCGCCCGCCTCGCCGGCCGCGACCCGGGTCCGGCGGATGTAATCGAGCAATGAGGTCTTGCCATGATCCACATGACCCATGATGGTCACCACCGGCGGGCGCGGCATCGCCTCGCCGCCGGTTCCGGCGGCCAGTTCCTGCTCCAACGCATTTTCGTTGAGCAGCTTGTAGGTATGCCCCATTTCCTCGACGACCAGCGCGGCGGTTTCCTGGTCGACCACCTGGTTGATGGTGACCATCATGCCCATCTTGAACAGAGCCTTGATCACTTCGGTGGCCTTGATCGACATCTTCTGGGCCAAGTCGGCGACGCTGATGGTTTCGGGCAGGGTCACCTCGCGCACCACCGGCGCGGTGGGCTTGGCAAAACCATGACGCGGAGCGGGCGCGGCGGTTTTGGGGCTCTTGGCCTTTCGAGGCCGGCGACGATCGGACCGATCGAAGACGGCTTGATCGCTGCGTCCCGGCCGAGACAGACGCTCCATCTCGCTTTCCACCTCTCGTCGCCGCGGCGATTCGGCTTCCCCGCGGCGCTTGGCCGGAGCACTATCGGGACGCTTCCTTGCCTTGGTGTCCACCACGGCCACGGACGGTGGCTTGGTCCCGGAAACCGGCCCAGCGCCGCTCGCGTCAGTACGGCGCTGAGTTGGGTGCGTCGCCGGCCCAGGCTCGGCCGGCTTGCGTCCCCGGACCTCGGTGGATCGGGAAACCGCCGGACGATCCGTGGGTTTGCGGCGTTCGTCGGACGCTTCCGGCCGGCGACGCGCGCCCGACTCGACCGGACGCCGGGTCTGGTCCTCCGGTCGGCGGCGAGGCGCTTCGCTTTCGATCGGGCGGGGTGACTCTTCCGCCGGGGCGCGACGGGCCACCCCTGCCTCGGGTGGGCGAGGGGCGGGCTCCTCGATTTCCATCCGGGGGGGAGAGGGTTCCTTGGCCACCCGGGAGACCATGCTCACTTCCATGTCCGGCGCGCGGGAATCGGCGGCCTCCACAGCCGGCGGACCGACCGTCTCCCCGGAGGGGCGCTGCTCCCTCTGAACAGCGGGAATTTGCTCGGTCACTTCCGGGGTGCCAATCGGTTCACCGACTTCCATGGCGGCGACAACCGGCGCCTCGATCGGAATCTCCGGCGCGTGGCGACGGGGGAGTTCGTCCTCGACCAGGCTGCGCTTGACATACGTGCGTCTCTTGCGCACCTCGATGCTGACGGTCTTGACTTGTCCAGCCGCGCCGCCGGCCATCTTGATCTCACTGTGGGTCTTGCGCTTGAGCGTGATCTTTCTGGGCTCCGCCGCGCCCGGCGCCGATCGGTTGCCATGGCTCTTGCGCAGGTGCGCCAGCAGATCCAGCTTCTGTTTCTCCGTGATCGCGGCATCCGCCCCGGCAACCGGAATACCAGCCTCGGTAAACTGCTCCAACAGGCGATCCACCGGTATGCCGACGACCGTCGCAAACTGCCTGACCGTTACATCCGTCATTCAACACCCCCGGGATAAGCCCGCCCTACCGCTCGTTCTTCGAAAACCAAGGCGCGCGCGCCGTCATGATCAACTTCGCGGCCCGTTCGTCATCCAATCCGGCGATCTCGTTAAGATCGTCCACCGACAATTCCGCCAGATCCTCCATCGTCACAATACCGCCGCTCGCCAGCGTAAAGGCCAGATCCTCATCCATCCCCTCCATCCGCAACAAGGCCTCGGATGGCCGGGCACCGCCCAACTGTTCCTCGGCGACGATCGCGCGCGTCAGCAACACGTCGCGCGCGCGCCCGCGCAACTCCTCGACGATCTCGGCGTCGAACTCGGGAATCTCCAGCATCTCGTGCGCGGGTACGTAAGCGACTTCGTCCAGGCCCGCGAAGCCCTCGCGCACCAGGATCGCGGCGGTTTCGTCATCCACGCCCAGTTGTTCCATGAACATCCGTTGCAGACCCGCGTCCTCCTGGCCGCGCTGGGCCTGCGCCTGGGTTCGCGTCATCACGTTCAGGGCCCAGCCGGTCAGGCGACTGGCCAGATGCACGTTCTGGCCACCCTTGCCGATGGCCTGAGCCAGTTGCTTTTCGTCGGCGACGATGATGTCCATGCCGTGCGCGTCCTCATCCACGATAATCGACTCCACCTCGGCCGGCGACATCGCATTCATGACAAAGCGGATTGGGTCGTCGTGCCACTGCACGATATCCACCCGTTCGCCCGCCAGCTCGTTGGTCACGCTCTGCACGCGGGCGCCGCGCATGCCCACGCAGGCGCCAATGGGATCGATGCGGGCATCCTTGCTCTTGACCGCGATCTTGGCGCGCGAACCGGGATCGCGGGCGGCGCCCTTGATCTCGATGATGCCCTGGTTGATCTCGGGGACTTCCAGCGTGAACAAGGCGATCAAGAATTCCGGCGCCACCCGGCTGACGAATAACTGTGGACCACGGACTTGAAGGCTCACATCCTTAAGATAGCCCCGCACCCGCTCGCCGATGCGAAACGATTCGCGAGGAATCAACTCGTCGCGGGAAATCTTGGCCTCGACGTTGCCGCCGACATCGAGAATCACATCGCCGCGTTCTAGGCGCCGGACCATGCCACCGATCAGTTCACCCTTGCGGTGCAGGTAA
This sequence comes from uncultured Candidatus Competibacteraceae bacterium, assembly GCA_937960715.1. GTDB lineage: Bacteria > Pseudomonadota > Gammaproteobacteria > Competibacterales > Competibacteraceae > Contendibacter. The sequence continues at coordinate 9,151 of CALGOO010000255.1, forward strand.
GCTTCCACGATCTGAGCGCGCTCGGCGTCTCGAACCCGCTGGACGATCACCTGTTTGGCGGTCTGGGCCGCGATGCGTCCCCCGAAATCGGCATTCTCCTGGGGCGTTTCAAGGTACGCGCCCACCTGGACATCCGCTTGAATTGGGCGGGCCTGATCCAGCGCCATCTGCCGGTCCGGGTTGTCGATTTGCGCGGCATCGGCCACCACCAACCAGCGCCGGAAGGTTTCATAGCCGCCGGTGCGCCGATTGATGGCTACCCGCAGATCGGGATCGCCGGCATAGCGTTTTTTGGCCGCCGAGGCCAGCGCCAACTCGAGCGCGCCAAAAATGATTTCCTTGTTGACGCCTTTTTCGTTGGAAACGGCATCCACGACCAGCAGAATTTCTTTGTTGCCTTCTTTGCTTTCTTTACCACGCATGGCGTTCTGCCTCCTCGCCGGATCCGCACGCTCTCATCCCGTCCTAAAGTTCGGGCGCCAGTCGGGCCTTTGCGATCCGCTCGAGCGGCGCCCGCCACTCCCGACCCTCGCCATCCAAGATCACTACGTCACCGTCGCGCATCCCGACCAGCCGCCCAACCAGCTTCCGTCGTCCGTTCAGTAATTCCCGCAGGTGAAGGCGCACCTTGGAACCGGCGAAGCGGTCGAAATGCGCGGCCTCGAACAGAGGGCGATCCAGTCCGGGCGAGGAGATTTCCAGGGTATATCGTCCGGCGATCGGATCCTCGACCTCCAACACGCCACTTAACTGATGACTAACTCGCTGGCAGTCATCCAGACCGATACCATTCTCGCCATCGATATAGATCCGCAACAGGGCGCTATCGCGGCCAGGGCGAAACTCCACGCCCACCACTTCATAACCCATGGCCTCCACCACGGCGGTTAGCATCCGTCTGAGCGTCTTCAGGTCCTGACGCATTTTGGCCACCACAAAAAAAAATGGGCCGGCGGCCCACTCGCTCGTCAACTCGACGGCTCACCGCAACGCCCGCTCCTGGCGGGCGAAACCGGGAGCCGTTCCTGGCGAAATCCCGCAAACGCCCACTAGCCAGGATGGCATTGGAACTGGCCGCATAAAAAAAGCCCTTGAAGGGCTTCCTTGGGAAGTAAGGTGTGGTAGCGGGGGCAGGATTTGAACCTACGACCTTCGGGTTATGAGCCCGACGAGCTACCGGACTGCTCCACCCCGCATCAGAGAAAGACAATATAACACCGATAATGAGTACTTGGCAAGTGGCAAATACCTGATTCGCCACCGCCCACCCTTCGGTCAGCCACCCTTCGCAGAGCCGACAATCGGCGCGTCCGGGCCAGGACCATCCGCCCGCGCGCTTGGCCGCCCACCGGCGCGAACATAAAAAACCGCGCCCAAAAACAGCAGCGCGCTGAACCCGAGATCCAGCCAAGCCAGCCAGGGCCTGGCCATCGGCCCGGCGGCATGGAACACTCCAAACACGAAGTAGAACAACGCCAGAAAGCTGGTCCAGGCGTGAGTGTAACTTATACCATACAGCAAGCCTCGCGTTGGACACAGCAACGGCCCCACCCACAGAATCAGGGCCAGGGCGACCGGCAAGTGAGCTGGCGGTTCCAGCCAAGTCAGCCAGAGCAACAACAGCCCGAACAGCCCAAAATAACCGATCAGCGCGACCGCCCGCCAAAGCTGGATCATGCCGCCCCCAGCCGCCGCGCGATGTCCGCCAGCCGTTGGCCCAGCCGCCGCGCAATGCGCTTTTCTTCGCCATCCAGCGCCGCCCGGGATTCCGAGCCCGACCAGTGGCTTGGCCCATAGGGCGTACCGCCGCCACGGGTCGCGCGCAACGCCGGCTCGGTAAAGGGCACCCCCACCAGCACCATTCCATGATGCAGCAGTGGCACCATCATGGTCAGCAGGGTGGATTCATGACCACCATGCGGGGTCGAGGCCGAGGTAAACACCGCCGCTGGCTTGCCGGACAGCGCGCCCGTCAACCAAAGTCCGCTCGTGGAATCCAGAAAGTACTTGAGCGGCGCCGCCATGTTGCCAAAGCGGGTAGGGCTGCCCAGGGCCAAGCCGACGCATTCCCGCAAATCGTCCAGGCTGGCGTAGGGCGGACCGGCGACTGGAATCTCGTCCTCGACCGCCTCGCAAACCGCCGAGACCGGCGGCACGGTGCGCAGTCGCGCTGCCATGCCTTCAACTTCCCCCACGCCTCGGGCGATCTGGCGCGCCATTTCAGCGGTACCTCCAGTACGGCTGTAGTACAGAACGAGAATCTCCGCCACTGCTTCGTGCTCCAACGTATTCATCCATTTCGACCGCAACCGGGCTACCCGGTCACTCGCCTTGAACCCTGGATTCGTTCCCCCGATGGATAATGCCTGCCATAAGGCCGCGTTTGATGCTATATAATTTCCTTCGATGGCAACTCCGCACCCGATCGAGCGCAGATGTTAACCGTGGTTTCCTGGACCGCCACGCGATTGGTGGCCAAACTGATTCCATCCGTTTTCGGCCTGCTGGCGCTGACGGCTTGCGCCACCGCGCCGGTACAGGAGATGAGCGACGCCCGCCAGGCGATTCATTCGGCTGAGGCGTCCGGGGCGATGCAACGCTCGCCCACCATCCTGCTGGCGGCTCAGCGTTTGCTGCGGGAAGCCCAGGAGCGGCTGGAGACTGGCGCCTACGGCGAGGCCCGCCGCTACGCGCTGGACGCCCGCGACACCGCTATCGAGGCGCGCGAGCAGGCGACTCGAAACGCCGCGCTCCAGCCCGCGCCCTGACCAGCGCCCCCGCGCGTTTCCACCCTGCCGACCACGCGATTCGCCATGTTCGTCCTCGTCCCGTCCTCCTCCGCCAACCTCGATTACCGACCGCTGCTGCTGGTGTTGCTGCTGGCGTCGATCCCACCCGTCGGAGCCACGGAACTGGACTTTACCCTGCCCAACCTCGATGGCCGGCCGGTGCGGCTCGCCGATTTTCGTGGCCAGTGGACGGTCGTGAATTTTTGGGCGAGCTGGTGTACGCCCTGCCTACTGGAAATGCCCGAACTGGAGTCCTTTCACCAGGCCCAGCGCGGGCGCGCCGTGGTCGTCGGCGTCAATTTCGAGGACCTCGCCCCTGGCGAAATCCGGCCCTTCGTGGAACGGCTGGGCGTGACCTTTCCCATCGTGCTGAGCGCCGGCCAGCGAATGCCGGGGTTTCCACTCAAGGGATTACCGACTACTTTTCTGGTGTCCCCCGCCGGCGTTCTCGCCCATACCCATTTGGGCGCGGTGAACGCCGCCTTGCTGGCCGAGCGCCTGACCGAACTGGAACGCGCCGGCGGCTGGCCCGACAAGCCAGCGGCGCCGCATCCTCCCCGGCCCTAAGGAGGTTTCGTGAAAACCCTTTGCTTGCGTTGTCATGTCAGCGGCCGAGTCCAGGGCGTCGGTTTCCGTTACGCCACCGCCGAACAAGCCTTGCGGTTGGGAATCACCGGTTACGTTCGCAATCTGCCGGATCGGCGGGTGGAGGTTCTGGCTTGTGGCGAGGAAAGAGCCGTGAACACCCTGCGCAACTGGCTGTGGCAAGGTCCGCAACTCGCCCGGGTGAGCGCTGTTCGCCAAGAAACACTGCCCTACCAGGATCACCACGATTTTCGAATCGATTGAAGGCCACACTATTTTTATCGCCGGCCTTGACTTATCCACAGGCCTGTGCGCGGTTTGGCGTTGAGCGGTCCTGAGCACCGATCCGGCGCAAAATCTTCGCCAGATTCCAAGGTTTACATGCAACTTGCTGAAACAAATAATAAATACAGGTTGATCAAAAAATCATCAAATCGCCGTTCCCCTAACGGCAACACCCAGTTATACACCATCAGCGAAAGTTATCCACAGAGTTATCCACAGAACCTGTGGATAACTCCACGCGGTTAGCCACGTTCCGCCGCCAGTCGCTCTCGCAACTCGTCAAGCAGCCGCGCCCGATCGATCAAGGCGCTGTCGGCGTCGCGCCGGCCGCGATACTCCACCTGCCCAGCCGCCAGGCTGCGCTCGCTGATCACCACCCGATGCGGAATACCGATCAGCTCCAGATCGGCGAACATCACGCCGGGTCGAACCTCGCGATCATCCAGCAGGGCCTCGATCTCGGCCGCCCACAATTCCCGATACAGCGCCTCGGCCGCTTCGCGCACGGCGGCGGAACGGCCGGCGCCAATCGGTGCCACCGCCACCTGGAACGGCGCCATCGCCGCTGGCCAAATGATGCCGCGCTCGTCGTGGTTTTGCTCGATGGCGGCGGCCACCACCCGCGACACGCCGATACCGTAGCAGCCCATGGTCACGGTTTCCGCCTGGCCGTGTTCGTTCAGCACCTCGGCTTTCATCGCGGCGCTGTACTTGGTTCCGAGCTGAAAAATGTGGCCCACCTCGATCCCGCGCGCGATATGCAGCACCCCCCGGCCATCCGGACTGGGATCGCCCTCGATGACCTGGCGCAGGTCGAACACCTGGGCCGGTTCCGGCAGGTCGCGCCGGAAAATCACGCCAGTCAAGTGAAATCCGGGCTCGTTCGCGCCGCATACAAAATCGTTCATCACCCACGCCGCGCGGTCCGCCACGACCCCGATCCCGGTTGGAATGCCGACTGGGCCAATGTAACCGGGTCGGCATCCCAGATGGCGTTCGATCTCTTCGTCGGTGGCGAACCGAAAATCAGCCAAGGCGGGAATCTTGCGCGCCTTGATTTCGTTCAGCTCATGATCGCCGCGCAGCAAGAGCAAACTCATGGCGCCATCGTGCATGATCGCAATGGTTTTGAGGATTTGCCGGGGAGGGATACCGAGATGGTCGCTCACCTCGGCGATGGTGCGTTTGCCGGGCGTCGCGACCTTCCGCATCGTCTCGGCGCGCGCGGGCCGTGTTTCCTGGGGCGCGACCGCCTCGGCCAGTTCGACGTTGGCGGCATAGTCGCTCTCGGTGGAGAAGGCGATGGCGTCCTCGCCGGAATCGGCCAGCACGTGGAATTCCTGCGAGCGCGCCCCGCCGATGCTGCCAGAATCGGCCAGCACCGCGCGAAACCTCAAACCCAGCCGGGTGAAAATACGCCCGTAAGCCGTGTGCATGGCGTCGTAGGTTTCCTGCAACGACGCCTGATCGAGATGGAAGGAATAGGCATCCTTCATCAGGAATTCCCGCGCCCGCATCACGCCGAAACGCGGCCGGATCTCATCGCGGAACTTGGTCTGGATTTGGTAGAAATTGACCGGTAGTTGCTTGTAACTCTTGATTTCGCGGCGGAACAGATCGGTGATCACTTCCTCGTGGGTCGGGCCGAAGCAAAACTCGCGCTCGTGCCGGTCCCTGATCCGCAACAGCTCCGGACCGTACTGTCGCCAACGCCCCGATTCCTGCCACAGCTCGGCTGGCTGCACGGCGGGCATGAGCAGCTCCACGGCGCCGGCGCGGTTCATCTCCTCGCGCACCACCGCCTCGACCTTGCGCAACACGCGCAAGCCCAGCGGCAGCCAGGTGTAAACGCCAGCGGCGAGCTTGCGAATCAGGCCGGCTCGCAGCATGAGCCGATGGCTGACCACCTCGGCGTCGGCCGGGGTTTCCTTCACGGTGAACAACGGAAAATGAGAGACGCGCATGGATCTCGCCTTGCGAAACGTGGGAAGCGATCAGGGGTTGCAATAATAATCCTGCTCCGACTGAGCTTTTTTCAGTTCCGCCGCGCGTTGCTCGGTATCGAGAGTAACTTTCTTGCCCTGGGCATCGGTTCTCACCACCCGACCTTCGCCTTGCAGCACCTGGACATTCTTCTTGGCGATTTCGCAGTTCTTGGCGCGCCCTTCCTCGACTTCCTTCTGTGTCTGCTCGGTCTGTTCCTTCTGCTTGGCCTGCTCTCGGGCCAATGCTTCCCGTTCCCTGGCCTGCTGGGCACTCACGTCTACCTCGACGCCGGCGGGCACGCTGGATTTGCGCACCGTTTCGTATTTCACGCCACTGGGCGGCGCCATCTCGGAGTATTTCACCATCCCCTGCTCGTCGGTCCATTTGTAGATGAATTGCTGGGCCTGGGTCGTGACCACCGCTCCGCCGCAACCCGCCGCCAGGATCAGCCACAGCGCTCGTTTCGACATGATCTACCTCCAAATCGCCTGGACGTTCGCGAAAAGTGCGCCACGCGGCGAATTTTCCACGATCTCGCGGCGGGATTTTGCTGGAAAACGAAGTTGTGTAGTATAGCCGGTCCGCAAGACCCGCGCCCAGCGCGTACCGGCGGCTTTCATGATGGGTAGCGCCCGCCGGGGTCCACCCCCGCCGCGCGGCGATTACCCCGCCCAGTCGCGGCTCCGGCCATGCCATTTCCAGGACCCGTCATGATACCTCCGTACTTCGAAGACGGTTCGTCTTGCCGGTTCACAATCCACCCAACCCTGCTTACCATGAGGAGCCAACACCGTGGAACCCATCACTGGCGCTGAAATTCTGGTTCGCTGCCTGAAGGAAGAAGGCGTCGAGTATCTTTTTGGTTATCCGGGCGGCGCCGTGCTGCATATCTACGACGCCCTGTACAATCAGGACGAGGTCAAGCACGTGCTGGTCCGTCACGAACAGGCCGCCGTCCACGCCGCCGAGGGTTACGCCCGCGCCAGCGGCAAAATCGGCGTGGTCCTGGTGACCTCCGGCCCCGGCGTCACCAACGCCGTCACCGGCATCGCCGACGCCTACATGGATTCCATTCCGCTGGTGGTGTTCTCCGGTCAGGTGCCCACGGCGCTGATCGGCAACGACGCTTTTCAGGAAGTGGACGCGGTCGGCATCACCCGCCCTTGCGTCAAGCATAATTTTCTGGTCAGGGACATCAAGAACCTGGCCGAAACCATCAAGAAAGCCTTCTATATCGCCAGCACCGGCCGCCCCGGCCCGGTCCTGATCGACCTGCCGAAGGACATCACCATCGCCAAGGCCGAGTTTCATTATCCCAAGAAGATCAAGCTGCGCTCCTACAACCCGACCGTCAAGGGTCACGCCGGCCAAATCCGCAAGGCGGTCGACCTGATCCTGTCGGCCAAGCGACCGATGATCTACACCGGCGGCGGCGTGATCTTGAGCGAAGGCTCGACGGAACTGGTCGAACTGACTCAGTTGCTCAGCTACCCGATCACCAACACCCTGATGGGCCTGGGCGCCTATCCGGCCACCGACAAGCAATTTGTTGGCATGTTGGGCATGCATGGGACGTATGAAGCCAACATGGCGATGCACAATTGCGATGTGCTGATCGCCATCGGTGCTCGCTTCGACGACCGGGTCACCGGCAAGATCGACAAATTCTGCCCGACCGCCAGGATCGTCCATGTGGACATCGACCCGTCCTCGATTTCCAAGAACGTCAAGGTGGACATTCCCATCGTCGGCTCGGTGCCGAACGTGCTGCGGGCGATGATCAACGTGATTCGGGACGAAAAGCTGCGACCCGACGCCGAGGCTCTGGCGCGCTGGTGGCGGCAGATCGACGAATGGCGCGCCATGAAGTCATTGAGCTATCGACCCAGCGACGAAGTCATCAAGCCGCAGTACGTGATCGAGAAGCTGTACCGGGTCACCGAAGGCAAGGCCATCATCACCTCCGACGTCGGTCAGCATCAGATGTGGGCCGCTCAGTATTACCATTTCGACCGGCCGCGCCAATGGATCAATTCCGGCGGCCTCGGCACCATGGGCTTCGGCTTGCCGGCGGCGATGGGCGCCAAGCTGGCCTTCCCCGATCAGGACGTGGCCTGCGTCACCGGCGATGGCAGCATCCAAATGATGTTGCAGGAGCTGGCGACCATGAAGCAGTACCATACGCCGGTCAAGATCGTGAACCTGAACAACGGCTACCTCGGCATGGTGCGGCAGTGGCAGGAATTCTTCTATCAGAAGCGCTACTGCATGACCTATTTCGAGTCGTTGCCGGATTTCGTGATGCTGGCCGAGGCTTACGGCCATGTCGGGATGCGGATCGAAAAACCGGGCGAGGTGGAAGGCGCGCTGCGCGAGGCGTTCGCGATGAAGGATCGCACCGTGTTCCTCGACTTCCTCACCGATCAAACCGAGAACGTCTTCCCGATGATTCCCTCCGGCGGCGGCCAGAACGAGATGTTGTTGGCCGAACGCGACGAGATGGTTTCGACTCACGACGAAGGGATGGTGCTGCTGTGAACAACGATCGTCACTTGATTTCGATTCTGATGGAAAACGAAGCCGGCGCCCTGTCACGGGTGGCCAACCTGTTTTCGGCGCGTGGCTACAACATCGAAAGCTTGACAGTGGCCCCGACCGATGACCCAACCCTGTCGCGGCTCACCCTGGTCACCTGCGGCAACGAGCAGATCATCGAACAGATCATCAAGCAGCTCAACAAGTTGATCGACGTGGTCAAGCTGATCGACCTGAGTGAGACCGACGCCATCGAGCGCGAGTTGATGTTGGTCAAGACCAAGGCCAGCGGCGAGCAACGGGCCGAAATGATGCGACTGGCGGAAATTTTCGGCGGCCGCATTCTCGACGTGACCGAAGCGACCTACACCATCGAACTGACCGGCGCCGGCAACAAGCTGGACAATTTCCTGCGCGCGGTCGAGAAGGACGCCATCCTTGAAGTCGTGCGCTCCGGCGCGACCGGTATTGCCCGCGGTCAGAAGGCGCTACGCGCCTGAACGTCTTGCGGTGAATCCTCCGTCCCTCGTTCCCACCGCGCGTTCCGGGCGGGAACGGTTTACCCCTCGTTCTTCAGGAAATCCCCCATGAACATCCATTACGACAAAGACGCCGACCTGTCCCTGATCAGGGGCAAGACCGTCGCCATTATCGGCTATGGCTCCCAAGGTCACGCCCATGCCCTCAATCTGCGCGATTCCGGCGTCCAGGTCATCGTCGGTTTGCGCGCTGGCTCCGCCTCGGCGGTCAAGGCCGAAAAGGCCGGCCTGACGGTCAAGCCGGTCGAGGAAGCGGCCGCCGCCGCCGACGTGGTCATGATCCTCGCGCCCGACGAGCATCAGAGCCAGATTTACCGGCAAATCGAACCCAAGTTGAAGCAGGGTGCCGCGCTGGCCTTCGCCCACGGTTTCAACATCCACTTCGGCGGCGTCGTGCCGCGCGCCGACCTGGACGTGATCATGATCGCGCCCAAGGGGCCGGGCCATCTGGTGCGCTCGACCTACACCCAGGGTGGCGGCGTGCCCTGCCTGATCGCGGTGGCGCAGGATGCCTCCGGCCAGGCCAAGGAGCTGGCCTTGTCCTATGCCTCCGCCAACGGCGGCGGTCGGGCCGGCGTCATCGAAACCACCTTCCGCGAGGAGTGCGAGACCGACCTGTTCGGCGAGCAGGTGGTGCTGTGCGGCGGGTTGACCGCGCTGATCCAGGCCGGGTTCGAGACGCTGGTGGAAGCGGGTTACGCGCCGGAGATGGCCTATTTCGAGTGCCTGCACGAGGTCAAGTTGATCGTGGATCTGATCTACGAGGGCGGCATCGCCAACATGCGCTACTCGATCTCCAACACCGCCG
>CALGOO010000256.1 GCA_937960715.1 uncultured Candidatus Competibacteraceae bacterium
CGCCATTTCCGGCAAATCCTGCTGTGGCCCTTGCAGATCATGCACGCGCGGGTGCGGGAGCCGCACATTTCCAAATATTGGGAATTGCTGGAGGCGATGGGAGACGAGTGCCCGTGGCGCGAAGTGGATGACGAGTTCGGCGACCCCGACGATTTTCAGGAGCGCCACTACAAGGAATTCATCACCTTTCTGCCCTACGTGCAGCGCTTTCCGCGTTTTCCGGCGCCGCGATATCGCGAGGATGCGAGTCGTGCTCGATCCCCGAACCCCGCCGCTGTTGTTTCAGGTCGCGCACGTCGATCTGCATTTCTTTTACGATCTGGACATCATCATTCTCGCCGTCGAGTTTTTCGCCAACGACCTTCCGCTGTTGATGGTCGAAGATGTGTTGTTCAAGGTCGGGCGGGCTTATCCGGCCTTCTGGGAAGCCGACGGCCAAGGCGGCCAGTGCCCGTATCGGGTCGAGTGGCTGGCCGCGAGCGGCGAGACGCTGGCGGTGTCGGATTACGAAAACCGCCGCAAGTACTTGCAATTCGTCTGCCGGAACCGATCGCCCAACGTCGCCGCCCACTGGGAGTTCTTGCTGCGGCCGCTGGCGCTGTATAACTCCGACAGCGAAGGGGTGATCCGCTACCGGCAGATCGAGTATCATCGGATGCCTCTGCTGGCCTATGTCAGCGTCAACGATCCCCAGGCGCTGACGCGCGGCGATTTTGCCCGGCTGGCCTTGATCGCCAAGGCGGGGCCCTCCGACACGCTGCCGTATTCCGAAATGGAACTGGCCCATTTCGAGCAACAGTACTGCTACGACAAGTTTTGGGATCCGAGCAATCCGGCGCTCAGCAGCCGCTATCTCTGTTGCGGCCACGCCTTCGTGGTGGTCGGCAAGGCCAGCGAGCGCTTTTTCGCCGACCCGGAAACCGGGCTGCTCGGCCAGTTCCGCCACCAGTATTTTCTGGTCAACCTGATCGCCCACTTTCACAAGGCCACGCTGATGCTGTTTTCGGAATGGCTGGTGATGGCGGTCAGCCAGCTCGACATCCACGACATGGATTCGGTCAAGACCTTCAAGCGGGAAATCCGCCGAGTGATGGAAACCTTTCTGCGCTTCACCCACCGTTACTGGTTTCACGAAGTCTCCAACCAGGCTCAGGCGCGCGATCTGTTCCGGCTGTTGACCGGGCATTTGGACACGGATCGGATTTATCAGGATGTCAGCGCGGCGGTCAAAGAGATGAATCAGTATCTCGACAGCGACGGCTTGCGCCGGCAGGCCAACACCGTGGTGCGGCTGACCGTGGTGACCACCCTGGGTCTCATCGCCACGGTCGCGACCGGTTTTCTGGGCATGAACATTTTCGATGAGGCCGACAATCCGATCTGGCTCAAGCTGCTGATCCTGACCGGGGTGCTGACCCCCAGCGTGTTGCTGGTCATCTACGCGGTGACCAAATCCAAGGCCCTGTCGGACTTTCTGGAGGCCCTGTCCGACGAGCGCTTGGGCTGGCGCGACAAATTCGGCGTGCTGTTTCGGGTTCTGCGCGGCTCGCGCCATTAGCTCGGCCAAATTTCCCGCCACTCATCCCTGGCCCCGCCGGACGTGGAACGCCTCGATCCTCTGTACATTCCCCTGAGCGGCTTCAACCTGATCGAAGCCAGCGCCGGAACCGGCAAAACCTACACGATCTCCGCCCTGTTCCTGCGGTTGGTGGTCGAAGCCGCGATTCCGGTCAACCGCATATTGGTGGTCACCTACACCAACGCCGCCACCAAGGAGCTGAAGGACCGCATCCGCGAGCGCCTGGTGCAAGTCCGCTCGTGCTTCCTGCGCGGCCGAGCGCACGAGCACGACGAACTGGCCACCCGGTTGCTGGACTTGCAGCCGGATCGGGCAATCGCCGTCCGCCGCTTGACCAACGCCGTGCGCGGCTTCGACG
>CALGOO010000257.1 GCA_937960715.1 uncultured Candidatus Competibacteraceae bacterium
ATTGGATATCGTGGGCCTCGCGGACACCTTTTCCTTCGGCTGCGTGTTGGAGAATAGAACCCTGTTTTCCAAAATAGCCTTGCTGCCAGGGGGATCCCGCTGGACTTTCGCCGGCCAACACGACATAAAAAAGGATCGTTATTTCAGTCCTGAATCATGGGAGCGGCAACCGGTTTTGAGCGGGGCCGAGTATTATCAGGAACTGAAGGAGACTTTTGCCCGGATACTGCCGAGATATTTGCTCGGCAGGAATCGGGTGGCCATGTCACTTACCGGCGGGTTGGACGGCCGCATGATCATGGCCTACGCCAAGGCCGCTCCGGGAGCTCTGCCTTGTTATTCCTTCGGCGGTCTTTACCGTGACTGTTGCGACGTGAGAATCGCGCGGCAGGTGGCGAAGCTCAGCCGCCAGTCCCACCAAACCATTCCGGTGGACACCCAGTTTTTCGGTGAATTTCCGAGCTTGGCGGAGAAGGCCGTGTATGTTTCCGACGGCACCATGGATGTGACCGGCGCGGTCGAACTCTACGTTAATAGGCTGGCGCGTGCCATCGCCCCGGTGCGCTTGACGGGGAACTATGGTTCCGAAATCGTGAGGGGCAATGTGGCGTTCCGTCCTGGCTCGTTCGATTCGGCCTTATTGGCGCCTGAATTTTCGAGCATGGTGCGGGGGGCAGAAGCCACCTATGGGCGGGAGCGCCAAGGCTACGACCTGTCGTTCATCGCCTTCAAGCAGGTTCCCTGGCACCACTATTCGCGGTTTGCTGTGGAGCAATCCCAGCTCACCCCTCGTTCCCCCTATCTTGATAACGATCTAGTGGCTCTCATGTACCGGGCGCCGCCGGACCAGGTGCTCAGCAGGGAACCTTCGCTCCGGCTCATCGCGGAAGGCGATCCGCGCTTGGCGCGCATACCGACTGATCGCGGACTCCTGTATCATCCCAACCCGATGCCCACCTGGTTTCGCCATTTTGTCCAAGAATTCACGGCCAAGGCGGAATACGCTTACGACTACGGTATGCCGCAGTGGCTGGCGGGTATTGATCACAAACTGGCGCCGTTGCATCTCGAGCGCTTATTTCTCGGGCGGCACAAGTTTTACCACTTTCGAGTTTGGTATCGGGACCAGTTATCCCAGTATTTGAAAGATATTTTACTGGATTCGTGCTCGCGCAATAGACCCTACATCAACGGGCAGGTTTTGGAAGAGATGGTTAATAGCCATATCGAAGGAAAGCGGAATTACACGTCGGAGATACACCGTGTCTTAACTGCAGAACTTTTGCAGAGACAATTAATCGAGTGGCATTAACCCTTTTAAGGTGGCAACGTAGAATCAATAGGTTACAGCGATATTTCGTCAAGAATCGTGCCAAATAGTAAAATAAAGTTCATAAATATCAATATGTTATATGAATACCTTAAAAGGGCTGATCGAGTGGCATTAGAGATCAGAGACTTCGGGTCGAATACCCCCGCGTTTTTGAATCCGTTCGGGATTTCCCTTCAGGTCGCCATTCTTGACCGCCGTTTTTGAAATCACCCACCAATTTCTTTTTCTTGGTGTCGACCGACACGACCGGTTGTCCCCGACTCTGGAACGCTTGAACTTGGCCATGGATATAATGGAATTGGGCGTCCCGATACTGATGGCTAGTCCCCTCGGTCGTTTTGCAGTTGCCCTGGAGACTGTAGCCCAGTTCAGCCAACAGGTGAGCCACCGTTTGACGGCCAATTCGATAAAACCCTGTGCGGGGTGGCCGCCAATTGACGGGTACTCAAGCACGTCCAGCGCAACGGGTTTTCGGGATCGCCTCGGGTCGTCGGGTCCACCAGCGCCTCCAGGGCCGACCGCAGTCAGTTTTTTGCGGCCACCGCCCACCCGCCGAATGCGATCCTGCGGAGGTTGCTGATCCATCGCCTGCCGGATGCCTTCC
>CALGOO010000258.1 GCA_937960715.1 uncultured Candidatus Competibacteraceae bacterium
GTGGGCTCGGAGATGTGTATAAGAGACAGATAAGTGGCTGAAGCCCATATAGTGCGAAAGTTATTTGTTTATATCATCAAACAACGACGGAGGCGCGAACGTGGAACCGGCTTATCCGCAACCCCTGGTGATGGTGGACACGGCGCTGTTCACCATCCGCGACGAGCGCCTGTGCCTGATTCTGACGCGGCGCAAGGAGCCGCCGTTCGAGGGATTGCTCGCCCTGCCGGGCGGTTTCGTCCACGCCCAGGAGGACGCCGATACCGAAGCGGCGGCTCGGCGGGTGATTCGTGGCAAGATCGGTTTCGACGCGCCTTACCTGGAGCAGTTATTCACCTTCTCCGGCGCGGCTCGCGATCCGAGGGGCTGGTCGGTCAGCGTCGTTTACTATGCGCTGATTCCGTGGTCGTTGCTGGAGGGGAATCCGTCGGCCGAGGTATTTCCGGTGGATGCTTTGCCGCCGCTGCCCTTCGATCACGGGCAAATCGTGACCAAGGCGGTGGAGCGGTTGCGGGGGAAGGCGACGTACTCGTCCCTGCCGGCTTTCCTGTTGCCGGCGGAATTCACCATGAACGACCTGCACCGGATTTACGAGCAGACCATCGGCGCCCGGCTGGACAAGGCGTCGTTCCGGCACAAGATTTTGGAACTGGACATCATCGAGGAGATCCCGAACCGCTTCCGCACCGGCGCGCACCGGCCGGCCCAGCTTTACCGGCTGTCCAGCAAGGCGCTCACGGCGTTCGAGCGGAAGATTTAGGGGCGGTTTTTGCGGGAGAGGACGTTTCGCGTCGCTCAAGCGGCGGATGCTCGCCCGCTGCCCCGTTGTTAGCCATCATTAGGCGATTAGGCGCACACCATGACAACCGTTCGCCCTTTCATACCCCAGGATGCCGATGGCGTTGCATCGGTCATTCTCCCGATCCAGCAACTGGAGTTCGGGATCCCGATCACGCTGGCGGCACAACCTGACCTTGCGGATATAGCCAATTTCTATCAGCGGAAGAGCGGCAACTTCTGGGTCGCCGAGGTCGAGGGCAGGATCGTCGGAACCATCGGGCTTCTGGATATCGGGCAACAGCAGGCCGCTCTACGCAAAATGTTCGTCGATGCTCGATACCGTGGGCGCGAGCACGGTGTCGCGGAGCGACTGCTCCAGACGCTCTTTGCCTGGTGCGCCATGGAAGGCATAACGGAGATCTATCTCGGGACCACGGATAAGTTTCTTGCTGCTCACCGGTTTTACGAAAAGAACGGATTCGCGGAGATTCGCGAATCCGATTTGCCGCCCGCTTTTCCGGTCATGGCTGTGGACTCGAGGTTCTATCGCCGGGCTTTGAGCGGATACGAAACTTGAGCCTGGTTTGAGGCGCTCCAAAGCAAAGCCCTTGCCCCGTTCGAGCAGAAGATTTGAAGCATCTTTCCGCTCAAACCTGGCACTCCGCCAACACGGCTTGGGCTTCGGCTAAAACCTTCGAGCGCAATGCGGCGAAGATCGTCACCGCCCGTTCGGCGTGGCAGCGGCCTTCGGCGCCGCGTCCCTGTCGCGCCAGAGCTTTGGCCAGAAACCGGCAACTGGAGGCAATAAATACCTTGCCGCCCAACTCCTCGGCTAGCTTCAAAGCTTCGCGGGCAAGGCGTTCGCCTTCCGGCCATTGCTTGCGAGCTAGCGCCAACTTGGCAAGATGCCCGGTGAAGCAAGCAACAATGTCGGGATCAGATAGGGCCTTGGCCATCGCGAGCGCTTCGCGGCAATGAGTCTCTGCCTCGTTGATTTGGCCCAATTTGTTTAGCACGCTCACAACATCGCTCAAACTGCTAACCACGTCTCTGCTCCTCGGCGACAGGCTTCGCTGGAGAGCAAGCGCTTCACGGTAAGCAGCGAGCGCGGCGGGGTAGTCCTCGGCTAACCGGTAACCGTGTCCACGCAGGCGGAGGACAGAAGCACGTTCGTCGGCGCCCGCAGGAACCGCTTGCCAGTGGGCAGCCGCGCGTTCGGTACAGGCCAGTACTTCGGCGGCTTGGCCGCGCTCGAAGTGAACCTCACCAGCGCTATAGGCCCGCCAGCCGGCGCTGATGAAGTCCTTGGCCCGCTCGGCCTTGGCCTCCGCTTCGGTTGCGAGGACCAGACGATCATCCCAGCGGCCGGTAAA
Organism: uncultured Candidatus Competibacteraceae bacterium; assembly: GCA_937960715.1. GTDB lineage: Bacteria > Pseudomonadota > Gammaproteobacteria > Competibacterales > Competibacteraceae > Contendibacter. The sequence goes on from CALGOO010000258.1 coordinate 2,154, forward strand.
ATTGAGGAAATAAAACAACGCAGCGCACACCCCCTGCAAACGGGCGTTGTCCCCCGCAAGCAATAGCGGCAAAGCAGCGGCCAGTTGCGGCCAGGCGGCTTCCAAAACCGGAAAGCGGTCGTATTTCTGGTAACCATTCTCCACGGCGAGGGCATAGGCTCGCCGCTGGCTCCGACCGCCTCGGGGCGAGCGCGCCGAAGATAGCGAGCGGCCAGCGGCGGCAACAGCCAAGTCCCGGCCACGTCGTCTTCCACCAGCAAGGCGCGATCACGCAGGCCGTCCAGCGCGGTTTCCGCCGCTTTCTCGCTCAGGCCGGTCAGCGGCAACAGCCACGCGATGGGCGCGGGCTGGGTGAAGTGGACCAGGGCGGCGAGCACCGCCGTCTCAGCCGCCGTGAAGGTTTCGGCCAGATCGCCGAAAACGAAATCCAGCGGATCGTTTTTCTCGTTCAGCGTCTGCAAGCGATGCGCTTCCTGCAACCGCTCGACGGCTTCGGTCACGGTGCGGCAACGCCCGGTCGTTCGGCCCAACTGGCCCGCCGTCCAGGTCAGCAACAACGGATTGCCGCCGGTTTCGGCATAGAGTTGATCGCGCTCGGCCGGGGTCAGTCGGGCGATGGGCGGCCAGCGCTGGCCCAGTTCGGCCAGCAATTCGTCGGCGGCCTCGCGTTCCAGCTTGTCCAGGCGCAGCGCGTGGGCGGCGAACGAACCGCCAACCCGTCGCCGGCTGGTGACGAGGGCGCGACAGGCGACGGGTAGTGTGCCCAGCAACTCGAACACGCGCCGACGTTCTTCCGTGCTAAACGTCTCCAGATTGTCCAGCACCAGCAAGGCACGGTGATTCGCCAGCGCATGGCGCACCAGATTCGGCCGCTTCTCCGGCGCCGCTCTTGGAATGTCGTCGCGCCCGAGCGCCTGACCCAACTCAGCCAGCAGCGCGTAATAGTCGGCCACGCGATGATCGCGCAGCGACCGTTCGCCGTCGGGATGCAGTTCGCGGCTTTTGGCCGTGACCCACAGCTTGAGCGGAAAATGTTCGGCCGGCGCCCGATGGGCCGCTTCCAGCGCCAGCGCGGTCTTGCCGATTCCGCCGGGACCGTCCAGCACCACGCCCCAACTTCGGTCTTCCGGAAGCAGGTATTTGGCGATCTGTTCCAAGTCCTTTATCCGGCCAAAAAATGGGCGTCGAGCGGGCAACGTGGAATGCGGCACGAAGGCGCTGGGAGTCGGCGGGGTTGGTACGGGAGTCATAGCCGGGGTAGTAATGACTGGCGGTACATTGGCAACGCGTAGCCGGGCGGCAATCGGCTCCGCTCGCGTGCCTTCGTCGCTCTCCAGTTCCGCGTGTTCGTGATCCGGCACGAATCGCCACGGTCCCGTCTTGTTGGTCGCGATGCGCGGCCAAAGCCGCAGAACGGTTTCCTGCTCGCCGAACTCGATCCGCCCCGCCGCGTAGCCGTGCGCACGTTGGGTGACGGGTGGGTCGCCGAATTTTTCCATGCCGAACACCGAGCACCCTTGGCACCGCAGCACCGGCTTGGAACCGCCGCCTTTCCGAAGGTACGTGATCTCGGTTTCGTGCTGGTGACCGAACAGATGGGCCGCGAACCGTCCGGCCGGCGCAATCTCCGATTCGCCGTGCTTGCGGGCCGCGGGCGTCAACCAGTCCGGTCCCTGATGGGTAAGCAGCAAGCAGACATCGTGCTGCCTCGACCAGACATCCACGCCGTCGTCGCACACCGCGTGAAGCTGACGCGCATCCCAAACCAACCGCCCTTCGTAATCGCCGCCGGCCAGTTGGAGAAAGGTGACGTTCAGGCCCACGATGCCGATACGCCATCCATTGCGTTCCAGGGTCGCCGAAAAATCGCCGGGCAGGGCGCCGGTTTGCAGCTTGTCGGGCCGATGCGGCGCCTTTTCCCACCACTCGCGGTAAGCGGCGAAAACATGGCCGATCACCCGGCGATAGGATCCGCCCGGCTGGTTCCAGAATTTGTCCTTGATGCGTTCGAAGCCATCCTGCTCCAGCAATCGTTCGGCGGCGGGATCATCGTCGCGAGGATTGGGGCGATACAGATCGTGGTTGCCCGGCACCGCCAGCAGCACGGCGTTTCCCGACCCAAGTTCGCTGAGCTTCTGCCACAAAGGATCGAGGACCTCGGTCTGCAATCGCTCAAACTGGGCCGATTCACCCGACTGCACGAGATCGCCGGTAAAGAACACGGCGTCCCACGGCCCGCACCGTTCGTGCAGCGCCGCGAGGCTATCCAGAAACGGCTCTCGCAAGTTGGGCCATAAGCAGTCTTGTCCCGTCAGCCCGTAATGGAAGTCCGTGAGATGCAGCCAGGAAAAAGTGTCCGTCGGCATGACCGATTCCTAAGTTCCGTGTGAGTGGCAACGCAAAGCTAAACTCCGGGCCATCCATCGAGGGGAATGGATGACATCAAAACAAAATTGTAGACCGATTTGACTAATTGCTGCATCCACGAGACGGTCCGAAAAACCGAGTACCGGTGGCATCGAGTGGTATCCATATTGCCTATCTCAAACCACCACGGGCGGCGAATGGAAATTCGCGCTGGGCGTGAATCTCCAAATTTCCAAAGCCAAGCGCCGGCCGGGCTTGTTGGACTTCTTTTCAACCAAGTTGAACCGGGTCAAATTGATCCGTCAGGTCTTCACGAGCAAATCATTTCCGACTTAACAGGGCAGGGGACGCACAATCCCTGCTCAAATCGGCGCGATTCGGTAACCAGAATCATTGGCACGTGACGTGCAAAACATTGCTAAGAATTCGACGGATTTGGCGCGGTTCTTCGCGCCGGACCGTCAATCCCGACTTGATGCGCTTGCGGTGGAGATCGAACGATGACGATGGCAACAGCAAAAAAATGGGCGGTGGTCGCGGCCATCGGTTTGATGCTCGGCGGCGTGGGCGCGTGGGCGGAGGAGGGCGGGACGCCTTTTTCCACCGTGGCCTATACGGAGGTGGCCCGCGCCCCGTTGGAATCCAGCGGAGTGGACGACGGTGCGGGCGTCGCCCATGCCGACGATCCAGGGGCCGACAGCTACGATCCCTATACCTGCGCCGCTGCCTATGGCGATAGGTTTTGCGCGGCGTTCGAGCGTTGCATGGTCGCGCATGGCTTTCGCGCGTGCTACAAGCGATTCAGTCAACAATAAAGAATCCACGACATTCCGTGGCCGCCGCGACGGGCGGCGGGCGCCGGTTGCGTTTAGCGTCCGGGACGGCCCAAGGCAAAGCTTGTTCATGCCCGCGACTCGGCTGTGTTCAGCACAATTTTGTGCTAGCTTGAAATGGTCCACCCCTTACCTGGTCTCGACACGATGAATCCCAGCCTTGATCCCCACAGTGATGAACTGACCGCCATCGTCGATGCCGAGCATCACGTTCAAGTGAGCTTGGCGCAAGCCCTCCGTGATACGGTACAGGCCGGCAAGGATGCGGCGTTGGCCGGTAAAATTCTCGATCAACTCACCACGTACAGCGACGTGCATTTCCTGTCTGAACAATTGCTGATGCGAATGTGCGGCTACCCGGGCTACGACGATCATGTGCTCGACCACGACCACATGATGGAGCGATTGGAAGAGGCCAGACATCGGCACGACACCGGGGCGCAACCATTGACCTTGACCGAGACGGAAGCACTGCTGACGCTCCTGGCCCGCCATATCGGCACTCAAGATCGAGTCTTCGCCGATTATTACCGCGCCTGGAGCCGGCGCGAGACGGAATCCACAGGGCAGCGCTCATCCACCCAGCCGGAGCATTGCCTGTGACCGCCCTCACCCTGGTGATCGGTAACAAGGCTTACTCGTCCTGGTCGTTTCGACCCTGGTTGCTGCTCAAGCATCTAGACGTGGATTTCCAGGAAATTTACGTTCCTCTGGACGCTTCGGACGTGGCGGCCCGAATCGCACGCTATTCACCCTCGGGGCGGGTGCCGGTGTTGGTGGACGGCGAGCTGCGGATTTGGGAATCGCTGGCGATTGGCGAGTACCTGGCCGAACGGTATCCGGCGGTCTGGCCCGCCGACAAGAAAGCGCGGGCCTTAGCCCGGTCCGTGTCCAACGAGATGCACGCCGGGTTTGGCGCGCTGCGCGGCGAATTGCCGTTCAATTGTCGTGGCCGGCGTTCGGGAGTGACGCCATCCCGGGCAGCTCGGGCCGACATCGAGCGGGTTCTGGAAATCTGGGAAGCCTGCCGCACCATCGGCGCAAACGACGGCCCTTGGCTGTTCGGCAACTTCACCTGCGCCGACGCCATGTTCGCTCCAGTGGCCTTGCGCTTTCACACCTATGGCGTCGCCTTGCCGGAGACCGCGCAAGCCTATGTCGCCACCGTGCTCGACGATGCCGCCACGCGCGCCTGGATCGAAGCGGCGCGTCAGGAAACCGCGGTGATTCCAGAGGACGAACGCGGGCAGCCGGTCTGATTGAACGGCGCGGCCGTGATCGACGCGCCGCTACAGGTAATAGAACACCAGGCACACGCCCAGCAGCAGCACGGCCCACAGCACCATGCTGCCGCTGGGCCAGGTGGCGGCCAGCAGACCGTGCGGGCCATGGTGACGGGACAAGACCGCGATCAGCGCTTCCACGCGCCGTGCCGCGCCAGCGTTGAACGCTTCCCAACCCCGCAGCGCCAGCGTCCAGACGCGCGCAGAAGCGGCGGGCAGCAGCCGGCGATAGAACCAGTCGAAATCCAGGTTAACCGATGGAATTTCCGCCGGATAAAGGCCAGTTTTCATCAGCGTCACGAATGCCAGCGCGGCGAACAGCAGCAACTGCGACTGGGTCAGGATGTGGGTCAGGGTATAGGGCGCGTAATCCACCGCATGGGGCAGCAACGGATACAGCAGCGCTTGCGGGAACAAACCCAGCGCCACGCACGCAGCCGCCGCGATCCCCATCGCAATCAGCATGTTGGCGGGCGCTTCAGCACAGCGCTTGCCGCTGTCGTGATAGAAGAAACTGAAAAACGGCACCTTGATGCCGGAATGATCCAGCACGCCCGCCGAGGCGAACAGCAGCGCCAGCCAGACGACGGGGTAATGTTCCTCCAAAACCGCCGTCATGATCAGCGCCTTGGAGACGAACCCGCTGAACAGCGGAAACGCCGAGATCGACAGCGAGCCGACGATGCAGAATCCCGCCGTCAGCGGCATGGATTTATACAGCCCGCCTAACTCCGAAGCTTTGGCGGTGCCCACCCGAAACAGCACTGCGCCCATGCTCATGAACAACAGCGCCTTGTAGAGGATGTGGCAAAAAGCGTGCGCAACCGTGCCGTTCAGCGCCAGTTCCGTGCCCACGCCAATGCCGACCACCATGAAGCCCAACTGATTGTTGAGGCTGTAGGAAAGCACCTTTCGGAGATCGTTCTCAATGACCGCGAAGAAGATCGGAAACACCGTCATGGTGGCGCCGATATAAATCAGGATTTCGGTGCCGGCGTACCCGCGCGCCAGCGCATAGACCGCCAGCTTGGTGGTGAACACCGACAGGACCACCGTGCCGGTCACCGTGGCTTCGGGATAAGCGTCCTGCAGCCAGTTGTGCAGCAGCGGAAAGGCGCACTTGATACCGAAAGCAACGAAGATGAGTAGCCCACCGGGGGCATCCAGCCCCAGATGATCGAACGCGATGGACCCCGTCGCCCGCAAGTGAATGGTCGCTCCGGCTAGCAGCAGCACGCCCGAACCGATCTGGATCACCAGATAGCGTAATCCGGCTCGCGTGGCTCGCTCGGTGCGCCGCGCCCAGATCAGGAACACCGAACCGAGCGCGGTCAGTTCCCAGTAAATGAACAGAGTGATTAAATCGCCGGCCAAAGTGGCGCCGATGGCGGCCCCGGCATATACCAGGGCGGCCACATCCTGCATCGTGTCCCGCTGGTGCAGCGCATAGATCACGCCCAGCCACGACGCGATCAGAAAAATCAGCGCGAAGACGAAGCTGAGGCCGTCGAGCCGCAGCGTGATCAGATTCAGTTGAAAAATCTGCACGATGCCGCCGGAGCCGTAATCCATACCGCAAAGCTGCACGATGCCCAGCAACGGCAAAGCCAGCATGAAAACCGCGCGGACCCTGCCACCGAGCAGCGGCGCCAGCAGGCCACCGACGATAAGAATCAGGGCGGGATTAAGTCCTTCAGCGATCATAGTAATCCTCGTCCCGCTTCAGTAGCCGGCGCAACGCCTTGGCCGACAACACGATCGCGCAGTAGGCGAGAAAGCCGTAGGCGCCGTAAAACACTGGGAACGACTCCTCAAAGGCCAAGTGGACGTGCTTGTGATAGAACGCATCCACGATCACCAGCGCGACGCAAACCGCGATCAGCACCCCGATCAATTTGTTGACGTTGCGCGGTTCGTCCAGCCAGTACTTTTTTTCCGGCCGGTCGGCAGAAGGCGACGGAACAGTCATGATGACCTCTCAGCGGGCGGCGATGGGCGCCAGCAGCGCGTACAAACCATCGGCGAAAAAGAACAGCAGCAAGCAACCGAAGGCGGTCAGGCACAGGGGCACGACGCAGGCCAGCGGCGCTTCGCGGATAGTGGCTGAAGCGTCGCCGGTATGTTGACCGTCCGGCGTAACCGATACGAAAAATCCCCGTGCCGCCACCGGCAGCAGGTAGGCCACGTTCAGCAGCGAACTGACCAGTAAAACCGCCATCATCGCCCATTGTTCGGCATCCGCCGTGCCCGCCAGCAGATACCACTTGCTCCACGAACCGCCCAGCGGCGGCAGGCCGACGATGCTGAGCGCGCCGATCAGGAACGCGCCGAAAGTGAACGGCATCACCCGGCCCAGACCGTCCAGTTGGCTGACCTCGGTCTTGTGGGTCGCGGTGTAAATCGCGCCGGCGCAGAAGAACAGGGTGATCTTGCCCATCGCGTGCATCACGATCTGCATCGAGCCGCCGATCACGCCCATCGAAGTCGCCAGCGCCGCGCCCAGCACCACGTAACCCAACTGGCTGACCGTCGAATAGGCCAAGCGGGCCTTGAGGTTGTCCTGGGTCAGCGCCACGAACGAGGCGAGCAACACGGTCAGCGCGGCCACCCACAGCAGCCATTGCGACGAACCCGTGGCGTTCAGGAAGTCGATGCCGAAGACGTAAACGGTCACCTTCATCACCGCGAACACCCCGGCCTTGACCACCGCCACGGCATGAAGCAGCGCGCTGACCGGGGTCGGCGCCACCATCGCCGCCGGCAGCCAGCGATGGAACGGCATCAAAGCCGCCTTGCCGATGCCGAACATGTACAGCGCCAGCAGGACGGCCACGGCCGGCCCTTCCACCTTGCCCGCCAGAATGCCGCCCGGCGCGAAGTCCAAAGTCCCGGCGATCCACCCGGTCCAGACGATGGCCAGCAACAGGAAGCCGATCGACGTACCGATAAGAATGCCGAGATACAGCCGTCCCGCCCGCATGGCCTCCGGCGTGCCCTTGTGCGCGACCAGCGGATAGGTC
>CALGOO010000259.1 GCA_937960715.1 uncultured Candidatus Competibacteraceae bacterium
CTGTCCGGCGGGGTGGATTCCTCGGTGGTGGCGGCGTTGCTGCACCGGGCCATCGGCGACCAGTTGACCTGCGTGTTCGTGGATACCGGCCTGCTGCGGCTGCACGAGGGCGATCAGGTCATGACCACGTTTGGTCGACACCTCGGCGTCCGGGTGATTCGGGTGGATGCCGAAGCTCGATTTTTGGCCGCGTTGGCTGGCGTGACCGACCCCGAGCAAAAGCGCAAGATCATCGGTGGACTGTTCATCGAGGTCTTCGAGGAACAAGCGGCCCGCTTGCGCAACGTCAAGTGGTTGGCCCAGGGCACCATCTACCCCGACGTGATCGAATCGGCGGGCGCGAAAACCGGCAAGGCCCATGTCATCAAATCCCATCACAACGTCGGCGGGCTGCCGGCGGCGATGCGGCTCAAGCTGGTGGAACCGTTGCGGGAACTGTTCAAGGACGAGGTTCGTCGCCTGGGGATGGAACTGGGATTACCCTTCGAGATGGTCTACCGCCATCCCTTCCCCGGTCCGGGGCTGGGCGTGCGCATCCTCGGCGAAGTGAAAAAGGAATACGCGGATGTGCTGCGCCGGGCCGATCACATTTTCATCGAGGAGCTGCGCCAGGCCGATCTGTACGACAAAACCAGCCAAGCCTTCGCGGTGTTCCTGCCGATCAAGTCGGTGGGGGTGATGGGCGACGGTCGCCGCTACGATTACGTCGTCGCGCTGCGAGCGGTGGAGACGGTGGATTTCATGACCGCCCGCTGGGCGTATTTGCCCTACGACTTCCTGAATCGGGTGTCGCGACGCATCATCAACGAGGTGCGCGGCATTTCCCGAGTGGTCTACGACGTGTCCGGCAAGCCGCCGGCGACCATCGAGTGGGAGTAGCTTCGTCCCCTCCAAATTGTAAAGCTGTGCGAAAACAGCTCTCCTACTGTAAATTTTCCTGATAAAACGACTCATGAGAGATTCGAGCGCACCCTGAAAAGATTGGCCCTGCTCGGACTCCCACGATCGAACGCCGCTCAGCGCAGCCGGCGCAGCGCGTAAAATCCCCCGCCCAGAAACAGCAGCGTCGGCAGGCCGGCGCCCATCAGCGGTGGCAGGCCGTACAGCAACACCACATTGCCCAGCAGATAGTTGCTCAGGAAAAACGCCAGTCCCAGCAGCAGCCCCACCAGCAGACGATACCCCGTCCCCGTCGAGCGTTGCGGACCGAACACGAACGGCATCGCGACCACCAGCATGGTGGTGTAAATGAGCGGCGCCAACAGCTTGCGCCAGAGCACCAGCCGGTATTCCTGGGCATCCAGGCCGTTGCGTTCCAGATAGTCCACGTAAACCAGCAGGTCGCGGATGGACAACTCGCTGGGGTGGGTCGCCAGCACGTCCAGGACTTGCGGGCTGATGGCCGAGGCGACCTCCAGACTCGGCAAGTGCTCGGTGCGCGCCGAGTCGCCGTTCAACACACTGCGATTGACCTCCTCCAACAGCCAGCGCCCTTCCATGTAGCGCGCGCCCTGGGCGGCGACGAGCGTTTCGAGCCGGGTGTCGGGACCGACCTTGAAGACATGGATATCCACCAGGCGGATGCCGGGCAGCACCGCCCGGACATGGATGAAATAGTCGCCATCCCGTGCCCAGAAACCGCGGCCGCCGCGAATCGCCATGCTCTCGCTCTTGGCGGCGGCCCGCTGTTCGTAGGCGGTCTGTTCCAGCGGCGGCGCGACGAATTCCCCAAGAACCAGCACCGCCAGGCTCAGGATCAGGCCGGCTTGCAGGGCGGAGCCGGTCAGCCGGGTCAGGGACAGGCCGGCGGCGCGCATGACGATCAACTCACTGCCGCTGGCCAGCGCGCCCATGCCCAGCAGGCCGCCGACCAGCAGCGCCATCGGAAACAGTTCGTACAGGCGTTGCGGCTGGATCAGCAGCAGATAATGAAATGCCGCCAGCAGGTCGTAGCGGCCCTTGCCGACGTCTTCCAGTTCCACCAGCAGACTCAGGAAAAATTCAAGCAGCAGCAGAACCAGCAGGGCGACCAGGGTGGTGGTCGCGACCGTGCGAAAGATGTAGCGGTCGAGAATGTTCATGATTGTCCCACCGGACGGCGCGTGCGCTGGAGCCAGCGGAAGTTTCGGCCACCGGAATATTGCCGGAGCAGCAGACCGACGCCGAACAGCAGGAACAGGCCGTGGACCCACCACAAACCAATGCCCGCGCCGACGACGCCGTGGCTCAGCCAGGATTCGCCGACGCCGATCAGGTTGAAGTCGATGGCGTAGAGCAACACCGCCGCGACCACCCGGCCGTAACGGCCCTCGCGTGGCTTGGCGCGGGCCAACAGCGGCGCCCACAGAGCGATGACCAGCACCTGGATCGGGCTGTTGAGCCGCAGTTGCAATTCGGCGATCAGGCGCGGCTCGTTCGAGCCCACCAACTGGCTGAGAGGCAGCGTTTCCCGGTGTTGCCAGTCCTGACGAGGGGGCGTGGTGTCGACCCGCACGATGGCGCGTTCGAACTGGACCATCTCGTAATCGCCGCGCCCCGGCGTGCCTTGATAGCGGTAACCGTGATCGAGAATGATGTGCCGGATGCCGTCCTCGTCGACTTCCTGCCGACCGCTCTCGCCGGTGATGATGCCGAGATCGCCGTCCGGCTCGCGACTTTGGACGAAGACGTTGCGCAGTTCGCGACCGTCCATGGCGCCGATGTACACCACATGCCGGCCGTTCATCACCTCGCGGAACGAACCCGGCGTGAACATCGAGACTTCGGCTTCCTTGCGCGCCCGGGCCAGAACCTCAAACTGATATTCCATGATGACCGGCCCCACCAGGAACGAAAGCCCGGCGACGAGCAAGGCCAGCGGGGCGGCCAGCAGGAAGACGGCGCGATAGACCGACAGCGGTCCATAGCCGCAGGCGGCCAGCGCGGTCATCTCGTGGTCGCGGTGCAGCCGTCCCAGGGTGAGCATGATGCCGAGCAGAAACGCCAGGGGGATCAGAAGGGTCAGCAGGTTGATCGCTTGCAAGCCCAGCAGCAGAAAGATGGAGTCCCGGGCCAGCAGACCATTGGCGGCCTTGCTCAGGTAGCCAGCCAGGCGATGGCTGAGCACCGTCGCCAGCAGAACCAGGGTGGTCGCCACCAGGGTCAGGGCGATCTCGCGGATCAGGTAGCGGTCGATGATGGAAGGCACGGTCGGGGATGCTCCCGCGCGAACTGTGAGAGGGGGTGATTTCCGGCTAAACTCATCGGATTCACGATGCGCCCGATGAAAACAAGCGCCTGATAAAACCTAGGGTTATCCACCAATGGAATTCACGGTCAAAAGCGGCAATCCAGAGAAACAGCGCACCGCCTGCCTGGTGCTGGGCGTGTACGAATCCCGACGGCTGACGCCCGCCGCCGAACAGTTCGACACCGCTTGCGGCGGTTATCTCGGCAACCTGTTGCGCCGGGGCGATCTGGAGGGCAAGGTCGGCCAGTCGCTGTTGTTGTTCAACGTACCCGAGGCGCTGTGCGAACGGGTGTTGCTGGTCGGTTGCGGTCGGGAGCGGGAGGTGGACAGTCGCCGCTTCCGCCAGATCATGCACCATGCCGCGTCCGCCCTGAACGAAACCGGGGCCGCCGACGCGGTGATCTACCTCACCGATCTTGCGGTCAAGGGCCGCGAGCTGAACTGGAAAATCCGCCAGTTGGTCGAGGCGTTCGAGGAATCCCGCTACCGTTCCGATGCGCTCAAAAGCAAGAAGGACGCGCCGCGTCGGTTCCCGCGCAAGATTATACTCAGCGTGCCCGGCCGGCGCGAACTGCCGGACGGCGAACAGGCGGTGCGCGAGGGCGTGGCCATCGCCGCGGGGGTCAAGCTGACCAAGGATCTGGGCAACCTGCCGCCCAATCTCTGTACCCCCGCTTATCTGGCCGAGCAGGCGCAAGCCTTGGCCCGAGAGTTTTCGGCGCTGCAAGTCGAGGTGCTGGAAGAAGCCGACATGGAAGAGCTGGGCATGGGCGCGTTGCTGGCGGTGACCCGTGGCAGCGCCCAGCCGGCCAAGCTGATCCGGCTGGCGTATCGGCAGGGGCCGGCGGCGGCGAAGCCCTACGTGCTGGTCGGCAAGGGTGTGACCTTCGATACCGGCGGCATCTCGCTCAAACCGGGCGAGGGCATGGACGAGATGAAGTACGACATGTGCGGAGCGGCCAGCGTGTTGGGGACATTGCGGGCCTGCGCGGAATTGAAGCTGCCGCTGAACGTCGTCGGATTGATTCCGGCGGTGGAGAACATGCCGGGCGGCCGGGCCAGCCGGCCGGGCGACATCGTGACCAGCCTGTCCGGCCAGACCATCGAAATCCTCAACACCGACGCCGAGGGCCGGTTGATCCTGTGCGATGCCCTGACCTACGCCGAGCGCGACGAGCCGGCGGCGGTGATCGACATCGCGACGCTGACCGGCGCGTGCATCATCGCGTTGGGCCGCTATCCCCATGGCTTGTTCAGCAACCATCCACCGTTGGCGCACGCACTTCAGGCCGCCGCTCACACCGCCCATGATCGGGTGTGGGAACTGCCCTTGTGGGACGACTACCAGGAAGGGTTGGACAGCAATTTCGCCGACATGGCCAACGTCGCTGGCAATCGGGATGGCGGCGCGATCATGGCGGCCTGTTTCCTGTCCCGTTTCGCCAAGAAATTTCATTGGGCGCATCTGGATATCGCCGGCACGGCGTGGAAAACCGGCAAGGCCAAGGGCGCGACCGGCCGGCCGGTGCCGCTGCTGACCCAGTATCTGCTGGATCGGGCCGCCGAGGCGGAACGGGAGGATGGCCGTGCCGCGCGTTGATTTCTACGTGCTACCCGACCAGCGGACCAACGGTCGGGCGCTGCTGGCCTGTCGGCTGGCCGACAAGGCTTACGGTCTCGGCCATACGGTTTATCTTCTGGCCGCGTCGGAGGCGCAGGCGGCGGCGCTCGACGATCTGCTGTGGACCTTTCGCCAGGACAGCTTCATCCCCCACGAGCGCTATCCGCTGGCAGGAGAGGAAAGTTCACCGGTGCTGGTCGGGACGGTTTTACCGACGGAGGCCACCGCGCAAGTGCTGATCAACTTCACCGACCAGTTGCCCGAAGGCTTTGAGCGCTACGAACGGGTGGTGGAACTGGTGGACCAAACGCCCGAAGTGCTGACGCAGTCGCGCGAGCGGTTCAAACAGTACCGCGAGCGGGGTTGCGCGCCGGAAACGCACAAGTTGTAGGGGTAAACTCGAATCCATGCAGTATGGTGAATTGGAATCTTGTATCGGTGCCATCCATCTTTTTCTTATCGGCAATTTGGGCAGTGGACGTTCAGAGCCGATTCGCCAAATGTCCCAAAACGTTGTCTTACAGCGCTGTGAAATGGACGTAATCGTTCGCCCATCGCGCATAGCTCCATCTGCGCAAAGTGCCCAAGTGCAGACTGATGATCAAGCAAAGAGTCGATGATCCTCTCCAATTCTTCTAGCCAGTGTCGACGGCGATTAACCAGCAACGGCGCGTTCAAGTTCAACACAGCGATGGTGTAGCGCGCTCTTCTGGATTCGCTTGTGGAAAGTCCCAAAGCAGGCGTGACTCGCCCATTTGATCCATAGTGAAAATAGCGGCGGGAATCGGACCATAATGGATTCACGAAATCGGTTTTTGAGTAACGATTACCTCGATCATGACCGCCGAAAACATCTTGTCGCGCCAGTTGGCGCGCCCCGATGTCATCAATGGCAGATAGCAACAGATTAGTGTGGTCAAATGTGCGAGCGGGGTTTTTCGATTTCGGCTCGACATGATCAAGGTGGGCGCCCAAAGCACCATCGTCGAACTCGATCTCGCTATAGGCGCATAGACCGAATTGTTCAATCCAGCACTTTTTACGAGTGCCATCCTTAAGGCGGAAATTATCCCATGGGTTGTTTGCAGCAGTTCCATCTTTCAATTGCTGCTGGTGTAACTGATAACGCTTGTTCAAGTCGTGATGTCCGCTACCCTTGAGTACCGATCTCATCGTTCCAATGCCTCTCGGCGACGTATGATCATGTCCGCTTGGACCAGAAGTGGATAATCATCACCCAAAGTCACCGATAATCTCTTTCGTAATTCCTTAGCTTCCTCCAAGCGCCAGTTACCCTGCTCTATTAACACCATATATTGGTTTAGAGGTTCGCTTTCAGGTACGGGCGGTTCTGGTGAAACAGCCATAACCGCCTCCAACACATCAGCATTGCTACGCCCATAAGTGCGCGCCCCCGGTATTGCCGCTACTGCTTCTCCAGCAAAATTCTCCGACAGCAGGCGCACCTGCTCACGCTTGACTGTGGAAATCACTTGTGGGCTATGCGTAGTCACTATGAATTGCAATTTTGGAAAAGCTGTCGTGAGATTGCTCAAAACGATTTGCTGCCATTCCGGGTGAAGATGCATGTCTACTTCGTCGATTAACACCAATCCTGGTGTTTGGCAAACCGCATCGCGGCCAAACTCAGAATTCAGTCGCACCATGCGGTAGGCAATATCAGCCACCAATGCGATCATGTTGCGCACTCCATCGGAAAGCTGATTAACCTCCAAAGTACCATGTATTGGATGTTCCAGGAGCATTCCCTGATGGGAAAAACTGTAGTACAAGTTGCGCCAGCCAGTGATCTGCACACACTCGTCCACAGCCTGCCGAATCGCGGCTATCAATGGTGAATAAGGAGTATCAGCCTCCACATAGTCACTACCGAAACGTTCTCGCTGTCGGGCGCGCAAATCGAAATCACCCCTTGCGGCATAGACGAACCAATCTTTGAAAAGCTTGTAGCTGGATGCTGGATCAAGGCAATCTTGATAGCCAGATGTACGCGAATAAAATTCACTATCGCCAACTTTTTTGGCGGTCACTTTTTTCTGATTCCATAGTCGCCCAGTACCGTAATAAGCGACTAGCGGCAAAACTACAGGTTGTTTAGCACTAACTGCGGTCTGCATACGCTTACCGATCAGAGTCAATGGACGGGCTTCTTTAATTGTAGTACCGGATTTAGGGGTATTGAGACAGCGAGCCCACTCAATCGATTCTCCATCGACTTCTCCTGTGGCGAGGATGATGGCCGGATACTGTGGCTCCATCTCACGCAGTTTCGAATTGGTAATCTGTAAGTGTACATCGCCAGTTTCGATACCATGGCTCTTACCGGTGTAAAAGCTGCCGACGAAGGTGCCGAGTGCGGCTGCAATGGCATCCAGCACCGCTGTTTTACCCGCGCCATTGCGGGCGCTCAATACTGTCAACCGTTCATCGAAATCGACAGTCAACTGTCTGAAGCAACGATAACTCAGCAGTTCGATGCGTCGTAGCCAAAATCGATGCGAGTGGAATATCGAAGGGTGACCAACGTCAGCCATTGGCAATTTCTCCCAAATGGTGTACGGCCTTATATGGAGTAGGCAGTGCCAGGCAATTTGGAGCTTCATTGGTAAACCGCGCCAGATACCGCAACCCCTGAATCGCCCGACTGCCGTACCACGAGGTCATTTCGCCATCGATCAGCCGCAGCTTTTCCGGCGGGCAATCGTAATCGCGGGCGAAAGTTGCCAGATGCTCGGGCAAAAAACGGTACGGTTCGCTGCTGAACAGGATCAGATCGGCGGCATCCAGGAGCGCCTTGTCCAGCGTCAGTTCGGGATAGCGCGCCTCCGACTCCGCCGGCAGCGTTTCCCAACCGACCAACGCCAACATCCGAGCGATGTAGGTCTCCCGGCTGACGCCCATCCACGGCTTGCGCCAGATCAGATACAACACCCGCCGCCGGGACCAGGCGACTTGCCGCAGTTCCGCCAACGCCTGCTCGAACCGCGCCACCAACGCCTCCGTTTCCGCCGCGCGACTGAAAATCCCGCCGAGCAACCGATACAGCGACACGTTGTCTTCCGGGACCAGTGGGTGGGTGACGATCACTTGCAGACCATCGGCCATCAACCGTTCGGCCAATTCGCGCGGGTTCTCGTCGACGTTGACGATGACGTGGGTCGGTTGCAACGCCTGTAGCCGGGCGTATTTGATCTTCTTGGTGCCGCCGACGCTGGGAATGGTCGCAACAGCGGGTTGGGGATGGATACAGTAATGAGTGCGTCCGACCACCTGGTCACCCAGATTCAGCGCGAACAGCAGTTCGGTGATGCTGGGCACCAATGAAACGATGCGCGTGGGCGCGGTGATAGGCGCGTGTCGAACGCCGGCGGCATCGACGAAGCTTTCCGGATCGATCTCCACGCCTTGCGTTACCGTTTCGCGGTCCAAGCCCGATTCATCAGGAAGCCGGTGGATCGGCTTGACCGTCCAGCCAGGCGGCAAGATCGTCCAAGCCCTGAAAATCGAGCGATTCTTCCGCCAGGGTTTCGGCGGCCTTTAGCGACAAGCAGCGCATCCGCCGAGTCTGTTTGACCGGGAGACGGCCAAAGCGTCGTTGTAGCTGCCGCAAAAGCAATGCAACGCCTTCTTCCTGGCGGCCATCGACAAAGACTTCCTGATAGAAAACGCTTTATCTTCAAATCGGCATGGGTAAGTCCGAGCATGGCTTGAATCTCCTGTCGAGTCAGCTTGGGTAAACGATAGGCCAGAATGGTTTCGATCAAGTCCAATGCTTCGGCCAAGGGCAAGGATGCATAAGCGCCAACTTAATGGATAAGGTATTGAAAAGCTGTAAAAGGATGGCGGGCTCAAGGTTTCTCACACCACGTTCGCCATCGGAGGACCGATTACGATGAGCCTGCCATTAGGTACTGTTGATACGACATTTGAGCGGTTCTTACAAGAACTACCGGCGGATTTCCGGGATCTGGCGATCGAGTTCAAGGCGTTCAGCCGGAGTCGCAAGATCAAAAGCCCGGAGCAGTTGCTCCAAGTGGTGCTGAACTATTGCTTCATCCGTCCTGAATTGACGGGTAGAGGCGCTTGAGCTTGATGCGAGCATCGGGGGTGGTGAAGCGCCAGTTCACCGGCCGGGGATCGGCGTTACGGGCCTGTTCCCAGGCGGCGACCTCGCGGGTCAGGGTATCGAGATCGGGGATGCGGCGGTCGAGGCACTGCCGGCTCAGGACGCTCAGTTCGATCTCGGCCATGTTCAACCAACTGCCGTGTTTGGGGGTGTGATGAATCTCCAGCCGTTCGAGCAGCGCGCGGGCCACGGCCGGCTCGAAGGCCTCATACAGCGCGGCCGGCTTGTGGGTGTTGAGGTTGTCCATGACCAAGACGACCTTCTCGGCGTGCGGATAGCGGACCTCCAGCAGGTCGCGCACCTCGTGGGCGAAATCGACGGCGGTGCGGTGCTTGGTCACGGTGACGTGGCGGTGCCCGGCCAGCGGTTCGCCGGTCAGGAACAGATTCGCCGTCCCCCGGCGTTCGTATTCGTAGTCCACCCGTTCGGGCTGACCCGGTTCGGTCGGGATCGGGACCCGCGTTTCCGCCACCCGTTGCTTGCTGAGTTCGTCCAGGCACACCACCGGTCGGGCCGGGTCGTAGGGCCGGGTGTAGACGTCCAGCACGTCCTCCATGGCGCACACGAACTCGGCATTGGCCTGGGGCGGGATCACCCATTGCTGGCGCCAGGGCAATCGCGCTATGTGGGGGGTTGACAGCAGGCTGATTGCTAGGGTAGCG
>CALGOO010000260.1 GCA_937960715.1 uncultured Candidatus Competibacteraceae bacterium
ATGGGCAATCGCCTCGCGTTGTTTTAAATATTATAATACTATAACAAATTATAATTTTAAAAAAGGGATGCGCCATTGATCATGAAACAGATCCCACTGCCCGTTCCGAACTTCTCCAAACAGATTCGAGGTGTGCTCCGCCGTTATCTGCACGCCCGCCGCAACGACCTGCTCGGCCAACACGCCCCACTTTGGACCATTGATGTCTGGATCGACGCACTGATCGGCGACGTGATTGGGCGAAAAACAGGAGCGACCACCAACAAAGGGGTGGCGCCGGCTCCACGGATCTGGGCCGAGGAGATCGCCCGTCAGCGCCTCACCGCCGCTCGCCTCCGTCGGCGTTACGAAGCCGAAGCGCCTTTCGTGCGCGCGGCGCTGTCAGGGGCGCTCATCAGCGTGGGGATCTTCGGGTATCGCCTGTGGCTCAGCGATGGGAACGGGGCTGGCGCCAGCCTGGGCGCGGGCTTGATGCTCCTGGGGTTGGCCCTGCCGGCCGCCTACCGCTGTTGGCAAATCCGCAGTCGTACTTTCGATACGCCTCACCGGTTCCTTCGGCGGCCCGCTGCATGGTGGCCTTTTCCTCTGCCCACGGATTATCAACCTTGATGTCCATCTGCTCCCCCTGCCAGGAGGGTTTTCTCATGATGAAATTGTTGATCCGCCAGCGCCGGCGCAGGCCATTCCGCTTCCCGTTTCGGTGGTTCATTGGGCTGTTCCTGCTCGCGCCGTTTCTGGCGTTAGCGCAAGATTCCACGTTTTCCCCCGATCAGTTGCAACCCACTCAAGGTGACGTCAGCACTGCCCTACTACGGAATATTTTGGGATCCGTCGTCGATAAGGTTCGGTTCGCCGGCACGCTCGGAACCGAGGATGCCGGATCGTTCGGTTCGCTGTTTGCCATCGTTAATAGCTTTTTGCTGCTGGCACTGGGCCTGCTGGTATTGGTCAAGGCCCTGGCGGCGATGCTGGACACCGCCCATGAAGGCGAAGCCTTGGGTCAGGAGCGGTCCACCACCTGGACGCCGGTTCGTTTGGTGATGGCGATGGGTCTGCTGGTACCGATGGTCAATGGCTATAGCTTGGCACAGATCGGGGTGCTGTGGGTCACCTTGAGCGGCGCGGGATTGGCCGATGCGGTCTGGAGCCAATCCGTCGATCAGTTCACGCAAACCGCGCTCTACACGCAACCGCCACCCCCCCAAGCCCGTCAGTTGGCCGTGGCCATGCTGGCCTCCAATGTGTGTGAACAGATCGTGACCGACATCCCCGCGCGCGGTAACGCCCAGTACGTCGTGACCTTTCAAAGTATCCCAGGTCAGGTGGGGACCGTGAGCGAACGCAGTACCCGCTGGTCCGTGACGGATCTCGGCGAGGCGGCCTGCGGCGGGTATTTGATCCGTGAGCCGGCCGAGGGCATCGATCCCCGCCAGGGCGCCACCGGCGTTGACGGATTGGATGGTTTTCTTCAATGGGTCATGGATCTACTGGGCTTTGGCGCCGACGTGCGCCGGGATTTCAGTCAGGCCCTGATGAACGCCCATGACATCAGTGCGTTGGAGATGCGCGACGAACTCAAGCCCTTGGCGACGGCCATCGTCACCGGCCAAGCCGAGCTGGGCGAGTGTGTGACCATCACCACGGGCACGCTGTCCAGCACGCGCTGCCTCAGTGTGATCGATGCCGCGGCCGAGCATTACACGGCCCGGTTGCAGGGCTTGATTGTCGGCGTAGTCAATGTGACCGGCCAACGGGCGTTCACTGCGTTCAATGAACGCGCCAAGGAAGAGGGTTGGTTGACTGCCGGCAGTTGGTTTTACCGGCTGGCTGCCCTGACCGATTACATGAACAAGATGGCCCTGAACGTGCCCGAACCCTATCCCATCCGCATCTGGGAGAAACTACCGCGCGAGGACATTGAGACCTACGGTCCGCTGTTCAAGCGCATGGAAACGGTGATCCTGGAAGCGGAAAGCGACGCTGGTCTGGGTCTGACCGGCGGTGATCCGAACAACAGCATGATCGATGACGTGTCGCGGGGCTTTCTGCGCGCTACCCTGGATTGGATCACGCAGTCCCTGATCGGGAAGACCCATCCGATCTTTGCGATTTCCTGGATCGGTCATGCCCTGATCGCGGTGGTGCTGACCGCCTTGGGCGTGGTCGGCATCGGCAAGCTGGTGATCACCACCACGGGCGCGGGCCGACTGGCGAAAACCCTGGGTGGGATGACCGATCTGATCACCGGGGCTAATGCCTCCGAGGGATTCAGCATGGTCAGTCTGGTGTTCGGGATCATCGTGCTGGCGCTGCTGGGTTTTGCCCTGACGGCGGCGATTTACCTACCGATGGCGCCGTTCATCATCTGGACACTGGCCCTTTTACACTGGTTGTTTCTCGTGTTCGAAGCGTTGCTGGCCGTGCCGATTTGGGCGCTCTGGCACATCAAGAACGGCAAAGGTTTGACGGCAGAGACCATGAACGGCTGGCTGCTGCTGTTCGCCTTGCTATTGCGACCTACCCTGATGCTATTCGGCCTGTTGGGGGCCACGGTCATCAGTTACCATCTGCTTTCATTGATCACCGGCGCGTTCACTGTGGCGGCGATCAACGCCGCTAGCGGCAATACCACCGGCCCGGTGATCCTGATCGGGTTGTTGATCCTGTTCATCCTGCTGGCGGTGGACTTGACGCTCAGGACGTTTTCCCTGGTGCATCGGCTGCCCGATTTCGTGTTCCGCTGGAACCCTGGAATCGGCGTTGGAGCATCAGGAATTGCAGCATGGCGTTCGCCATGCCCTCGCCGAGGCCAAGCAAACCGGGCTGAACGTGGTGGGTAATCTGACGGGTAACTCGCCGAAAACGGCTCATGGCGCAGCGAAGGTGAAGCCGATGGATGGTGGGAAAGATTCCTGAAAGTTTAAACAGGCTTCATGCTGCTAAGGATCGGGAAATATCTCGACTGATAGATCGCATTTCGAGTGTTGTAGTCGCCAAGGATGGCTTGAATATTCTGCCAATCGTTGGCGTCATACGCTGCGACTAGCGCGTCGATGATTGCCTTACGACCCTGATTCGCTGCCGCCTGTTCGGCCAACTGCTCTTGCAGTTCCCGCGTCTGAAACACGGTCTGCTCCATCCATTGTTCGTGGTTTCGCTGGTTGCGCGCCAGAAGAAAATGATCGACAGGACTCAGGCCACTCATGGGATGCCTCCTTGTTCAAGAGAGGATTCATTCACATCAGAAAATGAGTCTGTTGTCAACAGCTAAAAATCCTCGCGCTCGGGTTTCGCAAACACGATGGCTACCCACGCCGACGGATCAACGACAATCATTGGGGCAGACCCAGCATGAGGATTCCCCATGAATAGATATATCAATATACATCACACTATCACCGAAACGGAGACCTTCTCACTCAGGCGCCAGAACCCGCCGAATGCAGCACCTGTCCAAGTTTTGACGGTATCTTGCCCGAGGCGAGCCCTGCCACCGAGAGAAAAATCCGATGAGAGCCACCCGCCGGCGTCGACAGAAAAAAGCCTATATCCCCACCGACCTCAATGAAGAGCAAGCCTGTGCGGTGGCCCAACTCATGATGGCGATCGATCGGGGTGATCCCGTCGGTCGGTTACTGGGCTTCGCGGGAACGGGCAAGAGTTACGCCACGGTGCGGTTGCTGCGCGCCTACGCGCATGAACGCCCGGTCCTGCTCTGTGCCCCCACCAATAAAGCCACCGCCGTCTTGCGGCACATGGCGCATGAGATTGGCGGGAACATCGAGGCGACCACCCTCCATAAAGCCCTGGGACTGCGCCCGGACGTGGACGAAGACCGAGGCCGCCTGATCCTGAAGCGGGTCAAAGCGCCGGATATTCCGGTAAACGCCTTGGTGTTGATCGACGAGGCCAGCATGATTGATTCGGTCTTGCTGCGCTTTATCCAGCAGGGATTGCAGCAGGCCCACGCCCAAGCGATTTACTGTGGTGATCCGTGCCAACTGCCGCCCGTATTCGAGAAGGAATCGCCGGCTTTTACCGGGCCTGGCGTCACAGTCTGCCTCACCCACATTGTTCGTCAAGCAGCGGATCATCCCATTCTCGCCATGACCGCAAAGATCCGGGCGGCGATGGATGGCGACGCGGTGCCCACGTTTGCCACGCAGTCACACGCCGCCGGAAGTTTGATCCGGTTGGAACCAGCGGACTTTGAAAGCACGCTCCTGGCATCCTTTACCAGCGCCGCCTATCAGGACGATCCGGATCATTGCCGGGTGCTGGCGTGGACCAACGAACGCACGCGCGCCTACAATCAGCTCATCAGACGGACGCTGCTCGGCGCCGAAGCCGATCAGCAGTCGCTCCTACCCGGTGAAAAGGTCGTCGCCTGCACGCCCATTCCGAGAGGCCGGGTGCATATCGGTGACGTCCTGACCGTGGTGGAAGCGGCGCCGGTCCACCATTTCGGTATTCCCGCCTATCGCGCCCAGGTGATGACCGAAACCGGTCACGCGCGGGAGATGTTCGTGGTCCGCCCGGAGGGGTTCCCGGCGTATCGCGAGCAACTCTCGACGTTGGTCAAAACCGCGCAGGCGCTCCAAAAGCGCATCGGCCAGTTGAGCGATCAGGAGGATCAGGCGCGCCGCGAGGCGTGGGTCACGTTCTTTGCCTTCAAGGATTCCGCGTTTTGCGACCTGCGCCCGATCCATGCCAGCACCGTGCATAAGAGCCAAGGCTCGACCTATCAAACGGTGTTTGTCGATCTGTCCGATATTGGCCGCAACACCCGCCGGGATGTCCTGCTGCGTTTGCTCTACGTGGCGTTAACCCGAGCGCGAGGTGATGTGGTCGTCACCGGTGCATTACCGGAACGGCTGTATCAATCCGCAACCGACTTTGACGGGGATCGTGAGGATCGTGAAGAAGGCGAGAAAGACGTCGAAATCAATGGATCATCAGATGGGGTTTTCTAGACAGAAAAGACGATTGGCATGAAAGTAAACGGGTGAAACAGCTTCTGTTAAGTTTTGTTACTATATTTTCCATCTGGAACCCCCCATTTAGCTTGTGTAAGGGTTAAACCGTGAATAGACAGAAAGATCACTTAGGAACGGATTCCCGCCATGGTTGCTCTGGATAGAACCACACAACAGGAATTGCTGATTTTACTAGCCCCTCTCATGGGCGGTCAGGAAGAGCGCCGAGCGTTGCTTAGCTTGGCGCTGGGCGCGAACTGTCCATTGCTGAACCGGATTGATTACGGCGGCCCCGCAGAACCGTTTATTCTCAAGATGATTGCCGCACTGGCGGACTTCGGTGAGATCGAGGCCGGTGAGCCCGCCTTAGGGGCGCTGCTCGAAGTCGTTCGGGAACGCGTGGGATTGGATCGACAAACCCGCATCGATGCCTTGCGGCCACTGCTGGCCCGTCCACCGACGTTCCTACCGCCAACGGTCGGCGCGTCATCCCCTCCTCCGCTGCACCTGCGGATATTCCTCGCTTCGCCGGGCGATGTCGCGAACGAACGCGCCCTGGCGTTGAAAGTCTTTGAGCAACTGCAATACGATCCGTTGCTGCGCGGCCGCATCACCGTCGAGACCGTGGCTTGGGACAAGCCAGGCGCGGGCACGCCGATGCTGGCGACGCTCACACCGCAAGCGGCCATTGCCCTGGGCCTCCCCAAACCCTCCGAGTGCGATATTGTCATCGTCATCCTCTGGTCGCGCATCGGCACCGCATTACCGAAAAACTGGAAAAAACCCGACGGTCGTCCTTATCTGTCGGGTACCGATTGGGAGTACCACGATGCCTTGCAGGCAGCGGAGCAGCACGGCAAGCCGGAAATTCTCGTGTACCGCCGTGGTGAAAAGCGGTTACTCGATCCGGACGAAGACGGTTTCGAGGAAAAATGCCGACAATGGCAACAGATCAAGCAATTCTTCGCCGCCTTTCAGGAACCCGATGGATCGATCAAGCGGGGTTATAACGCCTACCACATCCCAGAAGAGTTTCGCAGCCAGCTTGATCTCCATCTGCGGGAATTGGTCCGCCGCCGGCTGGACGCGCATGCGGCCAGCGTCGTCACCGAATCGATTCAACCCGTTGCGGCGAATGAGAAATTCCCCCTCTGGGAAGGCTCGCCCTTCCCCGGTCTACGCGCTTTTACGCTGCGGGATGCCCCCATTTTCTTTGGCCGAGGCCGAGAGACCGACGCACTGCTCCACCGGTTAGCTGATCCTGGCAACCGCTTTATCGCCGTGGTGGGTGCTTCCGGTTCGGGTAAATCCTCCCTGGTCGCCGCGGGTTTACTGCCCCGGCTAAAAGATCAAGCCGTCTGGACACGCTTCACGCCGGGTGGAGCCGACGGTCATCCGTTGCGTGCCTTGGCCGAGGCGCTTGCGGAGAGGCGGAACGCGCGTTCCGTCGACGACCTGGAAAAACAATGCTGCGCCGATCCCGATGGATTAGCTGAGTTGACCGCCGAAATACTGAAAGACCAGCCGGATACCGTTGAATGGCTGCTGTTCATCGACCAGTTCGAAGAACTGTTCACGCTGGTTCCGGAAACCTCTCGCCGCGCCTTCATCACTTGGCTGGCCGCCAGCCTCCACACTCCGCGGGTACGGGTGGTGGCTACCCTGCGGGCCGATTTCTACGCGGCCTGCGTGAATGACGGGGGGCTGACGGAGTTACTACGGAGCGGGTCCTTTCCTCTCGCTGCGCCCGACCTCGGCACGCTTTACGAAATGATCACCGGACCGGCGGAACGGGCCGGACTTACCTTCGAGACAGGGCTGGCCGCCCAATTGCTCGCGGATACCGGCACCGAACCCGGCAATCTGGCGCTGCTGGCCTTCGCGCTCGCCGAACTCTATCAGGCTAAAACCGACGACGGGCGGCTGACCATGGCCGACTACCGGAGTTTCGGAGGCGTTCCCGGAGCCATCGGCCAACGGGCGGAAGCTATTTTCAGCACGCTCAAACCCGACATTCGGGCCAAGATTGGCGAAGTGTTCCGGGATCTGGTGGACGTCGACGAGCGCGGCGTGGCGACCCGCCGCCGGACGCTGCTCAGCCAAGTCACCCATTGCGCAGCCACCAGAACGCTGGTTCAAGCGTTCAGGGAAGCGCGCCTGCTGGTCACGGATGAAAGTCAAGCGCATGAACCGGTCATCGAAGTGGCCCACGAAGCCCTATTCAGAAGCTGGCCCCGGCTTGAGCGTTGGGTGCAGGAGACCGCTGATGATCACCGGTTGCGGCGTCAGATCACTCAACTAGCCGCCTACTGGGAAGCTCATGAGCGTCTTGACGAACACCGTTGGCCGGATAACCGGGTTCAAGAAGTTCTCAGGATGCTGGAGCACCTGGGCTTGCAAGCCGAGCGTTTCTCAGCATTGGAGCGGGATTTTCTCGGCCCGCTCGATTGCAACCGGATGTTGGCGGAACTGAACAATTAAAAGACTACCCACAAGCAGCGGGCGATCATCGGCGTGCGCCTGGCGCTACTGGGCGATCCCCGTCCCGGGGTGGGATTGCGCGCCGACGGTCTGCCGGACATCGAGTGGTGCGAGGTGCCCGGCGGCGAGATAACGTTGGAAGAGAATGCGGGCACTTTCACAGTCGAACCTTTCCAGATCGCCAAATATCCGGTGACCTATCGTCAGTATCGCGTTTTTCTGGAAGCGGACGACGGCTACCACAATCCGGAGTGGTGGCAAGGACTTTGGGTCGACCGTCCGCCTGAAAAACCGGGCCGGCAGTTCCAGCGATATGGTAACCACCCAGCCGAAAACGTCGCTTGGCTGGAGGCCGTGCCTTTCTGCCGCTGGCTGAGCGCCCGACTGGGTTACGAAGTCCGCTTGCCCACTGAGTGGGAATGGCAACAAGCGGCGACCGGCGGCGACCCGGCGAATGAATATCCCTGGGGACCGGAATGGGATGGACAATGCGCCAACACTTACGAAAGTGAGCTGAGCCGAAGCACGGCGGTGGGGATGTATCCGCAAGGGGCATCGCCGGTGGGCGCCCTGGATATGAGCGGCAACGTCTGGGAATGGTGTCTGAACGAATACGACCGCCCCGAAAATGTAACCCTGGCGGGCGATGCCCGCCGGGTGGTGCGCGGTGGCGCCGGGAACCACGACCAGTCGTTCGCGCGCGCCGCTGTCCGCTACTACTACGCGCCCATCTACCGCTACTACTACCTCGGGTTTCGGCTGGCGTGTGTGTCCCCCATCTGAGACACTGATCACTGATTGCCGCGTAGCGGCCCTCTTTTGAAGAGCGCGTAGCGCTCTTCGCGCGCGAAATTTCAAGCCTATCAGGGCCATTGCCGTGATAGACAGGTTGTTTGATGAGGAGCACGACCATGACCGTCGAACTGCAACGCGAGGACTTTCGCCATCTTGTCAGCCTGGTGCAAGACGTGCCCGACTTTGCCAACGTCCGCGACCGGCGTCGCCTGGTGGTGGGCGCGCTGGAGGGCATCCCCCGCGCCAGCGCCATTTTGAGTGGCCTCGATCTGGACGGCAACCCGCGCAGCGTGGCGGTCGAGGTCATCAAGACCCTCGCTCAGTTCGGCCAAGTGGCCTACGGCAAGGAAGCGCTTGGCGTGTTCCTGAACGAACTCCTCGATCGTATCGGCGACGGCGAGGAACAGGATTTCATCCGCAGCTTATTCACCCGCTACCCCCTCGACCGACCGGTGGTGCGCAACCGTCCAATCCCTCTCGATCAGTGGCGCGGGACCGCCTCCGCCGAAGACGTGCGCGAGAAAATCATCGGCGAGAACACCCTGCGCGACATCCGCGTGCTGGAACTGGCGCTGGCGGCCGCGCGCGCCGTGGTGCGGGTCGGTCTTCCCAACGGCGCGGGCTCAGGTTTTATGATCGCTCCTGACTTGTTGATGACCAACCACCACGTTATCGGCTCGGCAGCGGACATGGAACAGGCGGAGTTCACCTTCAACTATCAGCTCGACCGGCACGGCAAGGCATGCGAGACCCTCACCGTGGGCGCGAAACCGCAAGGGTTGTTTCACACCCACCCGGACCTGGACTACACGGTGGCGCAGTTGGCCGATCCGCCGGCTTTTGGCGAACCTTTGTCGCTGCGCGCCGCGCGGGTCAAGCGCGATGATCGGGTGACCATCATTCAGCACCCTGGCGGACACTTCAAAAAAATCTCCATGCAGAATAATTTCGTCGCCTACGCCGACCCTACGGTGGTGCAGTACTTCACCAGCACCGAACCCGGTTCCTCGGGATCGCCGGTGTTCGATGACGGGTTCGCGGTGATCGCCATCCACCACAGCGGCGGGATGTTGGAAGAGCCCGACACCGGGCGCCGCTATCTGCGCAATGCCGGTACCAGCATGATCGCCGTGCTGGCCGATCTGAAAGCCAACGCCCCGGCGATTCACGGCCGGCTTGGCGGATAACCGCATGACCGAAATCGCCCGCCCGCTCATCAAGGAGCTCACCGACCAGCTCTGGCCGCTGTTGGAAATGGAGCGGGACCGCGAGGAATGGCTTGGCGTCGCCCTCGCGGATCTCCCGAACCTGCGTAGCGAAATCGAATGGAGCGGCCATGCCCGTCGATTCACCCGCCGGCTGGTGACGGAGTTGCTGACCCAGCAAGAGGAGCAAGGCCGTCGGGGCCTGGTCAATCTGCTCGAAGACATTGCGGATCACAAAGGCGACGAATGGCAGCAACGCTTGCAGCCGCTCCGCGACCGAGTGGCCGCGTTCACCCAGCCAACCGATGCAACCGTCCCCCTGCCTCCGGAGCTATCGGCGCTGAGGGACCAATTACTCGGATCGGCCACGCCGCAGCCGTTCGATCTGAGCGTGGAGACCGTACAAGCCATTCTGCGCTACCGGCCGCGCGACTTGACGGACTATCGCGTGGCGCGAGTTGCCGAATGGGCACAACCCCGCTACGCACTGGACAAACGCTTCGTCCACCTGGCGCTGCTGCTGGATCAAGGCGAGGAAGCCCAGGGAACCCGTTGGGCGGAACAAGACCGGGAATTTCAGGACCTCGAACAAGCTCTGGCGGCGACCCCGGATTACCCGGCATTGGTGCTGCTGGGCGCGCCGGGTTCCGGCAAGAGCACCCTGTTGCGCCATTTCGAACTGGACCAGGCCCGTGCCGTGCTCGCGTTATCCGACCCTCCATTACCCGACGAAAACCCACTGACTTTTTTTCTTTCTCTCAATGAGTATCGACCTGCCCATCTCGGTGCCCCCCTGCCCCAACCTCACGCTTGGCTGAGTGAATCCTGGACAGCCCGCTATCCGGCGCTGCCGCCCCTGGATACGCTGTTGCAGGTGGGACGGATGACGCTGCTCCTGGACGCGCTCAACGAGATTCCCTATCCCGGTGAGGAACCGGTCCGGTTGTGGAAGGATTATCTGGCGGAATTGCATCGCCATTGCCCCAGCAATCGGATTGTCTTCTCCTGCCGCAGCCTGGATTACAGCGCCTCGCTATCCTCGCCCAACAACTTGCCGGTGCCGCAACTGCGCATCAAGACGCTTTCCGACGACCAGGTCCAGCGGTTCCTGGCGCTGTACTGCCCTAAATATGCGGATACCCTGTGGGGCAATCTCACAGGGTCCCGCCAGTTGGATCTTCTGCGCACGCCGTATTACTTGAAACTGCTGGTCGAAATGACCACCCACGGCGAAATCCCTGCAGGACGGGCGGCGTTGTTCTCCGGCTTCGTGCGGCGGGCGTTGCGGCGCGAAGTGGAAACGGGCAATGCGCTGTTTCAAAACGATGCATTGCTGACCCCACGCGACCGCCAGCGGCTGGTTAACTCCCGCGACTGGAAGCCGCCGTGGGCGCTGCCCACGGGTGGCATCCTGATCGACAAACTGAGCGTGCTGGCGTGTGCCATGCAGGAACGCCACAAGGAACAGGAAGCCGCGCAAGTCCGTATCGCCTACGACGAAGCGCTGGACATGCTGGATCACTCACAGGACGAGGCCCTTCTCAAGGCCGGCGAGGCGCTCGGCGTGTTGGACGAGGATCTGGATGCCGATCAAGTCATCTATCGGCACCAGTTGCTGCAAGAGTATTTCGCGGCACGCCAGCTAGCCAAATCACCCAGGCCGGGATGCGTGCAAGTGGCCTGGGAAGCCGGAAAAACCTCTCCCAGCCTGGAAGAGAAACTGGCTACCATCGCCGACTCTGACCCGCTGCCGCCGCTGCCGGGTACGGGCTGGGAGGAAACCACCCTGCTGGCCGCGGCCATGGTAGGCAACCCGGATACCTTCGTGGAACCGCTGCTGAAGGTCAACCTGCCGCTGGCGGGCCGTTGCGCTGCACAACCCGATGTCGCCCTCTCAGAGGCGCTGAAAGATAAAATTCGCTGGGCCTTAGTTGAGCGCACCCAAGACGCCAGAGCCGATTTACGCGCCCGGATTGCCGCCGGGCTGGCGCTGGGTCCGCTGGGCGATCCCCGTTTCGTCCATTGCCAAGGTCCGCAGGGCGCTTATCGATTACCTCCTTTGGTGACGATTCCTGCCAGGACTTACACTGTCGGTAGCGACGAAGGGCTTTACGAACGCGAAGCGCCCGTTCATGCCGTGGAACTCCAGCCCTTCCAGCTCGGCCAGTTCCCGGTCACCAACGCCGAGTACGCGCTGTTCCTGAAAGCGGGCGGCTACGAGGACGAGCGCTGGTGGGAGACCGAAGCCGCCCAAGCGTGGCGGCGTGGGGACAGCACGGCGGAAGGCGCCAAGCAGCAGTGGCGTGAAGATCGCCAGACCCTGCAAGCGCAGTTTGACGACATTCGCAATTGGCACCAACAAGGCCGCATTACCTCAAAGCAAGCCGACGATTGGGAACAAATCGCCCGCATGGACGACGCCGCATTCGAAGCATTATTGGAAGAATGGTATCCCCCTGGCCGGCAAACCCAACCGGCTTATTGGAACGACGAAGCGTTCAACAACCCGGCCCAGCCGGTGGTGGGCATCTGCTGGCATGAAGCCCGCGCCTATTGTGCCTGGCTGAGTGCGCAAACCGGCAAATCGTTTCGGCTACCCACCGAAACTGAATGGGAAGCCGCGGCACGGGGTCAAGAGGGCCGTCGCTATGCTTACGGCAATGATTTCAATGCCGCCCTTGGCAATACCTTCGAAACCCACATTCGCCGCACGACACCGATTGGCGTCTTTCCTGGTGGAGAAACACCGGAAGGGTTGGTTGATATGACCGGCAATATCTGGGATTGGACCGAAAGTTTGTATCAGCTCTACGGCAGCTCTGAAGACCCGGGAAGCGCTGAATCAGACGCCCGCCGGGTGGTGCGCGGTGGCGCCTGGCACTTCGACCAGACGAACGCGCGCGCCGCTGTCCGCAGCTACAGCGCGCCCGGCACCCGCTACAACCTCCTCGGGTTTCGGCTGGCGTGTGTGTCCCCCATCTGAGACACTGGTCACTGATGGCCGCGTAGCGGCAAAAGCGCGCGTAGCGCGCTTCGCGGATTTTTTAGGGGCGGGACGCTACCGAACACACAAGGGCTGACCCAGCACATGCTGGCGCAAGCCCCAGGTATCGGCGTAGCGCACATGGTTGATCCAGCCCTGTACCCCAGCGTCGAATTCGGCGAAGCTGATTTCGCCGTCGCAATAGGCTTCCCAGCGGGCGCGCAAACGTCGGGTAAAGTCGCGCACGTTGCGGCTCTTAACCCGCCGGTGAGTGGGATAGACCACGAAACCGAGCCAGGGAATGCCGATTTCGACCGGCGTCACCTGGGCCGCGCCGGTGTGAATCGTCAGGCGCAATCGAGCCAGTCGCTCGACGATGGCCTGTTTCCAGTCCCACAACGCCCGTTGACTGTTGCTAAACAGCGCAAAATCATCGACGTAGCGCAAATAGGCTGGACAACGCAGTTCACGTTTGACGAAATGGTCGAAGGGATCGAGGTAACAGTTCGACCAGAACTGTGAAGTCAGGTTACCAATCGGCAATCCCCGTGGTCGCGCTGCCGCCAGCAAATCATCACCCGGAAACCAGATCATGGTGTATTCCTCGTCCAACACGCCGGTACCGCTGGCTAGAATTGTGTCCACTAACCACAGTACCTCGTCGTCTCGGATCACCTGGGCCAGGGTGTCGCGCAGGATGGCGTGATCCAAAGAGGGAAAGTGCTTGACGATGTCCAGGCGCAGCACGTAGCGATAGCGCCGGGCGAACTGCTGCAACCGATCCACCGCCCGATGCGTGCCCTTCCCCACCCGGTTGGCGTAGCTGTCGAAGATGAAGCGGCGTTCGAACGCCGGCTCGATCACGTTGCACAGCGCGTGGTGCACCACCCGGTCTCGAAACGGCGCGGCGCTGATTTTTCGCCGTTTGCCCTCATGGATGAAAAAATGCCGATAGAGACCGGGTCGGTAGTGGCGGCTGCATAGCGCGTCCTGGAGTTCCAGGAGATGATCCGCGAGCCGATATTCGAAGCGAGCGGTGCTGTCGCGTGAGTAGCGGTTCCCCTCTTTGCCAAAGGGGGGTGAGGGGGGATTTCCCTACGAATGCTCCGCACCGACTTCCTTGGCCACCGCCCGGTATATTTCCTCCATCACGCCATCCTGCTCTTGCAGAACCTGGCGATTATCAAAGCGCAACACACGCAACCCCTGGCTTTCCAGGAAAGCGGTACG
>CALGOO010000261.1 GCA_937960715.1 uncultured Candidatus Competibacteraceae bacterium
GAAGATACGGCGATAATTTTGATTGACCATCAAGTGGGCACAAACACTTGGGCGGCGACCACTCCGCTTGCGCTTTTGCAACGCAACGTCATCATTTTGGCAAAGTTTGCCAAAGGAACGGGAATACCTCTCGTTTTGACTTCGAGTCAGGAAACGAATGTCAACATTCAAGGACCGTTGATGCCCGAATTGCAGGAAATCGCCCCTGAAGCGTTCGCCGCCAGAATCAAGCGACAAGGAGTGGTCAACGCCTGGGATGATGATAATTTTGCCAGTGCTTGTCGGGCAACGGGTAAAAGAAATTTCGTAATGGCGGGCGTTACGACGGATGTTTGTATGGTTGCACCCGCAATCAGCGCATTAGAAGAAGGCTTCAATGTCAAAGTCGTAGCGGATGCTTGCGGCTCATCGAATCAAATTGCCGAAGAAATGTCTTACCGCAGGCTGGAAAAAGCAGGCGTGGATTTGACTTCAACCAATGCAATGGTTGCCGAACTCGTCAAAAATTGGGCATCGCCGGCTGGGGCGGTGGCGTTTCCACTATTAACCTGAAATAAGAAAAAGTGAAAGCCATTGATCTACCCATACGATGTTGAAAACGTGCGTCGCCTTGAAGACGCAGATAGGCTGAAGGGATTGCCAAACGTTGTGTTAAGAGTTAAAGCGACTTCGTTTAATCCGCTTGATGTGAAAATCCATCGTGCCGCGTGAATTTGAAGCGTATTGCTGATCTTCCTTTGCGTACCCGAAGTCATACAGTTCATTACGACGCAATAAGAGGCTCAGAAACTGCCGTTACTCCTTTCTATCTCCAAATTCAAGATGCGCGCCCGAATCATAAAATTATTGGATTGAACCTTTGACTGATTGATTAGGATTCCCCGCAATCAATAACCCCTGAGAATCACCAGCGGCAAATTATCTCGCCCGCTCCACGGCGCTTTCCAGTCCTTGTAGCCTTCGCCCTGATGGGTCGAAGCGTAGGCGCACAACCGCCCGCCGCAATCCGTCAATTCGATCTTCCCGCCGCGTCGGTCCAGTGCTTCGAGCCGCGCCTCGCTCCGCATGATCTCCGCGTTGAGCCGTTCCAGTTCCGCGCGCTGCTTTGATACCAGCGTCGAAGCGGCCAGCCACGCGCCGAAAAGGAGGATCAGGACGGCGGCCAGCGCCGTGCCGCCGGCGAGGGTGCCCCATTTCCATCCGAAGGTCTTCACGGCCCGTTGCAGGCGCTCTTCGGTCGCCTCGGCGGCCTTCGTGACCTCGGCCAAGGTGCGGAGCAACGGTTGTCCGGCCTCCTGGAACGCCTGTTCCGTGCGTTGGGAAAGGGGGGTGCGGGTGTCGTGCAAGGCGGTTTCGACGCCCTCTCGGACCGCCGCTTGCAGGGTGAGGGCGGTTTTCTGCCCGCTGCGGTTGAGGGCGTGGGCCGCGTGTTCGGCCTGCTGGCTGGCGCGAGTCAGCGTCTGCGCCTGCCCTTCGAGCCGGTCCAGCAGCTCGGCGATCCGGTGTTGCTGCTCGTCGGACAGTTGGATCAGGGTGGCGAGTAGCTGCTGGGGGTCCATGATCGTCTCCTGTCTCCTGTCTCCTGATCGGAGGCCGTTGAAGGGGCAAATGGGCGCTCTGGCCGCCGCTAAGGCTCCAGGTCGAACCCCCGCGACCGTTGCGGCGGGGGCTCTTGGGCTTGGGATGGCTCGCGTTGCGCTTGGAGCGGCTCCAGCGTCTTGGCGAGGGCGGCTTGCAAGCGCTCCACCAATGACGGGGAATCCAACCCGATGGCGGGAAGCGGTTCCAAAAGCGGTGCCGGTTCCGGTTCTGGCCGTTGCTGGTGTTCCGGTTCTGCATCTAACCGTTGCTGGCGTTCCCGGTCCGTGTCTAGCTGTTGTTGGTGTCGTTCCGCCTCCAAAGCTCGCTCCTGCTCGGCTTTTTGGGCCAGTTCGGTTCGGAACTCGTTTAAAGCTTGCTGGCAGTAGGCCCGCGCTTCTGCGGTCCGCGCGGCCTGTTCGTCCTGGTCCCGCTGTTGGGCGGCGGCGGTCAGTTCGTGGAGGTGCCGCGCGAGATCGAACGGCGCCAGCCCTTGCTGGCTTTGTAGCAGTTCGTCTTCGGCCTCCCGCCGTTCCAGCAGGGCTTCCCGCTGTTCCGGTGCCAGTTGCCGCACCCGTCGCCCGCCCAGGTGCTGCTCCGGTGCCCGGTCGATGCCTTGCTCGGCCAAGCTCCGGTGGTCGACCCGCGCGGCGTGGCCGTGCTGTTGCAGGTGGGCGTTTTGCACCTCGGCCCACCGCTGTCGGGTTTCCAGCAGTCGTTCCTCGGTTCCGGCACTGTCTTTGCGGCAGCCCCCGCGTTCGGGATGTTTCCCGTTGTAGCGCTTGAAATACTGCTCGGGATCGCGCTCGATGCCGTCCAGCGTCCGTTCCGAGTACATGAGGTGGGCGTGCGGTTGTTCCCCGCCCGCCAGCGCCGCGCCGGGGTTGTGGATCGCCCACTGGTGGGCGTGCCGCTCGCCGATCTCCTGGCGGATGAAGTCCAACACCAGCGCTTGCCGCTGGCCGGGATTCAGTTCGCGCGGCAGGGCGATTTCGAGCTCCCGGTAGGTCGCGCCGTTGGCCCGCTCGTGCCGGTCGGCGGCGGTCCAGAACAAGGCGGGTTCGCCGTCGGCCCACGAGGGCAGATTGCCGTGCCCGGTCGCTTCCAAATCTTCGTAGCCCGCCCGTTCGGCGTAGCGCCCTTCGCGGGCGAGGTAGGCGGCGTGCCCGCTCGCCTGCCCTTTCCCGCCGACTTTCACGCGGCAATGGTAGCTCGCCATGGTGGATCGCCTGTTTCCTTTGCTGGGGTGAACGGTTCCGGTTTCGGGTCGCATCCCGTGGCGCTTCCGCCGCCGCTGGTCTCGGTGCCGGGGCGCGGGGCTTTTCTTTCGCTCCCCGCAGGGGCGCACGGGGGTTTCCGCGAACGGAGCGAAGCGCAGTGAGAAGGAAACTACTAAACGCGCCTTCGGTCTCGGCCGCCGCCTCCGTCCGGGGGGGTCTCGCGGTCTCGGCCTCGTCGGCGTCCGCCTCCCGTCGCGCTGAGTTTAGGCCGCTGGTCGCGCGGTGTGAAGG